>DIPA01000085.1 GCA_002427055.1 Firmicutes bacterium UBA5500 | reverse complement strand
ATTTTTCGCTCAGCGTGCTGCTCTTCGTTTGCTGCCAGTATAGCCGGGCAAAGGAGTGGGCTGCTTGGTTTCCGGCAGCGCTTCAGCGTTGGCAGGAGACGATCTTTGATCCACTAGCGTTAGGACGCCCGATTGCTTGTATCCTGTGACCTGCGATGAGACAGAGCTGTAAGTTGGAAGGAGGTCTATATGGCCATATTTGCTATCTTCAGGGCTGCTGCAAACCCTGAAAAGGCTGCACCCATGAGTGCCTATATGCGGAATCAGTTTTCGTTTCTCGGCATTCCGACGCCCGAGCGCAGAAAACTCAGCCGCGATTTCCTCAAAGCTATGAGCAAGAAGGCTATCAGGAACTAGCCAATCAGGTCGCTACCAATATTGAATACCGACGAGTTTTGGCATCAAAAGATCCCAGGGAGCCAGAATGCTAGTTTGAGCCCTATAGCAAAGGAAGCAGCATTGGCCACCAAGGCGTACAAGCCTGGCTTCCAGCGGGGAATCGGTTGGACGCCGCCTTTTTCTAAGTACAGCGTATAAACGATCGCTTCTACTATGACTACCGCAATTTCCAATAGAATGTAGAAGAAAACAAGAGCCAGTGCCCCTGAACGATAATTGATGATGTTCAATGCTAAGTTAAGGCCCCCCTGTGTTATGACATTAACGAGGGCGATAAAGTGAAACAGTTTTCTTTCCCGAAAGCCAAACAGCAGGGCAATAGCCAGTTCAGCTAGAATAGTAAGGGCTATACGGATAGCCAGGGAGAGCGCTTCAGCGGTATAGTCATAGGACCTTTCAACAGAAAGGCCGGTATCGGAAATCTCAGCGGTGAAATAACTGTCAAAGGCATAACGCTCGTAGACGTCGTCACTTACAGTAAAATGGTCTGTTTCGGGGAAATACAGCAGTATTTTGAACATCTTGGGCGGGTAGTAGGTCCAGCTAAATTGGTTGGACTCAGTGCAGTCTTGAAAGAACTGCAAAAAATAGTAACCGTCCGCATCATGGTACTCCACAAATTTCAGGAAGACCTCATAGTTTTCGTCGCCCTCCGCATATCGCGCATACGAACTATCCTCGTTAAGAACTGAGTGAGGGCCGGTGGACTTTGCATTAGAGAGCAACGTCGTGTAATATGTTTGTCCTTCAAGTCCGATGAAATCGATAACTATGGATGGTTTAGGCCCTACGTCTGCGCGAGCCATCAACGGAAACATAATTGACAGGGTTAAAATGCCGAGCAACATAAAGCCTATTCTTGTACTCCTAACCATCAAGTGGTTTCTTTCCCTTACCAGCTTAGCCACTATGATCCCCCCGTGTTCTTTGCTTGGTTAACAATTCACCACCAGTACGCTTTTCCCTTCCCGGTATCCAATCAAACCCATTGAAAGGGGAGTAGTACATGAAGGTTTTAATAATCGGCGGCACTCGTTTCATCGGAAGGCATCTCGTACCTAGACTATTGTCGGCGGGTCATCAAGTTTACTTATTTAATCGGGGGACTCGTTCACTTTCGGACGAATTAGAGGGTGTGAACGTCTTGGTGGGAGATAGGCACCAGCCAGGGCAACTAGCAGAGAAATTGAGCGGCATGGAGTTTGATGCTGCCATCGATATGATGGCCTATAATGCAGCAGACATAAGGACCAGTGTGGAAGCTCTGCGAGGCAAGGTGGGTCATTTCCTGTTCATCAGCACACGCAGTGTGTATAAGGAGAAGTTAGTCCCAGCCCCAATTCGTGAGACCGATCTGCTGGAAGATGACCCTAGTATGGCGTATGGATATAACAAGGTGAAAGCCGAGGAGGCGCTGATGGAGGCGTATCAGTCTATTGGCTTCCCTGCCACTGTATTGCGCTTGCCAGCTGTCTATGGGCCCTACGATTATCAAGCTCGCGAATGGTATTTCATCAAGCGTTTCCTTGATGGTCGTCAAAAGATGTTACTGCCCGATTTTGGCTGGGGAGTTAATCAGCGAGAGTATGCGGGAAATGTGGCTGAGCAATTAGCCTTCTTACTTACAGAGCCTGCTAGCATCGGTCAAATCTACAATTCTGGGCATCGCCATTTCCAGAATTTCCGCGACCTGATTCACTTGGCTGAAGAGCTATTTGGTAGAAAAATGTCCTTGTTTGGGCTGCCCAAGGAGGATATCCTATGGAAGGTGCCCCTAGCTGAGTCCGGCCTCTATGTGCTTTCCACTGGTAAATTGGAGGCTCTCGGCTATCGTGAGCGCTATGATTTACGGGCAGCATTGCAGGAAACCATCAACTATTTCGTGGCTAATCCGATTACCGAGGACTGGGTCTTTGAAACCAGGCAAAGCAAGCAGCTGTTTGACTACCGCGCCGAAGATGAATTGATAGAGACAGCTTTACACCTAACGGAGTATACTCATAAACATGCTGATAGAATGTCAAAATACTGGAGATCCCAACATGGTTGATCATGTTCTGGCGTTCGGTGTACTTTATCTTCTCGGTATTAGCCTTTGGGCGGTGGCTCTCGTCCTCTACGACAAACGCGCCTCCCGACGGGGTTCATGGCGCATAAAGGAACGGACGTTGTTGTTGGTAGCCGCGCTGGGAGGTTCTGTCGCCATGCTCATGACCATGCGTCTGGTTCATCACAAGACCAGACACGCCAAGTTCATGATTGGTATTCCAGTAATAATAGTTCTGCAGATTGCCGCTGTAGGGTTGTTTTTGTGGTGGCGGATGGGGGCATCAGCGCTTTTAGGCTATGGTGCCCTATAATGAGCTCAGGAAAGGGGAGATACGCCTAGGCTATTTTGAGGTAATCCAGCACGACCTAATGGAGGAGGACATAACGCTTGGTGAGCGAATTTATATAATATACGGGGGAATGAGTCAAATGGAATCTGTTGTTTTTGGGTTGTTAATTATTCCTGGCGCACTAATATTTTATGAGATTTCAGCATTAAAGAAACGTGTCAAAAGTCAAGAAGAACGAATAAATCAATTAGCCAAGCTTACTGGTTATGATAATCTCTCATCTTACTGGGTTTCCGATGAAGTAAAAGATCTCGCAACTCATCTGAAACGGACAGGAAAAGAAGTAGAGGCTGTTAAAAGAATTCGTGAACACACGCAAATGTCTTTACTTGAAGCTAAAAAATATGTAGATGCATTAGATTAAATTGGAACTAAGTACTGTGAGAATATTATGAATAAACACCTTAGTGGGCCTAAATTTGCTTTGCTAAAGCTAATCTCGATTACTACGAAAGTGAGGGCAACCTCGCCATTTATGGCTTGGTTGCCCTCTTTCTATTTTCACCGTCTTTATGCGAGTATCTGCCAAGAACATATGGGGACTTAAGGATCATCTGCCTAGACAGCGCCTTCGAACATGGCGTTGATGGGTATATTTCGCCTGATCAGACAAAGTGGTTGGAGGAAGAACTAAGCGTCCCTTACGGCAGAGGGACAATTGTTCTTAGCTATCATCCGCTAATAAGTGAGGCCGCTGGGGTATCTGCGAAAGTCAACCGAGACTGTGAGAGGACTGTAAAAAACAGCGACATTATAGGCTTCTTTAACGGGCATATACACACTAGCTGTTATTCCTTTTATCTCAACAAGCCCCACATAACAGCAGAATCCATAGTGCACCTAGCCACCAGCATCAGAACGGATGAATGTTATCTAATGCTCACACCTCCGTCCCTTGGAAAATGTGCCACAGGGTAGAGGAAAACCAACCCGAGAAAGGGAATCATTAGGGGAAAGATTCGGTACTGATTCAGGCGCATAGCGGAGGGCAGATACAGTAGATTATGTAACAAGGAGGTATACGAGGTATGGTGTATCATTTTCCGTTTGGTGAGGTAGTCAATCGAGTAGAACAGACAGACAGACGCCCAGTGCAGGTATTTGTTTTGGGGGTATACGCGAGTGCAGTACATGCCCGGTGGGTGTATCAAGGACGCACGGTCTGTCGAGCGCTGGCCGTAGCTAGTGAGCCGTCAATTTTCTGGGATGGAAACCCTGAGGAAGCGCAGAGGATTATTGAGCGAATAGATATTCCCTCTGGTGCTGGTAGCCTGAGACCCGCCGCAGAGATGTATAACGGCCCATCAGCCGAGGTGCTAGACAACGACATACTGAGGCCATTAGGGTTAACAAGAGGAGAGGCCTGGCTGTGTGATCTCTTACCAGAATCAAGGCTAAATAGGAACCAGCAGAAAGTGATAACTGAAAAGTATAATCCCCTTATCCCTACATTAGGCTTGAACCCGGTAGCGGTTCCAGTGGATAACAAAGTCTACTGTGATGCCGCACGGCGCAGCGAGATTCTAGCAGAGTTGTTAGCCTCTAAGGCTGAGGTACTGGTCACTCTTGGGGATTATCCAATTAAGCAATTCTTGCGGGCAATCAGCTCATTCGACTGTAGGGACCTCAACGAATATACAGGCAAGTATGGATATGGTAAGCCAACTCCTATTAGGATTAACGGCCACACTATTAACGTCCTGCCCTTAGCCCATCCACGGCAGATAGGTCGCCTGGGCGAGTCGTCTAGGAGCTGGTATGTTGAACATCGTAGCTGGGCCGGGCAGGGTTAGAATTAGTCTTACATAAATCTGGACAGGAGACACCATTAAAAGAAAAGACAGTGGGCGTTTAGCTACCCACTGTTCGCCCATTTAGCGCACCTAGCTTGCAATATCTGGGTACCATTATCGCTGGCTTGAGGAAACTGTGGCTAAAAGGGGATGTAAAGATGAAAAAGATGCTCGTGATAGCATTGTTATGGCAATGCTAGTCTTGTTCGGGTGTTTTGCTGCGCAGGATAGGGTGGAAAGGATAGAGTTCGCTTCAAACGCTGTTCTTTCCGCCTTTCCTAATACGGTGAAGCAGGATACAAATAATAACAAGCCTGATGCTGCACAAAAACCTAAAAACGCAGATGAGGGACAAATGTATGCAGCATGCGGTCAGATATTGCAGGAAAAAAATAGGGCAATACGGCATCTTGCCTGTTCAACCTACAGTGGCTCGGCCGATAGCGATACCTTGTTTAACAAAAGCGGAGTGGCTTTTGGGGCGCTCTTAGATTTTGACGATGACGGTGCCGAGGAATTGTTCATTTGCTATAACAGTACCGAGATGAAAACGTTGCCCTATAGTGATCTTAGTTCTCGTTGCGTATATGAGGTATGGGGCTATGACGGTAAGCTAAAGTTAATTGCTGAAGAGTGGGTACCCGCCTTCGGTGGCCGTAGTTCCCTGAGCGCCACCCCATGGCGCCCGGCAAGTTTTTTGTTCTGCAGGCGGAAAGACAGAGAACACCCCTGCATGCAGGGGTATGCATACAGCGGTAGTGAAAAACATGCGAGACTACGCCTGGGCGAGGAAACGCAAGAAAATAAGAGTCCAGTGCCCAGAATCCGCAAAAAACACCACAAGCTTCTTGGGCAATGTATATCTGGATATTCATGACCGTATGGACAATATGCAGGGAGTATTACGATTAGTGCATTATCATGCAATCCTTATTATATCGCCCTAGCCACTTTGCGCTTTGCAGCCATAGCGTGCTAGTATGTGCTACAACTACTATTCGGACGAAAGGAGCCTAGGAGATGGAAGAATATCGAGGTCCAGCCCATGAGGCAGCTATCCTAAGAACACTTTTCAAACTGCCGCAAATCAACATTTGTTCAATTCACGATTTCGCTGATGAACTCTATAAGATGTTTGCTATTGATGGTGAGCGTTCTTACGAGGAGTTGAATCAGGTACTTCACGCCCACGATAATTCGCTTGGCATTATTCAAAATCATAAGCTAGCGAGTAATCCCGATTTTATCAGCCTTGTGGAAGAGTTCCTCCTTTGTTAGATTACTGGTCCGAAGCTCTGTATACTTCACTACGAGATCCAATCGGAACGAATAGACAATCAAGTCGTCCGATTCATGAACTACCCTCAGCAGCCACAATTGGCCAGTAGCGAGGAATAACTGATTAGGAGGGAAAAAATGGAGAATGATTGGACCAGGTCTAATATGAACCAGCCGACTATAAAGAAATCTGTAGAAGATGAGACCTTCACAATTACCCCAGAAGAAGCGGACGAAATCGCGCAAGATCTCTGGCCTGAAGAAGATGACGACTTCTGTTGGGATCCCCTTGAGCCTGTTCTTACATCGGCAGAGCCGGCTAGAATTCAAATCAAGGGAAATGCGCCCTGGAAAAGAAGCGTTCAGTATGAGGAACAGGTGGAGGTCGCCCTCCATACTTTGGAATTCGCAAATCGGCACCAGATCTCCGATACTGTGAAAGAGATATTCTCTCTTAATAGGGTAGAAGACGCGCTGCATAACACTGTCTATGACAAGGACGACTTCCCGCCGGAAACTGAGTTAATTACACGCCTACTCTGCTCTCGGATGACCGAAAAGATCAAGCAATCTGAGACTGCTTGGCGCGTACAGTGCCTTCTGCTTTACGATAAAGCTGTGCACCTAATAGCTAACGCCATAACGCCGGCTGCCTATAGCGAGTTCGTGCAAGAGCTGGTAGCAAATGAGCAAAATGAACTTCAGTTCGTACCAGTTGATCAACGAGAACTCCAATTTTGTAAGGAAGTATTGGGCCTTCTGCGAGCAGTTCAGGATGCCGAAGCTACACTCTCCACCTACAACGAAGACGAAGACGAATTTGCCCTCATGCCAGGCGGCATACTGCTCTACTCCTCAGAGGATGGAATGGCGATCGAAGATGTAATAAACACCGAAGTGTTGTTCACCGCGCCCCATATTGAACGCCTCGGAAATACTTGGCTACTGATGTTTTCATACGATGAGGAGCTCTGGGGTCTGGTTGACGAACGGGGTAAAATTCTAGTTCCGCCCCGGTATTTTACGATGTCTAGGGACAGAGAGAATATTACTCTTATGGCTAGAACACGCCCTTAACTCTCTGTGCTTTATGAAGATGCGAGGGGCGAAGAGGGGGAGACCACAGGTAACAACCTCGGCGCCCCTCCACGCACAAAACTTATAGCACCGGGGGCAAGGGACTTAGCTGGATGGTATGGTGGCTCAGAACTCCGACGGGGAGAGTTTGAGAGCTTGCGATCACAGATCACAGAATGAGGAATCGCCTAACGTAACACCTAGCCATGGCTTCTCATCAAAATATCTTTCGGTACTACGACCAGCAACTTGATGAGCAAGTGGATATGGATGAGCCGACTGTCTCTAAAAAAAGATAGCTAATATTTTTGCGGTTAAGCGGATACAACGGTTTCAAAATGGTGGGCCTGTCGAGAATCAAGGGAAATTCCAAAGGGAATATATTGCTGTAATAAAGATGATGGTTAATTCTCGCGGAACACATAAATGGAGGGGTTTAGATGGCTATTTTTACTGTTAAATGTGATCTGAACAAAAGGGGACTATCAACTCTCTTTAAGCATAAGATTCTTACTATATTTGAGAAAGAGAGAAAGAATTGGGATTACGCCAGTTTGAGTCATTACCTTATTGATTATAAGTTTGATGTTTCTCCTGCGGTTTTACAACAGTATCAAAATGACCAGGAGGTAAAACTAATCTTAGAGGAAATGCTAGAAGTCACTTGCTTTTTTACTGTTGATAACAACAAATCAAAGCGTTATCATGGAAAAAATCAGTATATTAAGTGCACAATTCCTGCCTGTGTTTTAAGTTATTTTAAGAAGCTGTTTATTAGTACATTGGTCTATGACGCAAAGAACATGGATATTCCACAGGAAGAGACGGTAGCGTTTGAGTTCGATACGGATAAGAAAATTGTCTTATTGAGTAATTTGCAGCTATATAAGCCTCTAAATAATCTGTTTTTCGAGTATGCTAGGAACGCAGTGTATATGACAGAATGAAAGTGAACCATTTCA
>DIPA01000075.1:5819-6860 GCA_002427055.1 Firmicutes bacterium UBA5500 | reverse complement strand
AAATTCAATGTCCTGCATGTCACGATAGTGCTCTTCCAACACATTACAAATGCGAACAAACTCTTTATAGACTTCAGGCATTTCTTGGGCCAAGCTGGCGATGGGTTCAGGAGTACGAATACCTGCTACTACGTCTTCACCCTGAGCATTGATCAAATACTCACCATAGACCTTTTTCTCCCCGGTTGCGGGGTTGCGAGTAAAAGCAACGCCTGTGCCACTATCGTTACCCATATTTCCGAACACCATAGTCTGTACATTGACAGCAGTGCCCAGATGATCAGGAATATTATTGATCTTGCGATAAACTATGGCTCTTTGGTTATTCCAAGATCCAAATACCGCACGCACAGCCATCAGCAATTGCTCTAGCGGCTCCTGTGGGAAAGCCTTACCAACTTTTCTTAGCACAACATCTTTGTAGCTACGTACTAACTGCCGCAAATCTGCTGCAGCTAATTCATGATCGAAACGCACTCCTCTGCTCTGCTTTAACCCTGCCAGGATTGTTTCGAACTCAAACTGCTCTACACCCAAAACTACATCGCTGTACATCTGAATGAACCGGCGGTAGCAATCGTAAGCGAACCTCTCATTACCGGTGGCCGCTGCCAAGCCTTCTACAGTCTGATCGTTTAGCCCAAGGTTGAGAATCGTATCCATCATGCCAGGCATGGAAATGGCGGCACCTGAACGCACAGAAACGAGTAGAGGATCGGTCTTGTCTCCAAAAGCCTTGCCAGCATCTCTCTCGAGTTTCTGCAATTTCTCCTGCAATTGCGCTTCTAGGCCAACAGGGAATTTCCCCTCACCCGCTAAGTATTCATTACAGGCCTCAGTAGTGATTGTGAGGCCAGGAGGCACTGGGAGCCCAATTCCTGTCATTATGGCTAGGTTAGCTCCTTTACCTCCTAAAAGCGTCTTATCCTTGGCTTCTTTTTCATCGAATGAATAGACGTAAGTCTTAGTTGCCATGCCTTTCCCTCCTGTAGTAAATTTCTAGAACCTTACTCGCCGTTTCTTCCACCGCTCGATTGCTAA
>DIPA01000075.1:4930-5704 GCA_002427055.1 Firmicutes bacterium UBA5500 | reverse complement strand
ATTGCTAACATCGATCACGGGACAACCTACTCTGCGCATAATATCCTCAGCATATTCCAACTCCATTAGAATACGCCTAAAGCTTGCGTAATCGGCATCGGCGGTCAATCCCAAAGTTTTCAATCTCTCCACGCGTATCTCATTCAGAAAGTTAGGATTAATGGTTAATCCCACTATTCTACCCGGCGTTAGCATAAATAGCTCTTCGGGAACACCCACTTCTGGTACTAAGGGAACATTAGCTGCCTTGATACCCTTATGGGCTAGATACATACAAACAGGCGTTTTCGAGGTCCGAGAAACGCCAATAAGCACAATCTCGGCGTTTGTAATACCTCGGGGATCTTTACCATCATCGTATTTGACAGCAAACTCTACAGCTTCAACCTTACGGAAATATTCTTCATCAAGTTTCCGTAGTAATCCTGCTTGCTTTAGGGGCGTTTCATTGGCGACTTGTGACATAGTCTCTAGTACCGGCCCCATGATATCAATAGTCGGGACACCATATTCCGCTGCGGCAGCAACCATTTCATGCCTAAGTTCATCAACAACCAGTGTATACGCAAATATACACCGCTGTTCAGAGGCATCTGCCACTATTTTTCTGATATATTGCCTATCGTTAATATAAGGCATGCGGACTATTTCCATCTCAGTATCAAGAAACTGGCTCGCTGCCGCTCTTACCACAAATTCAGCAGTCTCCCCCAAAGCATCGGAAAGCACATAGACTTTCACTCGGGAATCCTCATTTGCTATGAGCGCCACCTC
>DIPA01000075.1:1164-4757 GCA_002427055.1 Firmicutes bacterium UBA5500 | reverse complement strand
AAAGCCACAGACTTGATAGTTGCCCTGCAACCATCACCTTATTTCCCGCAACGCCTTTGGCGTTGCTAGTAGGTACGAGCTGATAGTTGCCCTGCAACCATCACCTTATTTCCCGCAACGCCTTTGGCGTTGCTAGTAGGTAATTGAGCAGCCTACTGCTCTCATTATGTCATACTATATCGCAATCATTATATACTATTTGCTTGGAGATTTCCTGCTCAGAGACAAACAATAAACTACAAACTCTAAAGGTCTCTAGTGTGAGCAATTGGCCGGGAGGGCTGTCCCTTGGCTGTGAATGATAAAGCCTGCGTCGGGCAGGCCTTTACGCACTCTAAACAACGCAGGCAGGCGCTAGTGTTAGGATGCAATTGTGGCTCTAGCGCTGCCTTACATTGGCGAGCACAAGAACCGCAACCTATGCAACGTGACCGATTAAGGTGCAGTTGCCAAACGCTAAGGTGATTGAGCAAACCATAAAACGCACCTAGAGGGCAAAGCACACGGCAAAACGGGCGCCAATAGAAGTAGGCAGCGATAAGTACTACCAATAGTAAAAAAAGTTTCCAACTGAACAGCCAGCCCACTAACCTAGCCAATCCTGAGTTCGTCAAAATCAGCGGAATGCCTCCGCCTAGAGTACCGGCTGGGCAAACATACTTGCAGAAATAAGGCTCTGCCAGGCCAGTCAGATCACGCCAAACAAAAGGCAAGACTATGGTCAAACCTAGTACCACGAATTTGACCTGTTCTAAGGCACGGGGTAATTGCCGACGGCTACCATCGCGTCGATGCAGTAGTTCTTGCACAAAGCCAAAAGGGCACAGCCAACCACATACGAAACGCCCTCCTAAGGCTCCTACTGCCAACAGAAGGCCTGTCAGATAAAGAGAAATGGTGCGAGAGAACCCAGCAGCTAACGATTGAAAAGCCCCAACCGGGCAAGCACCCAGAGCGCCTGGGCAAGAATAGCAGTTAAGGAAAGGTACGCAGATCGCTTTGTATTTCCCTTGATAGATAGTACCCCGTAACCAACCCGGCAAATAGCTATTACTAAGGATCGCTGTAACCCATTGAGTTAGCCTGCGCTTGTTCATCTTTAGCGTCTCCCATTAGCCAATGCCGATGCACTGCAAACAGATGGTAATAGCCTTCTCCAGCACAAGCACAGCCTCTTGCCGATACAGACCACACAGCATCAAACCAACACCAACCACGAAAAGTAAGGCTCCGGTTTTCTTAGGCAACAAGCTTCCCCCATTTCTCTAGCGTTTCCTGAGCTCTGAAAAACATCGGCTCAAATTACTCTCCGGACTCGTTCTGCAATGACGTCAAGACTGGTAGGATCGCTTCTTCATAGGCATTAGCAGACCAGCCACGTTGAGCATAGGCAATTCGCCCTTGCTTGTCGATAAACAAGACAAAGGGGACTGCAGAAACGTCATACGCTTGGAAAATTGTCATGTCGTTATCATGCAGAACAACAGCCTCTATTTGGCCCTCAACAAAGAAACTCCGCACATCAGAGGCTCGTCCAGTAGCAACTACATATAGATCGATGCCTTGTTCCTGCAATCCTACTAATTCTGGCTGCAACTGCAGCATCTCTGAAACACAGGGACGTCACCCCATCGAAAAGAATGAAAGTATGCGTACCCTACCCTGAGACTCGCTCCCGAATGTAATTGCTCGATCACTGATCAGATCAGTCCCATCGAAAGCAAGCAACTCCGGGCGCTCTTCCGGCGCTAGCAAAATACCTTCGCGCACGTTTAATCTGAGGGTATTCTCCGCAGGCTTAGCCGGTTGGCAGCCAACGGTGGTTAGAACCAGCAACAAACAGACCAAGCCATGCTTTATCTTCCTAGAGCTAAACATCAATATCCCTCCCCTTGCAGGTGAAATATGTTACGCGCCAATTACCTAATATATGTCACAACACTATGCCTAAATATTACTAAACCTCCTCGCTCCCCGCAAGTCTAGGCCGGGAGACAACTCCCAAACGTTAATATCCTTTATAGCTAAGTAGGAAAAGAACAAGACATGGCGAAATAAACAAATAATAACGCACTTTTCTAAGGAGGTCTAACAATTGATACCTTTCCGCAACGAACCCTTAACTAATTTTTCGGTTGCTGAAAACCGCGCAGCTATGCAGACGGCACTGACTCGGGTTTCTAAGCAATTTGGTAGAACCTATCCTCTGGTAATTGAGGGAAAAGCGATTACCACAGAAGTGACTCGTCCTTCAGTCAATCCCTGTAATCATCAAGAGGTAGTAGGCATAGTGGCACAAGGCAACTCAGAACATGCTGAGCAAGCCCTACACGCAGCTTGGGATGCCTTCGCCAGCTGGAGCCGGGTACCGATGCCAGTAAGGGCTGATTACCTGTTCAAGCTAGCCGCTATAATGCGCCGGCAAAAGAGCGAGCTAACCGCCTGGCTGATCATGGAAGTAGGCAAGAACTGGGTAGAGGCAGACGCCGATGTAGCTGAAGCTATCGATTTCTGCGAGTATTATGCACGGCAGGCAGTTAAGTTGAGCAACGGGACAACCCCAATTGCCCTAACGGGTGAGCGCAATAGCTTTACCTATATCCCCTTAGGAGTCGGACTAGTTATTTCACCATGGAACTTCCCACTGGCAATTCTCATGGGTATGACAACGGCTGCCATTGTAGCTGGCAATACGGTAATCATCAAGCCCGCCAACACTGCAGCTGTCATCGGAGCCAAGGTATTTGAACTGATGCAAGCGGCCGATTTACCGGCCGGCGTAGTCAACTACTTACCAGGCAGCGGCAGTGATGTAGGTGAGTACCTGGTCAACCATCCCAAGACCCGTTTTGTCAACTTCACCGGCTCAATGGCTGTTGGTTTACGAATTAACCAGCAAGCCGCTATCCCTCAACCCGGCCAAACTTGGATCAAGCGTGTTATAGCCGAAATGGGTGGAAAAGACTGCATCATCGTCGACGAAACGGCTGACCTCAAAGCCGCTGCACGTGACATAGTAAAAGCAGCTTTCGGTTTTCAAGGACAAAAGTGCTCTGCTTGCTCTCGGGCAATCATAGTAGATTCTGTCTATGACGAGCTTCTACAGCGCATAGTAGAGTTAACCAACGAACTAGTAGTAGGTTCGGCCTATGAAAATCATGCAGTTACCTCTGTAATTGACGCAGCTGCTTTTGCCAAAATTACCTCTTATATAAAAGACTGTAAACATGAGGGTCGCCTGATGGCTGGTGGAGAGTATGACGATCAGCAAGGCTACTTCATTAAGCCGACCGTCTTTGCAGACGTCAAGCCTGATTCGCGACTCGCTCAAGAGGAAATCTTTGGGCCAGTATTAGCAGTCATCCGAGCAACTGATTTTGAGCAAGCACTTGCCATCGCCAATAACACTATTTATGGCTTAACTGGTTCTCTCTACAGCCAAAAACGCGATCGTATAGAACAAGCAAAGCAAGCATTCCATGTAGGCAACCTATATATCAATCGAGGTTGTACCGGAGCACTAGTTGGTGTACATCCTTTCGGTGGCTTTAACCTGAGTGGAACTGATAGTAAGGCAGGCGGTCCTGATTATT
>DIPA01000075.1:0-1069 GCA_002427055.1 Firmicutes bacterium UBA5500 | reverse complement strand
GTCCTGATTATGTACAGCTCTTCATGCAAGCAAAGAGTATCAGCGAAAGACTTTAGGTAAGTCGCTACAAAAAGGCTGCACGGGGGCGTGCAGCCTTTTGCTTATTTAGGTACTACTGCTTCTAATCCAATGCCCTGTAAAAATTGCGTCAATAAAGCACTATGGTCACCCCGACAAATGACATGGTGATTACCGAGGGGACGAGTTAAGAAGTAATTGGCATCCTGATCAATAGCTATGCGCAATTGGGTCCGGCAAAGATTAGTTCGTTCTAGACTTTCGATTATGTCTCCACCGGATACGAAGAAACTCGTCAAATCATTACTGAGTTTGAGCACTGTGCACCGGCCCGGGCTAATGTTTCCGCGTATCCCAATACCTAAATTAGACTCGAAGTGAGTGTGTAGTGTGTAAGACTCCGTCATCGTTAGCGGAACAGTGCAATGTGCAACAATCAGCTGGTTAGTAAGCACATCCACCTCCGATGGGTTGGCCATAAACACTGGTTCATCTGTGAGCGACTGCATAACAACCATCGACAGAAGAGCTGAAACGTCGCCTTCACATCCGGCCGTAATACCTGCATCATTCAACAAAGCTAATCCTAAGCA
This sequence comes from Firmicutes bacterium UBA5500, assembly GCA_002427055.1. Lineage (GTDB taxonomy): Bacteria > Bacillota > UBA994 > UBA5500 > UBA5500 > UBA5500. Next base: position 458 of record DIPA01000075.1, on the reverse strand, counting down.
ACCGGTGTTCTGATAAGGCTCTAGCAAGTCGAAGCAGCGGACCGTAAGGGCCCCCAATCCGTACTTATTAACAAGTGCTTTAAGAGCCAAATAGATACGGAGGGAACCGGTAAGTACCTTTGATTCACAACCGCTAGGCAGTGAATCTTTCAAATGCGCCGGGACCTCTGTCACGTCCCGAATAGCCTGGCTCAATTCCGGAATACCGATATCGACAAGTTGTACGCCCAACCGTTCTAAGGCTTGATTAGCATCTACATGGCTAGCGATCAACCAATCCGAAGGCTGGCCTATAACACCAACACGCATGCCAGTTAACTTCTGTTTGGCCTGTACTATGCGCTTAATCTGCCCTATCCGCTCAGCAATATGGGCCGGTGTGCCGTGTAAGATCTCAGCCCACTTGCCCTGCTGACGCAAATAAGTTAGTATCTCTAACGACGCCGCTAGGGAGTTGT
>DIPA01000025.1:2059-4054 GCA_002427055.1 Firmicutes bacterium UBA5500 | reverse complement strand
ACTCCGCTATCAGGTCTATAAGATTCACATCGTTGAGCCTACCGACGTCTCCGTGCTCAATCGCAGTCGGCGTCATAGCCTGCTCACGCTCGTTACTTGCCATCCTCTCTATACCTCCAAGCAGCGCTTGATTGTGCATGCCTACCTGAAATCTAGCGAGTAACTAGCTTAGTTACCAGGTATAGCTTTCTAGAATATCTGGTGTTATTATTTACAATTATACTTGTGTAAATAAATAACGTTTGGTATATTTATCTATAGAAGCTAGGCATTTTTTCGAATGCCTAAATATGTACGGCTTTCGCCGATAAAGGCAAACCATCCGAAAGGGTGGGACGCAAAGCTATAGGGCCTTTCCCATGGGGAATGGCAGCCTGGCCACCGAAAGGAGAGTCTTTTTATATGCTGCAAAAACGGACAAGCCTTGCTAGCTGGCTTTTGTTTGTGTGTTTAGCGGCTTTTTGTTTATTCGTTTTTGGTAACGCTGGCTCAGCTATGTCAAATATAGTACCGGTACAGGCTGCTGAAGAGGCTACAACTGCTAACAAACAAGCAGCAGCGGTTGCCACAAAGAGCGATGCAGTGCAGCCTCAGACCACGTCGGCAGATCAAGCTCTGCCCGGTGCTAATGCTACAGCGACGAGGCCGCAGCAGGTTAGCTTAGACAAGGCTCAACCGTCAACGCAGGTTAGTCGTAGTAAGCCCGCCGTCGCTTTGGTCGCCACTGCACCAAAGCCGGCTGAAGCTGCTGCGCCACAACCGGTTACCATCGAGCCTAGCAATCAGCTGGTTGATACCAGTTGGGCTCAGCAAGGTTTAGTCGTAGTCAATTATGCTGGCGAGCGAAAAGGTAAGTTGCGTATCGAGAAAGACGGCACGCAATATACTTACGATCTATTCGCCGGTTCAACAGAATCGGTTGCTTTCCCTCTGCAACTAGGTTCAGGACAGTATACGATCAAAGTTTACGAACATATTGAAGGCAAGCGCTATCGAGTGGCCCAGCAAGAACAAGTACAGGCCAATATTGCACAGCCGCTCAACGTTTACTTACATAACATCCAGCTGATCAACTGGCAGGCCAACGATGCTCCCATTGCTAAGGCAGCGCAGCTGGTGCAAGGCAAGGCAACTGCAGAACAGAAACTAGCTGCTATTCATGGTGCCGTTATCAATCACATCGCTTACGACTATCAGAAGTTAGCAGAAGTAGCCGCCGGTTATATCCCTGAGGTAGCGCAAGTGTGGGCCGACGGAAAAGGTATCTGTTTCGATTACGCCGCTCTTATGGCCTCCATGCTGCGTAGCCAAGGCCTCCCTACTAAGTTGGTGAAAGGTTATAGCCCCAATATCAAGGGGTATCACGCTTGGAACGAGGTCTATTTGGCCGACGAGGGGCGTTGGGTTATCGTTGATGCTACTTACGATTCACAAAAGCTCGCGGCAGGCCAAGATTTTGATCTTTTTAAGCCCGCTAGCCAGTATCAAAAGCTATACGAGTATTAGATAGATTGCTGATAAAGCTATCCAATTCCCAGTCCTCCTAAAGGCCGCGTGTCCTGCGCCCAGCGCACGACCGCGGCCTTTAACATCTCTTGTTTGCAGTTGACTTGCTCAGTGTTCCATGCAAGAATCAGGGGAGTAACTGTAAGCATTTGGAGGTACAGATAAGTGCGCAAAAGGCAATTAGCTGCAACTGTTCTGCTCGTATTGTCACTTTTGTTAGTCTTTACGGCCTGTGAGAGTACGACTCTGCCGCTTGACGAAGACGTATTGGCTCTCTTACTAGATAACGCTTGCGCTGATTACGACGTAGTTGTCATCGGGGGCGAGCCGGAAGGGGTAGCTGCGGCTATTGCGGCAGCGCGTTCAGGGCAACGCACCCTGCTACTCGTTGCAGAGCCTGCTCTAGGCGGCCTTTTTACGTTTGGTATGCTCAATTTCCTTGACCTCAGCTATGCTCCCGGAGGGGGGCTGGCTAATACCGGCATTTTT
>DIPA01000025.1:863-1875 GCA_002427055.1 Firmicutes bacterium UBA5500 | reverse complement strand
TGCTGACAGTTAAGTTTGGGCGCACATTACTGCGCACCGTTACTGATGCATCCGGCTACAAAATCTTGGCAGTACAAATGCAGTCGCAGCAAGCAGAAGAGATTTACCTTACGCCCATGTTGATCGATGCTACCGCCGATGCCGATGTTGCTGCAGCTAGCGGCGTCTCCTCTACCTATATGCGGGAAGACTATGGCGACCATGATGCTGGAATGGCGGTTACCTTGGTGCTGCCTTTTAAGAACGTTAATTGGGCCAGTCTACAAGCAGCTGCCGCTAGTGGGCGTTGGGGCTATGCCAATAGCCATAGCAAAGCAGCCTGGGGGTTTAGTCGTGTGGCAAGTGCCTACAAGCCCCACAACGAGGGGGCACGTATGCGAGGCTTAAATATCGGTCGACAAGCCGATGGTACAGTGCTGATCAATGCCCTGCAGATTTTTGGTGTCGACCCGCTTGATGCAGACTCTCGACAAGCAGGCCTTGAGCTCGGTAAGGCAGAGGCCGAGCATGTCTTGGCTTGGTTCAAGGAAAATATGGGTGGCTTCGAGCAAGCCGAGCTGGGTGAATTCCCTACATCTCTATACATACGTGAGTCACGCCACATTATAGGTGAATATATTCTGACGGTGCACGACGTCTTGGAAAACCGCATGTTCCCGGATGCTATCGCTTTTGGTTCTTATCCGATTGATGTGCAAGCTTCCTCACCGGTTGAGCTGGGGTTTGTAGTCGGAGCACCGAATCTTTACTCGATTCCTCTGCGTAGCCTCATTCCCTTACAGCATGAGAACTTGCTGGTGGCAGGTAAAGCAGCTTCTTTCACTTCTCTGGCTGCAGGCAGTGCGCGTGTAGTCCCCATCGGGATGTCGACTGGGCAGGCGGCCGGTGTGGCAGCCAGCGTTGCCTTGCGGGAGGGCGTTAGCCTGCAGGCATGTAATGAGGCAGAATACTATCAGGCAGTGCAGGCCGAGTTGAAGCAGCAGGGAGTGCGTTTCTTTTCGGGTGATTATGG
>DIPA01000025.1:334-765 GCA_002427055.1 Firmicutes bacterium UBA5500 | reverse complement strand
CTATGGCAGCGCTTATCCAGAGCATCCTCATACACCGGCGCTCAAGCGCATGGTTGAGCTGGGGCTGGCGGCGGGAGGCTATAGCAACCAGTTCCCCCTCGCTAGCACCCTCAGAGAGCGAGATTTCGTTGGCGTCGTGGCCACCGGTATCCAGCGCATACTGCCCCGGCCTAACACAGCGCAGGCGAGTGATGAAGAGGGTGGGCAAGCAGCAACTAGTGACGAAGCTATCGGGGAACATATGAGGGCTCTCCAGGAGGAGCGTGCTCGTATTAAGCAAATTGCCTCCCGCGTCTATGCTGCAGGTTTTAACATAAGGACCCTGGAATGGTCTCGCGCCACAGAATTGCTCACGTTCTTATTCAGGGAATTAGGTAAGCCCGAGTTAAGCGAATGGCTGTATGAGAAAACTGAAGACCAAGTGGGGCATT
>DIPA01000025.1:0-209 GCA_002427055.1 Firmicutes bacterium UBA5500 | reverse complement strand
AAGACCAAGTGGGGCATCCAACGCGCGGCCAAGCTTATAGCTTGCTGGTTGAAGTGTTCGAGCGTTTGCAGGAATAAAACGAAGCAAAAAATGCAGGGTTAACTCTAACCCTGCATTTTAATTTCAAGATGGTGCCGAAGGTGGGAGTCGAACCCACACGTCCAGAGGACGCGTGATTTTGAGTCACGTGCGTCTGCCATTCCGCCACT
>DIPA01000037.1:9626-9831 GCA_002427055.1 Firmicutes bacterium UBA5500 | reverse complement strand
GTAGGCAGAACTTAATCGCACCATCGTAGAGCATCAGAACTAGCTGCTCCGGAGCTGCCGTCTGCACTTGGGTTTGACGGTATTGGGCATAAGGATTGGGCATCATTCTCTATTCACCTGCCTATTTGTTGGGTCTGCTCCACAGGTTGTTGATCTGGCCCAGCTGACCGGTCAGCCAACTTTCTTGCGATTTCATAGAGGCCAG
>DIPA01000037.1:8359-9503 GCA_002427055.1 Firmicutes bacterium UBA5500 | reverse complement strand
CAGAGCTTTTTCAAGAGCCACAAACTGAGCATTCAGTCCTTCTTGCCGAAGCTTTAAACGGTACTCCATTTTTTCGGCACTGTCCTTGAGATCCTTGAGCATCCGGTCGTACATCTTGTCCTTTTCGGTAAGAATACCATCGCCGGCCCGCGTAAACTCGCGCATGTAACTCTCAAGATTGTGAAAGACTCCGCTCTCCGTAGCCTCTTCCCCGGTTCCCTCAATCTTATACAATAGCTCCTTCACTGCCAGCGGATCTTCTTTAAGTGCTTCCTCCAGTTTAGCCTTATCTAAGATCAGCTTACCAGAGTAGTCGGCAGCTCCTGCCACAAACTGGGCCGTGCCAATACCGATATCGGCTAGACTGCTGTACTTGCCATCGCCACCGCCACGGTCAACCACTATACTGCGCAGACTACTCTGCAAGCGCATCAAGGTGACATCGCCACTCAGTGTTCCGCGCTTGGAATTAGGATCCATCACGCTTTTAGCCTGTAGCTTATCGTTAACGAAATCGATTAGCGAATTATACTGGTCGACAAACTCCTGTAGCTTGTCCACCACCTGCTGCGTGTCTTGACTAACGGTTAGCGTAGTTTTACCTTCCGCCATAAGGTCTAGGGTTAAGCCCTGAATAACATCCTTCAGCGTGTTCGAGCCAGCTGTGATAGCGATACCGTTAACCTCTAGCTCGGCATCTACTCCGCTGCCGACCACCTCGACAAAACCCTCACTCAAAGTCGTCCCCGTAAGCTGCGCCGCGAATTTACTGGCCGCACCAGTCTCCTTGCTAGTTAGAACTAAACGATTATCCACAATACTAGCCTGAATCGGCAACGGAGTAGCGGCATCCCCCTCGCCCAGCTTCAGCTCATTGATTCTCTTAGCAAAATCACGCAAGGACTCATTTTCAGCAATGGTTAGCTCCACTATAGGCTCATCGTCAGCATCCTTTAGCGTCAAGGTCCCACTACCCAATGCAGCATCTACATCAGCCACGCGTCCCTCACTATAGCGCACTGCCGCCGTCGCCAGCTGCTTCACGTTAACCTGGTAACTGCCTTCTACCACCGATGGACTGGCCTGCGCCTTTAGTATACCTTCATTACTTGCCTTAGTAATACGCCCGACATAGGTCGACGCT
>DIPA01000037.1:6085-8203 GCA_002427055.1 Firmicutes bacterium UBA5500 | reverse complement strand
CTCTTCTGAGCTTCCAGCTCCTGCTGCCGGCTCTGCATTATAACCAACGGCCGCCGTTCAATGGTCATCAGCTTTTCGATGATGCCATCCGTATCAATGCCGCTGCCTAACCCCCCAATTCGCATAGACACTCCACTCACCCCTCCCAGCCTTAGGCACGTTTATCTACCAATAGGCCAACTAGTTCCTGCAACTTAGCTAACAGATCAAGCATCTGCTCCGGTGGAATCTCGCGAATCACTTCATCGGTCTGGCGATCAAGCACTTTTACCATTACCCTGTTGGTAGCCTCGTGCACGGAAAACTCCAAGCGGTCATTCATATAGTCCAAGACTCCGTTAATCTCGTCTACCGCCTCTTGCACGGCAACTGCGGTTACCGGCTGCCGCGGCTGTGGTGCCCGCGCCGACTCCCGTCGGCTAGCCTGAGTGTTTACTACTGTTGGGCTTTCAGCCGTCTTTGGGGATTGCGCCGATGTCAGCTCAGGCGTACGCACACTAAGGGTTGGGTTAACACCGTTTATTTTCACCGTCTATCACCCCTTATTTGGTAAAGAGCCGGCCGATAAATCGACCGGCTCTCTGCTAGTGGGCGTTCAGGCCGAACGCCCAACATAACCTAATTAGCCAAGGAGCTGAAGAACCGACTGCGGACGAGCGTTAGCCTGAGCTAGCATAGCCGTGCCGGCCTGCATGAGGATACCCTGCTTAGTGAAGTTCATCATCTCAGCGGCCATATCAACGTCACGAATACGTGACTCGGCGGCTGCCAGGTTCTCAGCCGAAACGCCGAGGTTCTTAATTGTATGCTCTAGGCGATTCTGATAGGCACCAAGATCGGCCCTCAAATCTGAAACCATCTTAACTGCGGGGTCAATAGCGGCAAAAGCAGAATCAGCTTGTGCCTTGGTTGCAATGGTAGAGGTTTTCAAACCTAGTCCTTCCGCATCCATTTTGCCAATTGAAAGCACCATTGTCTGACCCTGGTTGGCACCAACCTGCAGTGCCATAGTACCGGCGGAACCAACCTTAAAGGCGTTCTCAGCAGAAATGCCTTTCAACTGAGAGTTAACCTGCACGGTGATACCAAGAGCCGCAAACCCAACTTCGACAGTGTCAAAGCCTGTCGGAGCAGCAGCTACATTGACCGTCTGCGACGTACCGGTAGTAGTATTCGCAACTGTTACGTCATAACCGGTGGCAGGTCCAGTAGCTGCGGCCACCGTCAAAGCGTAGTCACCTGCCGTTGCGCCGTTTACTCTGATATCCGAGATACCACTGGCTGCGGTCAGGTTAGTACCAGGATCGCTTATTGTGGCATTAAGGTCGCCGTTTAACAGCTTCTTGGTGTTGAACTCAGTTCTGTCCGATATAACACTAAGCTCGTCTCGTAGCTGTGTGAACTCCTTATTTAGCGCAGAACGGTCATCATCAGTATTAGTATCGTTCTGAGCCTGTACAATCAGCTCGCGCATTCTCTGCAGAATGGCATGCGATTCATTTAGGGCACCTTCAGCGGTCTGGATTAAAGAAATGCCATCCTGCGCATTCTTCACAGCCATGTTCAGGCCATTAATCTGACCACGCATCTTTTCGGAAATTGCCAAGCCTGCAGCATCATCACCGGCGCGGTTGATACGGAGACCGCTGGACAACTTCTCAAGAGATTTACTGAGAGAGTTGTCGGTGTTAGTCAGACCTCTCCAAGCGTTGAGAGCAGAAATGTTGTTATTAATTCTCATTCTTTTTTCCTCCTTGAATGTGTTTTCCAGGCATCCGTGCCTAGTCGGGTTATGTTTGCCCCGCGCGGCCGTCGCAGAGCAGTTTGTCCCTTGCTATATATGTCGGTAGAAGGAAGAAAAACTTTAGAGGGAGGGTACAAAAATGCAAAGAATGTTGACTGGGTGTGAAAAAGGCGATTGCCCTACAGATGTCTCAGAAGACTAGCTTGCCCCTAGTGGTAAGGCACTAAAAAGGCGCATCGCCACGTTTTCGAAAAACGTTTTGCGACACGCCCTACAGAGACACGTTACTTTGGCCAAACCCTAGTGTGGCCCGGATAGTTTGAAGGCGGTGAGGCCTTCAAGTGTGATATTGCTCTGGGCCGCCTCTTGGTTGT
>DIPA01000037.1:5345-5978 GCA_002427055.1 Firmicutes bacterium UBA5500 | reverse complement strand
TTGGCCTGCTCGATTTCGGTATAGACTTCTAAGCGATGCACGGGTAGACTGCGTGGGGCATCGACGCCGAGGCGAACTGTGTCGCCGCGAATGTCGAGCACGGTGATGGAAATATCGGGGCCGAGTTTGATGACTTGGCCTTTTTTGCGTGCGAGGACTAACATACTATTCCCCCCCTTTTGCGAAGAGGGGATGACGAATGCTATAAGCATCGTTATCTATAATGGACTGCAAAGCTAACCTGCTCTCGGTGTTAAACCAGAGGGGGGCCTTAAGGTTGACGGTAGCTTGATGCAAATCGCCATTAGGTACGCTGACAATGCAGAGCACCTGCACTTCCACCCCTTGAGCACATTGTATTTGCTCGGCCTCAGTGTCGCTAATAGCTACTGCATAGTGGTTGAACGCGGCCTGCGGGTCGACCAACAAGAAGCAGAGATCAGGGTTACCGATACTCTGCATCCAGATAAAGGGTGTGTCGTCGAGCCCGATACGGAGCAAAGCAAAGCGATGCTCAACCGGGAAACCGGGTAAACCATCGGGAAAAGTGAAAATGAGCTCGGGATCAATGGTTATCTGGCCAAAGCGTTTAGTCTGTAATTGCATTGTCTATCACCCCTCAGCAACACCGTA
>DIPA01000037.1:4920-5203 GCA_002427055.1 Firmicutes bacterium UBA5500 | reverse complement strand
GCGTCAGCGAAAACATAGACAGCAAAGCTTGTTCCTCTAGGCCCAGATCTCTCTCGGGCCGACGTATTCAATTTCGACAGAGCCTTTCTGTTGCAGATAAGCTTTTACAACAGTGGGACCTATATCAATAAGCGGCCCTTGTGGTTTTGCTCGCAGACGCGGTGCCTGAGGCACAACGTCGATGCGTGGGTTAGGCTCGCCAACATAAGCTATTTCGGGCCCTGAACGCGGCAATAATCCGACATTCGTCTCTACATGGGCACTGGCATAGTTGGTCTCTTTA
>DIPA01000037.1:4300-4831 GCA_002427055.1 Firmicutes bacterium UBA5500 | reverse complement strand
CTGCGACTGGCGCATCATACGATCGCCCTCTCGGGCGCGCCGCGCTGTTCCCTGCTGAGCAACACGAACACTGACGACAGCCTGTTGGCGAGCGGAGACTAGCGGGGAGCCTATACCTAATTCTTGGTGAACAGTGGTATTGTCAATCACGAGCTGACCACTGGGACCTTGCACTCGCATCACTGCCTGTGGCTGTTCCAAAACTAGGTCAGCCTGACGCTGCTTGAGGCGCATACTGCCGGGGTTAATGTTCAACCCCAACAAGGCTGGGGTTGTTTGTATGCTAAGCAGTGGACCCAGCCTCATCGTAGGTAATCAACCAATGTGGGTTGCATCAAGCGTGCCCCGACCGCTAAGGATGCATGGTAGACTGCTTCCTGTGTTTTCAAGTACATAATGGCTTCACTGGTATCGACATCTTCGGCTTGCGACTTAAGCGCTTTATAGGTACTAATGTCCAGATTGAAACGTAATTTAGTAGCGTCAAGGCGATTCATGCGGGCACCCACATCCGAACGGGCGGTTAGGAAC
>DIPA01000037.1:3808-4201 GCA_002427055.1 Firmicutes bacterium UBA5500 | reverse complement strand
ACTCTCAACCTGGTCGAGTTCACCTAAGCAGGTGTTGATCTCGTCCTTGGCGTCATTGCGCAAAGCGCCTTCCAAACGACGCAATAGTTCAATTGCCTCTACTCCACCAGCACCAAACGCTTGCTCAGCAGTTGTATTTACAGTCATTGTTACACCCATGCCTATCTCGTATTCCATAGCATTGCTATCGCCCGAGAAGCCTGCATAGGGTGTTGACGCATTCCAGTCGATATCAGCAAAAGGTTTTTCTGTTGTTTCATTACCTGCAAACAGGTAGCGCCCCGCATGAGTAGCATTGCCCACCCCGACTAGTTGTTCCGCAATCTGCTTAACCTCGCTGGCAAAAGCAAGCATCGCTTCTTCACTGTTGGTACCGTTAACTCCTTGCACAGC
>DIPA01000037.1:315-3724 GCA_002427055.1 Firmicutes bacterium UBA5500 | reverse complement strand
CCCTTTGATTTTAGTCATGATACTACCCGCTTGGTTAAGCGAGGCTTCTGTGCCGGCAAGCCAAGCGTTAGCATCATCAATGCCCCGAATATACTGCTCGTGTTGATCAAGGGCTGTTTCGAGTTTCAAAATCTGCTGCAGCCGCACCGGATCATCGGAAGGACGGTTCACCATTTTGCCGGAGATAATACGGCGTTGCATAGTATCTAAGTTACCTAGGTTGCGCTGTAAATCTTGCAGGAAAGCGGTACTCATCATACTGTTAGTGATACGCATAGCTGTTCCCCCTTTATCTCAAACCTGTACGGTTGATTAAGGTATCTAATACTTCATCAATTACTGTTACCAATCGCGCTGCGGCGTTATAAGCATGCTGGAATTGAATCATGTTAGTCATTTCTTCATCAAGAGAGACACCCGCAACAGACGCGCGCCGCTGTTCCAGTTGTCCAATCAACAGGGTCTGATTCTTCAGAAGATGCAAGGCATGCTGAGCATCAACTCCGAGAGCGCCTAGGATACTTTCGTAAAACTGTTCAAGAGTGGCTGTCCCGCTGGTGTCATCAGCCGGGTCAGTTAAAAAAAGTAATTTGTTGCGCAGCTGAGCTATGGCCAAAGCGTTACTGCCATCGCCCTTTGCCCATTCATTAGTAACCGGGTCTTTGAGAGCGGCGGCAATCAGATTACGCCCTGTATCTTCCTCTGCTATTAGTTCATTAACATGGATGTGCCTAGCGGAAATATCCTTCAGATCAGTGCTATTTGACAGGCCCACAAAAAACTCTATTCCTGGAGCGCCCTCCAGATTGACACCCTGTTTATGCACTTCGTTAACAGCCCCAGCAAATTCACGGGCCAGATCATCTAGTTTATCCATATACCCTCTTGTTTTCTCTCTAGAGCTCCCCAACCCCGCTAGACGGCCACTCGTTGCATTTACCTGATTACCTTCATCCCCATTGGCCTTGACCCAGACAACTTGCCGTATGCCATCACCGTCAGGCGCATCGGCCAACTTCATATGGGTTACCGCTTCATGGCGCACGATACTCACCCCGTTGATAACCAAGGAAAGCTGACCATTGCTCTCAAAGACATGCAAATTAACCTGCTGCGACAACTCGTCGATCAAAAGATCGCGGCGGTCACGCAGATCGTTAGCATTCTTACCCCCAAGTTCATTGGTCTGTATCTGCACGTTAAGCGAGGCAATGCGGTCAACAATAGAATTGACTTCGGTGACGGTAAGCTCGATACCGCGGTTAATGTCGTCCACAACATCATGCAATTGGCGATCAACATGACGAAACATGTCGGCTATTGCTACGCCACGTTGCTGCACGATAGCTCGCACTGTTTCGTTGGAACCATCACGGCTTAAGTCCTGCCAAGCGTTAAAAAACTGGCTAATTGCTGTCTTAATCCCGCCGCCTTTAAGGTCGCCAAAAATGCCTTCTACACGGTCAAGGGTCTGGTTTTCTGCAGTCGCTTTACCTAAGTATTGGCTCTGCGAGCGCAGCTGATAATCGATATAGCTATCGCGCAAGCGATAGATGGCACTAACCTGTACACCAGTGCCGACTTGACCGGCAGCGGTGGAGTTATGCATGCCTGGCACGGTATAGGGGTTAGTGGTAGTGAGCACAGCACGCTGGCGGCTATAGCCAGGAGTTGCCTGATTAGCGATGTTATGCCCAGTAACGTCCAGTGCTCGCGATTGAGCCGCTAGTGCCTTACGGGCTATGTCTAAACCAAAAAAGGTAGAGCGCATGCTTAAATCACCTCACATCTTGCGATCAAAAAGTCGGGGGTTGGTCTGTTGATGAGATTTACCATCAGCATCATAGGCTGGGTCTTCGGGTGAACTGACGATAACTTTCAACGAGTAATCAATAAAGTGTAAAGCTTGTTCAATAAGCAAGTGATTCTGCTCGTTCAGTTGCTTTAGCCCCGCCAAGCGAATTACCATTTGCTCAAACAGCTGTCCTAGTTCCTGGGGACGGGGGCATACGGGAGAAGTGATAACGTCTTCCAGTGAGCTAACTCCCAGTTTGCCGGCGAGCTGGCTGGCTAGGCCAGTGAGTTGGAATTCCATAGCTTGCAACTCGCTAGCCAATTGCTCTTCTTCGGGAAGCAGAGCTTCGAGAGCTACTACATCGTTAGTTGTTAGTGTCTTACGCTTGCGCTCGCCCAAGTCTACTGCTCGGCCCAACAGGTCAACTTCGGCTGCTAAAGCTTGCTCGAGGGCTTGCCAATTCATGAACTAGACCTGTTTATCGAGTTGATGGCCAGTAAGCATGCTCAAGGCAATGCGCCTGCTATCCACCTGATAGGTACCAGCTTCGATTTGCTGGCGCAACAAAGCCACCCGCTCTTCATCAACTTCCGGCAGGCCACGCAGTGCCTGCATAGCTGCCAAAAACTCCTGTGACTCGGGCGAGAGCTCAATTTCATGGCCGATATTAACTTCTGGGCGACTTTGTTTTTTCTCCTGCCGCCGCACTTGCTCTGAATAAGCGCGCACAACTTGCTGCACTTGTTTATCTGTAATACGCATAACTACTTCACCTCTTAGGAACGTCTGCTTATCTTATCGGCCAGTGTGCAGCAAATCTTTAGCGGGAAACTCTAGCCATTTGACGTACAGTGCTTGTTTTAGCCACGCCGCTTGCGTTGAGTATCTGTATGATAACTGGTACGTCGTTCTTCATTATCTTGTTTCCTTATACTTTTAGCAGCCGAATGTAGTGATTCTTGCATCTCCTTATTGCAGCGATCACAGAAACGCCCAGTATTAATTTCGGCACCACAGCGTTCGCAAGGATACGTAAGTTCGGTCCATTCTGCAGACATAATTCTGTCTTGCCGCAAGAAACTCAAAATACGCTCCTCAGGAACTCCTGTATGCTCGCTGACTTGCTGCACTGTAGACTTGGGCTTTTCCCTTAGATAACGATAAACTTTTTCATATGCTGCTTCTTCCTCCTGCGCGCATTCAGGACAAAGGTTCTTCACCGTTTTGGCATAAATACGCCCACATCGAGGACAATTAGCTACATTGATGCTCATCTTGATCTCTCCCTTAAAGAAATTACTATCAAAACGCCTACTCTTACTGCATGTTGGTAATGGCTATAGTAACAACTCGCACTTCCCGACAACCGACTTCTAACAGGGTATTAGCGCAAGCATCGAGTGTGCTGCCAGTTGTTAGCACATCATCGACCAATAGCAAACGCTTACCCTGTAACTGCCTCTGACAGCCTCTAACTAAAGAAAAAGCTCCCTGCATATTTGTGCGCCGTTGCTGTTGACTAAGCCCAACTTGGGGCGGCGTTGAATGGCCTCGCTCAAGCGGTAGCAACATGGGCCGATTGCTCAGCAAGCTAAGTTCATAGGCCAAAAGCTC
>DIPA01000037.1:0-161 GCA_002427055.1 Firmicutes bacterium UBA5500 | reverse complement strand
TAACGGCACCGGCACAATAGCGTCAAGTTCAGTCCACCAACCAGCTTCGATGGCCTGAAACATTAACTGGGCTAACAAACGCGCACTGGCCTGTTGGTTACGAAACTTGAGTCGATGCACAGCTAGACGCAATTCACCGTTATAGGGGCCAACGCTGCGCG
>DIPA01000081.1:24880-28496 GCA_002427055.1 Firmicutes bacterium UBA5500 | reverse complement strand
GACTCGTCCGGCTCCTCTTCGTCAGCTGTCTGCACAGCTTCTAAAAGCTTCTCTAGTTGGCTGGCCTCTGCCCAGGCATCGCTCACCAGTTTATTAACCACATCGGCTTTTAAGAGCAATAGCCCCGTACGATGATGGCGGCTAAAAACTAACAGCTTGTCGCCGCTTGTAATGTCTAGTGCTTTACGAGCAGCGGCCGGAATCACAATTTGGCCCCGCTCGCCGACTGTGGTGGCTCCCAGGAACTTGCTTCTCAACAACTTGTTCATTTACTCCCCCCTAAACATCGCATATGAAAAGTATGAAATGTGTGATTAAATCTTAAAACAATTAGCAGTGCTCGTCAAGTACTATACTCCGATATTCCGTGCAACGTAATAAAGGTTAAAAAAAGAAGCCTCTAGTAAGGCTTCGAGATCAGTACTTAACGAAAAGCTACTACCGGGCCCCTGCAAGGCTGTTTACAAGCGCACCGAGCAAACTCATCAGCATAGACACCCAAACTGTGGTCCAGAAACCAGGAATGGAAAAGCCCGGCACAAACCAAGTAGCAAACTTGAGCATCAACCCATTGACCACAAAGGTAAACAAACCAAAGGTAACTAGATTGAACGGTAGCGTCAGAATGACGAAAATCGGTCTAATGAGAGCATTAATTACTCCCAGGACCAAGGCTGTGAAAATGATAGCTAGTTCACTAGTAAAGAAAACACCCGGCACCAAATAACGAGCGATGACGTAAAGGGCTGCCGCATTCACCAACACGTCCCAGGCAAAATTGCGCCGCATAGCTCACACTCCTGTTCCGATAAAATACCCAGCACTTATAGCTAGCAACTATTCGACGATAACTTCCACTCGGATTCCCTCGTCTTCGTCTTCTACTTCCACCAGCTTACCACTAGCCCCATGCTTAATGGCCTCAAGCAACTTCTGGATATCCAATTCGTTGGCCTGCCCCAGCGCTTCCTGAGGTACAAACTTCATGCCGATGTTTAAGCCAACATCAATCAGCGCAATTGGCAAATTGACATTGACTTTTGCCTTGCCCGTATCTAAGTCGAGTACCCTTACCCGGAACCATTTAGCACCGCCGCCCGATGAAGTAGTCTGAGGTTCCTCAAGTGCCGCCAGCAAACGGCTAGCCTCTTCAGCCGAGATCTTGTTATCCTGTAACATCTGCAGAATCTGCAACTTCTCGTTTTCCACCATACAAACCCCCTTTTCCCTAGTAGAGAACCTTGTTAGTTTAATTATAAGGCTAGTAATTATTAATGTCAACATTAACTTTAATATTATTAACGTTAGCCTTCAATAACATGAGAAAAATGAAAGCGAGCACCTGCTCGCTCACAATTAGGTCAACTTAAGCTGGACCTCAGTCCCAGCAACCGGATCATTCACTTCCAGTAATATAAACGGTCCTGACCAGCGTAGTTCAGTTATCAGCCTAGGCAAGTCCCGTAAGATCTGTTGCAACAGAGGGCCATACTCACCTAGTTCATGCTGCCAAGCAATCCACTTGCCAGCGAAGCGAGCAAGGGCAAATATAGAGCGCAAAACATCCTCCACAACATGGAGTGGCAGCGGTATGACAATTGGTCTTGCCATTGATTCGGTCTTGATCCTACACCACAGAAAAAAGGCAGGACGTCTCATAAGCAAACTAACCCAGCGTTTTCAGCAGTTTTACTGCATCATCAGCCGAAATTTCGCCTGCAGCTAGTTGTTCTAGGATCTCCCGACGTTGCCGAGCGGCCTCTACCTGCTCTTCCTTGTCCACACGGTAGCCCATCGCTTCCAAAACGTTATCTAGCCGCCCCCTTACGGTCGGATAGGAAATACCCAACTCGCGCTCTACCTCTTTGATATTACCTCGACTCTTTAGGAAAACTTCTACAAAATGCTTTTGCTCAGATGTCAAACCACAAAAACGGCAGCTTTCAAAATCACCCTCTAGTGTGGTCTCACAATGATGACAGGTAAGTTTGCTGACCGCTAGCTTCTCACCACAAACGGGACATAATCCCGGCACCGGATGCGCCATAAATTATCCCTCCTTACTCTTAGCTTAAATCTTATTAACAATATTATACCATCATTGACGTTTAATATCAATATTATTAAGGGGTATCTCAATATTAGCTAGTTTTAGCTAATCCCCAGTCTGCGTTGCTGAGACCGAATATCGGTGCCATAGAGCAGTGCCGGTTGACAGGCTTCAATAACACGCGAGAAAACACGCTGTGAGTAGATACGTTCCACTTCCGCAAGCGTCAAATTTGATGAGATAACCATCGGTAACCGTTCATTGCGCCGATAGTTGATAATGTCGAACAAGCGGCTGATGGCATATTCCGTTACATGTTCTGCCCCAAGGTCATCCAAGATGAGTACCGGCGCTTCACGAGCCATGGCCAGCAAATCAGCATCGCCACTATCGTGCTGAAAGCTAGCCCGCATGTCAGAGATCAAATCTGAGAAGACGATATAAAGCGGCACTATGTTATTCGCAGCTAGAGAATGGCAAATGGCGCTACAGAGGAATGTTTTGCCTAGCCCGCTCTGCCCTGTAAGGAAAATACCACTTGCATCCCGAGGATTCTCCATAACTGCGGCCACAAACGCTTGGCAAACATGCAGCACAGCCGCCGCCTGCTCCCGTTCTGAATTGCCTAGAGGGGTCTTGCGAGCTGCTGAATACCAATCCAAACTAAACTGATCAAAAGTCTGTTCCCGCAAACGTGTTGGTAAATGCGCCCCTCTAAAACGGCTCTCCAGGAGCCGTTGCCGTTCGCAGTTGCACATTTGGCCCTGGAAAATCCCTGTGTCCTGGCATAATGGGCAATCCCACTGGGGCTCTGCAAAATTGAGTGGGATCTTATGCTGACGCAGATATTGGTTACGTTGCTTTTGTAGAGCAGCAACCTGCTCTTCCCAGGCAGCGAGCACAAAATTGCCCTCTCGTAATACCTTCTGACGATAAAGCTCGACTAGCTTGCTTTCTATAGCCCATAACTCGGGATGCTTCTGCATCGTTTGTTCGTAACGCTGGCGAGCGGCAACTAGCTTGGCCTGACGTTTAGCCTCCAACATCAGACATCCTCCTTAATCGGCTTAGCAGGCGGTATGCGGTATAGATCTAGATCATCAAGAGCACCCGTAGCAGATTTTCTGGCTTGCTTCGACTTCCTGCGTCCACTGCTCTGCAGAGCTTTTTGCAGCCGAAATTGCTCTGCGTCGGCCCGAGCAGCCTGCGCTGTGGCAATTCCTTTGACTTGCCAATTTAGCAAAACTTGCTCTACATAAGCCAAGCTGGTAGCCTGAGCAATCACGGCTACCTCTATAGCTAATTCCACTAACTCACGCGGATAGGTCGTCTCTAAAACCTGCAAACGTTCCCCCTCAGTGGAGTTTAATGTGCGGCCAAACTCCTGCTCTACAAAATTATAGAGCGTTTTTTGAGCCCTATTACGGCGTAAAGCACGTACCGCAGCATCGGCTTGAATACTCGGCTGTGAATTCACTGCTGGGAACTGCTGTTGGCGAGGAGCTAAGTCAGCGAAAGCTAGTTGGAATTCCTGCCGAGGCTTCGGGTTCGCCAGCGAATAGCTAC
>DIPA01000081.1:9036-24810 GCA_002427055.1 Firmicutes bacterium UBA5500 | reverse complement strand
GCGAATAGCTACCGTCAGAATTGGCTATTACCAGTCCCATCTCCTGCAGGCGAGCCCAAGCCTGATGGCTATCGGGCACAGACAAACTGAGGGGCGTACAGACGTCAGCTGCCCAGCTCGCATCGCTAGGGCCAGATATTCCTTGTTGCAGCTGACGCTTTAGGAAGCAATAGAGCAAAACGGCTGCCGGCCCTAAATAAGGCAGATAGCAGTCCCAAAGCTCGTGGTAGATAACACTGAAATCTTGTCGATCTTCCAATGGGTAGACGACATTGGCCTGGCGCATAAGCTACCTCTCCTCCTCACAGTAAATAACAAATATATAAAAACTACTTAGTACCCTTAGACAAATTGAATGCTTGCTGGCGCAAATACTGATAAAGATTAGCTGCCGCCTGTTTAGACATGCCGGGAACCTGTGCCAACTCGGATTCCGTAGCGGCCTGTATTTTCTTAAGAGAACCGAAGGCCTTAAGCAACGCCGTACGACGAGCAGGGCCAATACCTGGGCTACCCTCTAACCAAGAAGCCACTTGCTTCTTGGCCCGCAGCTGACGATGGTAGCGTAGTGCCACCCGATGTGCTTCATCACGAATACGCTGCACTAGATACAGACTCTGTGATTGCCGCGGCAAAACAAGCGGTTCACTCTGACCGGGCTGGAAAATATGCTCTTCTGCTTCAGCTAGACCGATAGTTGGAATCTGAGCGAATCCAAGCTCCTGCAGCGCCTGTAATGCTACCGATAGCTGTCCTTTCCCACCATCAATGACAATCAAGTCGGGTAAGTCGGCAAAGCGGGTATCATCTTGCTGCACGCGGTGAAAACGGCGACGCAGCACTTGCTGCATCATCGCATAGTCATTCGGACCGGCAAGGTCGCGAATGCGAAACCGCCGATACTCTGAGCGTGCGGGCTCTCCGTCGAGCATGACAACCATAGAACCAACGGCTTCTGTGCCGGAAATATTCGAGATATCGTAACACTCGATACGACGTGGGGAGCTCGGTAACGCCAAGTAAGTGGCCAGTTCTTGCAATGCCGATTGCAGCAGTTCACCTTGGCGCACACTACGTGTCAACCGTTCTTCTAGCGCAGCCACTGCGTTCTTCTCCACCATCTCCACCAACTGCTTCTTGTCTCCTCGCTGGGGGACAAGTAAGTGCACTTTGGTACCACGCTGTTGGCTAAGCCACTCGCTGATTAGCTCGGCATCATTATCCGGTAAGTCCGCCGATAGGATAATCTCCGGTGGCACAAAAGGGTTGTTGGCGTAATGCTGTTTCAAATAGCCGGCTAATATTTCTCCTTGCGTTAGGTCCTCAGTACCTGTTAGGAAATAGTGTTCGCGCCCAATGGCGTGCCCCTCACGCATAATCAGTATGCCGACGCACGTTTCTTCAACCCCTCGGGCCATAGCAATGATATCACGATCCTCAAGCCCGGCTGAGATCATCTTCTGCTTTTCCAGCACGCGCCCTATGGCGGTTAATTGATCACGTAGTTCCGCGGCCTTCTCAAATTGCAGCGATTCGGCGGCAGCCTGCATGCGTTCCGTTAGTTGTTTGGTCAAGCTATCATAGCGTCCGGAAAGCAGCATATCCACAGCGTGTACTATTTCGAGATACTGTTCGCGATTAACCTCTCCCGTACAAGGGCCCAAACAACGTTTAATATGTTGATTAAGGCAAGGACGCCCTACCTTCTCACCGGTAAGCGATTGCTTACAGGTGCGCAGAGGGAAAATACGACGAATCAGCTTGACCGCCTCATGCATTGCTAACCCATTGGGATATGGCCCAAAGTACTTAGCCCCGTCTTTCTGAATACGCCTAGCTATCACTAAGCGGGGATAGGTTTCACGCATGGTCAGCTTCAGGTAAGGGTAGTGCTTATCATCCTTGATGCGGATGTTAAACCAAGGCTGGTGTTGTTTGATCAAGTTACTTTCTAAGATCAGGGCATCAACTTCGCTATTAGTAATGATGATCTCTAGGTCGTGTATTTTTTGCACCAGCGCTTTTACTTTGCTGGAATGATCGGCACTGTCCTGAAAATAGGAACGCACTCGTTGCCGTAACGAGACAGCCTTGCCGATATACAGAATCTGCCCCTTACGATCTTTATAGATGTATACTCCGGGCTTCTCCGGAAGCATTGCCAATTTGTTCTCAAGCACAGACACCAGCCTCACCTCCTTTTGGGTATACTGCTCTACTCTTTATTATAGCAGAGCAACCGATACTGAGGTTAAATAGCAAAAACCCCGCCGCAGCGGGGAGAGATTAGCATTATTTATAGAACTTGTTTAAGGTAATGCCCCGTGTAGGAGTCGGGGTTGGCAGCTACTACTTCCGGCGTACCAGTGGCAATGACAGTTCCACCGCGGTCGCCACCCTCGGGCCCTAAGTCAATAATATAGTCGGCTGTCTTGATTACGTCTAAATTGTGCTCGATTACTACAACCGTATCACCCGCATCAACCAACCGTTGCAGCACGTCTAGCAGACGCTCAATATCAGCCATGTGCAAACCGGTTGTCGGCTCGTCCAGAATATAAAAGGTACGCCCGTTACTGCGACGACTCAGTTCAGTCGCTAACTTCACCCTTTGCGCTTCTCCGCCGGAAAGTGTAGTTGCTGACTGGCCCATCTTCATATAGCCAAGGCCGACATCAACCAAAGTCTGTAACTTGCGAGCAATGCGGGGAATGCTCTGGAAGAATTCAAGAGCTTCCTCGATAGACATATCCAAGACGTCGGCAATTGTCTTACCCTTATAGCGAACCTCCAACGTTTCTCGGTTGTAGCGCTTGCCATGACAGACCTCACAGGGCACATAAACATCGGGCAAAAAGTGCATCTCAATCTTGATGATACCGTCGCCCCGACAAGCCTCACAACGGCCACCCTTAACATTGAAGCTGAAGCGTCCGGCATTGTAACCGCGCATCTTGGCCTCTTGTGTCTGCGCAAATAACTGGCGAATAGAGTCAAAAGTGCCGGTATAAGTGGCCGGATTGGAACGTGGCGTACGCCCAATCGGTGCTTGGTCTATATTGATAACTTTCTCCAGATGCTCTAGGCCAAGCATCGCATCATGTTCGCCCGGTCTACGCCGAGCCCGATTGAGTTCGAGCGCCAAACGCTTGTTGATAATCTCGTTCACCAAAGTGCTCTTGCCTGAACCGGAAACCCCGGTGACACACGTAAATACGCCGAGGGGGATCTGCACATCAATGTTCTTCAGGTTGTTCTCCCGAGCACCTTTAACCTGCAGATACTTGCCATTCGGTTGGCGACGCGTGCCGGGAACGGCGATCTGCCTAACACCGGAGAAATACTGACCGGTAATCGATTCCGGGATGCGGCTAATCTCAGCCAAAGTGCCGGTAGCAACTACTTTGCCACCGTGTTGCCCAGCTCCGGGCCCCATATCTATGATATAGTCAGCTTCTTCCATGGTTTCCTGATCGTGCTCAACTACGATTACTGTATTACCGAGATCGCGCAAACGTTTTAGGGTTGCTATCAGCCGCGAGTTATCGCGCTGGTGCAAGCCGATGCTAGGCTCGTCGAGAATATAGAGCACACCCGTTAGGCTGGAACCAATCTGGGTAGCCAAACGAATTCGCTGAGCTTCTCCTCCCGATAGGCTCCCTGCCTGGCGGTCTAGGGTCAGATAATCCAGACCAACATTAACTAGAAAACCTAGACGTTCACGAATTTCCTTCAATATTTGACGTGCGATCAACTGCTGCCGATCAGTCAGGTCTAAGCTGTTAAAGAACTTCAAGGCTTCAGCGATAGAGAGATGCGTGACTTGAGCGATACTCAAACCGCCTATTTTGACCGCAAGACTCTCAGGCTTTAGCCGTTGTCCTTGACAGGCTGCACAAGGCGTTTCCGTCATATATTGCTCCAAATTCTCACGGATACCCGCTGAAGAGGTCTCTCTATACATGCGATTAAGCATGGGGATTACCCCGCGAAACACTACTTTATATTGTCGTCGTTGTCCATTTGTGTCCTGGTAAGTAACCGTTAGCCGATCGGGCCCCCCTTGGAGAAGAATTGCCATCTGGGCCTCACTTAGCTCGGCAATTGGGGCATTGAAATCGATTTTATAGTTATCACAAGTGGCCTTAAATAGAGCCCAATAATAATTGCTGCTCGTTTCAGCCCAGGGCGCAATCGCCCCCTCAGCCAATGAACGGCTGGTATCGGGGATAATTAGATCCCGATCAAACTCTCGGTTCGCCCCCAGGCCATCGCACTCAGGGCAAGCACCGTAGGGGTTGTTAAACGAGAACATCCGCGGGCTGATTTCCGAATAGCTGAAGCCACATTCAGTACAGGCGAAATTCAGATTGTATATTGTCTCAGCACCTTCTAGCTGGCTAATAACTACCAACCCTTCGCTTAATTTAGTAGCTGTACCGATGGAGTCGGCCAAGCGATTACCGATATCGGGGCGTACAATTAGCCGGTCAACAACTACCTCTATGCTATGCTTACGGTTCTTAGCGAGCTTAATCGGTTCGCCTAATTCGTACATCTGGCCATCGACGCGCACTCGAACATAGCCCTCATGCTGCAATTCTTCCAGCAACTTTACATGCTCGCCTTTTTGGCCACGTATAACCGGTGCCAATACCAGTATACGGGTACCTTCTGGCAAGGTTAGCACCTGATCCACAATTTGCTCAATCGTCTGTAAGCTAATCGGAGTGCCACAGTTAGGGCAATAAGGGCTGCCCACGCGCGCAAACAGCAGGCGCAGGTAGTCGTAAATCTCGGTCACTGTTCCCACAGTTGAGCGGGGATTACGGCTGGTCGTTTTTTGATCAATAGAAATAGCAGGTGACAAGCCTTCAATATAATCTACATCGGGCTTGTCCATCTGCCCTAAGAATTGGCGCGCGTAAGCCGATAATGACTCTACGTAGCGTCTTTGTCCCTCCGCATAAATCGTATCAAAAGCCAATGATGACTTACCTGAACCGGAAAGGCCAGTAATGACCACTAGTTTATCGCGGGGAATATCTATATCAATGTTCTGCAAGTTATGCGCGCGTGCTCCACGCACTATGATCTTATCCTGGGCCACACTCTTCCCTCCTGCCCATCGTACATACATTCGCATTTTACCATTATAGACCGTTCTGAGCAAGAGGCATAAATGAAGGTTATCCCCTCAGTTCAATAATCAAATCCCGCAAGTCAGCCGCATGCTCGAAATCAAGCCGACGAGCTGCATCTTTCATCTCTTTCTCTAGTCGGGCAACTAAGTCTTTGCGTTCGCGCGGGCTGAGAGATTTGACAGATTCAGTGGTCAAACGATACTCTTCCCCTGTCTCGGCAGCCCTTGTAGCCTCGATCACATCGCGCACTGCTTTTTGCACGCTACGAGGAGTAATATTGTGCTCTTCATTATAGGCCATTTGAATCTCCCGACGGCGGTTAGTCTCGCTAATAGCGGTCTCCATTGAACGGGTAACCTGATCACCGTACATAATTACCTGTCCCCGCACGTTGCGCGCTGCCCGTCCTACCGTTTGAATGAGCGAAGTAGTAGAGCGCAAGAAACCTTCCTTGTCGGCATCAAGNNCCTGTCCCCGCACGTTACGCGCTGCCCTTCCTACCGTTTGAATAAGAGAAGTAGTAGATCGCAAAAACCCTTCCTTGTCGGCATCAAGGATAGCTACCAGAGACACTTCCGGCAAATCAAGGCCTTCTCGCAGCAAGTTAATGCCCACTAATACATCAAACTCACCCAAACGCAGACCGCGAATGATCTCCATACGCTCCAGCGTGACCACGTCGGAGTGCAAGTACCGTACACGTAAACCCATCTCTCGGAAATAATCGGTCAAATCTTCCGCCATACGCTTAGTCAAAGTCGTCACCAAGACACGTTCATCGCGTTCTATGCGCTGCCTTATCTCGCCATACAGGTCATCAATCTGCCCCTTGATGGGGCGCACAACAATCTCAGGATCGAGTAAACCTGTCGGCCTAATAATTTGCTCCACCACCTGACCACTTTGCTCCAACTCATAGGGAGCCGGGGTGGCAGAAACATAAATCACCTGATGCAAGCGCTGCTGAAACTCATCAAAATTCAACGGTCGATTGTCGAGTGCAGATGGTAAGCGAAAACCATGATCTATTAACGTTTCCTTACGAGAACGATCACCGGCATACATGCCGCGCACTTGCGGAATAGTAACATGCGACTCGTCTACCACCAGCAAGAAATCATCGGGGAAATAATCGAGCAAAGTGAATGGCGACTCACCGGCAACTCGGCCATCCAGGTGACGCGAGTAGTTCTCGATGCCCGAGCAAAAACCGAGCTCTTGCATCATTTCTAAATCATAGCGTGTGCGCTGCTCTAAACGCTGTGCTTCCAAAAGCTTATCCTGACTGCGCAACTTGGCTAACTGCTGCTCTAGCTCATCTGCAATACTCTGCATAGCTCGCGCCATTTCTTCATCTGAGGTAACGAAGTGAGACGCTGGGAAAATGATGGCATGATTGCGTTCTCCTAAGATTTCTCCCGTTAAGGTATCTATTTCTAGAATACGCTCAATTTCATCGCCAAAAAACTCTACACGGATTGCCTTTTCAGAGGACGAAGCAGGAAAGATCTCAACACTATCGCCACGCACTCGGAACGTGCTACGAGTGAAATTGACATCGTTACGACTATATTGAATACCGACCAGCGCTCGCAGAACATCGTCGCGATCTTTGCGCATACCGGGACGCAAGGAGACGCCTAACCGCTTATATTCATGCGGATTACCCAAGCCATATATGCACGAAACACTGGCCACGATGATCACATCCTGGCGCTCAAAGAGTGCCGAAGTGGCCGAGTGGCGTAATTTATCGATTTCCTCGTTAATCTGGGCATCCTTTTCAATATAGGTATCAGACGAAGGAATATAAGCCTCTGGCTGATAATAATCGTAATAGCTGACAAAATACTCAACTGCATTGTTAGGGAAAAACTCACGGAACTCGCCGCATAGTTGTGCCGCCAGTGTCTTATTATGAGCCAGAACTAAGGTAGGCTTATTCACTTGCGCAATCACATTAGCGATGGTGAAAGTCTTGCCTGAACCGGTTACACCCAGCAAGGTTTGGGCAGGCATGCCTGCTTGAATGCCCTCAGCTAAGCTAGCAATAGCCTGTGGCTGATCACCGGTCGGTTGGAAATCTGATTTCAGTTGAAACATACGCCTCTTACCTCCTTCCTCTTGTTAGCCTCTCTGCCACCACTTGAGTAGCGGCTGCAAAGGACTCTTAAGCCGAGTTTCCACATAGACGCCTCCACTCTGGTCGGGCACAAGCAAAACGCCCAACTGCTGTGGTACACCATCAAGCGGTAGAACTAGAGCAACCGTGGATGTAATAGAACCCCGCTGCACAGTGAGGATTACCTGAGGTTGTGATTGCAGCTCGGTACGCAACTCAGCAATAGAATCAACCGACACCCCATTAGCCGTTAAGATTACGTCCCTAGGCCTGAGGCCCGCCTGTTCTGCCAGTCCTCCTGCTAATACTTCCATGATCATCAAGCCAGGCCCCTCATGAACAAAAAGCGGTGTCCCTACCTGCTCCCTTTGATTAGCTATCACAATCAGCATCTCATGCCCAAAAGGCGCAAATAGCGCTGCTACAGGCAGCAAAGCCGGCACCTGACTACCTAGCCAAGCTAACCCTAACAGAATACCGCTATAGGCTAGTAGGCGCACGGCAGAATGACGGGCTTTTTCTTTTGGAGGCATGGTAACAGCTAAATCGCCATAGCCCAAACCAGCTAAGAGCGACACCTTATACAAAGTCAACTCCGCAATATGCTGAGCACCTGCCGGCGGGAACAATGGCCACCAATCAGGCATAGCAATCCCACCGGTTACGTTTGCAACTTCGGGCAAGAAAACCAGAGCCAAAAGAGGTAAAGGCCAGAACATCTGCAGATTATATCCGCCCACCAATCGCCCAGAAGGTTGTCTCACCGTTACCGGAAAAGCATTAAGATGACCGCTGATCAGCATCAAAATACTTTCTACACAGTGCAGAACTGCAACCAAGGCCAATAACGAAGCTACATCTAACTTCGGCCAGCCGAATAACAGACTTACCAAAGATAATAGGCCACCTGAATAAGCGAAACAAATAAAACGCATGTTGATTAAAGCCAATACTAAAGACACCAGCAAAACGTAACGAGTCCACTGTATGGAGATAGTGATACCAATACCCATCAGCAGCAGGCTACCAACCAGACCGCCTATAAAACCGAAAAACAAAGCCAGTACAATTCTACCCAGTAAAGGCTGGCGAGCCCGCCCAAAAAATGTGCGTTCCATTTGCTCCGATTTACGAAACTGCAGACCAATCAGCGCCAACACCAGCCAGAACATAGGGTTCCTGAGAAACTCGCCAATCGTCTGCCAGTAGGCCTGAATAATCTCCCAAATTGGGGGCATTTGCGCACCTCCCCTTAGCAAAAGCCTTGATAGTAAAATTATATACTACTTAGTTAGCTTGAAGATAGGCACTACATGAAGTAGGGAGGCCGGACTATTCCAGCCTCCCTACGTATATGTTCTTTCTACTAGTTTAGGGCCTCTTTACATAGTCAAGCGGGTTTTTCCTAACCCCATTTACCCGGAATTCAAAGTGCAAGTGTGCCCCGGTACTCCAACCGGTGGAGCCCACTTTGGCAATCTGTTGCCCCTTTGTTACTTTCTGGTTGTTACTGACCATGAGAACCGAGGTATGTGCATATAACGTTGCCCTGTTATTGCCGTGGTCTATGATCACAACTTTCCCATAGCCTGTCATCCAGCCGGAATAAAGGACTGTACCCGAGTCAACTGCCACTATTTTGGCTCCCATTGGCGCACCAATATCGATAGCATAATGAAACTTTTTCTTGCCTGTGAATGGATCGTTACGCTGACCATACCAAGAATTTATCTTAGTAATACCAGGGGTTGGCCAAACGTATTGACCGGTGCCCTGACTAGAATTAGGGTTACTACCTTGCGCCTCCCTAATGAGTTCCGCCAGTGCCTGTTGACGTTGCTCAGACTCTTCCAGGCTCTTCTCCAACTCGGCACGGTCATTTTTTAGCTTAGTCTGGTACTTAGTACGATCTGCTTTACGGGATTCGATAGCATTACGATTACTATCCGTTTCCCGATACAAAACATCATATTCTGCACGCTTAGTATCTAGCACATGCTTCTGCTCTTCAATACGAACTTTTTCCGTCTTGATAGAATCTACCACAGTAACGTCTTGCGCCACGACGCGCTGCAACAAACCTATTCGGTTAATCAGGTCGCTGAAGCTACGGGCATTGAAAAGGACTTCCAAATAACTTACACTCCCCCGCTCGTAAAGAGCACGCAGACGGGTTTTTAGCATATCCTGCCTAAAATCTAATCTCTCTTCAGCATCAGCCAAATCCTTCTCAGTAGCCTTGATTTCCAGATCAGTTGTTCTAAGACGCGTCTCTAAGTAACTAAGTTGCTCCTCGGCTTGGTAGATCTCTTTATCCAAGCGGCTTATTTCACTGCTCACGCTCTTGGACTGTTGCTTGTTAGTATTAATACGCTTCTCAATTTGCGCAATCTCTTTTTGTACTCTCTCATATTCAGCCTGCTGTTTAGCCAGATCACCGGCAACAGCAGGTAAAGCCATAGCCATAACGAGCAACAGTACTAGACCAACGGTTGCGCCCTGCCGAAAACACTTCAAATCTTTCCCTCCTTTCCTCACGAGCTAATATATGAAGTAAAACCTAAACCCTTAAGAAACGGCGTAAAGAAACCGTACTACCTACTACGCCTAGGGTTGTACCAATCAAAACCAGCCAACCGACGATGCCCAACAAAAATGGCCAAGGATTAACAAGAGGTATAACCGGCACTGAAATGACTAGCTTGGCAAAAGACGCCTGATAAGACCAGGCAATTAAGCCGGCTGCAACCAGAGAACCGATAAGGCCAAGCGTCATCCCTTCAATGACGAAGGGCCAGCGTATAAACCAATCCGTGGCTCCGACGTATTTCATGATGTTAATCTCACGTCGACGCGCAAACACGGTGATGCGTATCGTATTAGCGATAATGAAAGTGGCCGCTGCCGCTAAACCAATCATGAGCGCTAAAGCAACTACCCGTAGTACACCGGTAACCGCAAATAGCTGTTCTACCATGCCCTGGCCATATTGCACCTCAGCCACGCCGTCATACGTGCGCAAGGTAGGTGCGAGATCCAACACCTGGTCCGGACGATGTGTAGTTAATTTGAAACCATTACGTAGAGGGTTATCAAGCTCTAACCCAGCTAGAAAGTCAGCATTTTCACCGTACCAATCGCGCATTTTTAATAGCGCCTCTTCTTTGCTGACATACTTGACTACAGCCACTTGCTCCAGTTGGGTAAACTTCTGAGCCAACTCGTCAACCTGCTCACGCGTAATCTCGTCTTGCAGATAGATCGAGATCTCTACCTGCGACTCAATGCTACCGGCCCAATGAGTAAGGTTGGCGGCAAGCAACAAGAAAACGCCCAACACAATCATAGTCACTGCCACTGTGCCTATGGAAGCAATGGTCATCCAGCTGTTGCGCCGCATGCTACTGAAGGCTTGTCCGCTAAAAAAGCCCCAAGTTCTAATCTTCATTCCCGTAAGCCCCCCTGTACTCGTCACGCACAATGCGCCCTGCTTCAAGTGCCACTACTCGTTTGCGCATTGCATCTACAATATTCTTGGCATGAGTGACCATAAGTACCGTGGTGCCCTGGGCATTGATATCCTGCAAAATGTTCATTATACCCCACGCAGTTTCAGGGTCCAGGTTGCCTGTCGGTTCATCAGCTAACAGTACATAAGGCTGATTAACGATTGCCCGCGCCAATGCTACTCGCTGCTGCTCGCCACCCGAAAGCTGTGTCGGCAGATGCTTAGCCTTACTAGATAAACCTACCATATCTAATACTTCGGGCACTCGTTTACGAATGGAACGCCGCGAAGCCTCAATGACTTTCATGGCAAATGCCACGTTCTCTTCAACTGTCCAGTTATTCATCAGACGGAAGTCTTGAAAGACAGTTCCTATCTGGCGTCTTAAATAGGGAATTTCGTTACGCCTCAAGTTATTGACGACTTTTTTGTTGACAATTATCTGGCCTTTAGTCGGCTTCTCTTCGGCTAATAGTAAACGTGTTAGAGTTGTCTTGCCGGCTCCACTGGGGCCAACAATGAATACAAACTCCCCTTTCTCAACTTTCAAGTCAACATCCCGTAGAGCTACGACCCCGTTACCGTATATTTTCGAAATGGCATAGAGTTCGAGCATGCCAACCACCTTCTTTCTCGCATGTACCACTCTTGCATTATAATTCTGCTTTCTGCAGACACAGTTCTCTGCACCATAATAACCTACACTCTGCAAATGAAGATTCGCTCTTCTTGCCGAATTTTGCTGGTCAAACTCCTGTACTCACGCAACTTCGACACATACCCCAATGATTCCTTGTTAAAACTGCCGATTTCTGTTGCTTTTTAAAGGAAATTTACTTGGCGCATAGGGAAGCTGAATTCCTGTAACTTCTAGTTCTCGAGGAAATGTGCTAGAATAGGCTAACGTACTCTTGAGTGCCTACCGGGGGCGAACGGTGGCAACACTAGGCAAGACTAGCCTAGGGTTGTTGACTTTAACGAGGATATTTGATGCGGATCCTAAAAGACAATCAACCATACGATTTTTTATTAGAAAGAGGTAAGTAATAAGCGTGGCAAATAATACAACAGTACAAGTGATTCCTTTAGGAGGGATCGGCGAGATTGGCAAGAACATGTTTGCCGTGGAATGTCGTAATGACATTATTGTCATCGACGCCGGTCTCAAATTCCCGGAGGACGAAATGCTCGGCATTGATTTCGTCATCCCCAACATTTCTTATTTGATCGAGAATCGGCAGAGAGTGCGCGGGATCGTACTCACCCATGGACATGAAGATCACATCGGGGCAGTTCCCTTTGTTCTCAAAGAAATGGACGTACCAGTTTATGGCACCCGTCTAACTTTAGGTATTTTGCAGGGCAAACTAGAGGAGCATGGGTTGCAGGCGAAGACACGCGAAATTAGTGCCGGTGAACAGATTTCCTTGGGCAAGAATTTCAAAATACGCTTCATCCGTATGAACCATAGCATTCCGGACGGCGTAGCCTTGGCCATAGAAACACCCGTGGGAGTGATCATTCATAGCGGAGATTTCAAATTCGACCAAACTCCCGTCGATGGCAAGGTTGCCGATTATCATACGTTAGCTGAATACGGTCAAAAAGGCGTATTGGCTCTGTTCTGTGATTCTACTAATGCCCATCGCCCCGGGTATACACCATCAGAACGTGTTGTAGGAAGAACCTTCGATGCTATCTTCAACAAGACGCGGGATCGTATTATCATCGCATCTTTTGCATCTAACATCCATCGCATCCAACAAGCTTTCGATACGGCACAAGAGTATGGTCGCAAAGTAACTGTAATCGGCCGTAGTATGGTCAATAATGTACGTATTAGTTCGGAGCTCGGGTATCTCAATTATCCGGAAAACATTTATGTTGAACCGGAAGAAATCTGCCGCATACCGGCCCATAAGTCGCTCATTCTCTCTACCGGTAGCCAAGGCGAACCATTGTCAGGTCTAACGCGTATGGCCAAGCAAAGCCATAACCGAGTTAACATCGTGCCGGGAGATACGGTCATTCTTTCTTCTACACCTGTTCCCGGCAATGAGAAACTGGTCAATCGAGTCATCGATGGGCTGTCACGGGCCGGTGCCCATGTAATTGCACAAGGCACGGCCGATGTGCACGTATCGGGACATGCTAGTCAAGAAGAGCTCAAACTCTTGATGAATCTTGTGCGCCCCCGTTATGTAGTGCCATTTCACGGTGAATATCGCCATCTTACAGCTTGCGCTAACTTAGCAGAAGAAGTGGGCGTTCCACGCGATAACGTATTTACGATCACTAATGGAGATATTCTGGAGTTTAATTCCGCTGGGGCTCATATAACAGGCCGCGTCCAGGCAGGAGTTGTCTTAGTGGATGGCTTAGGCATTGGTGATGTAGGCAACGTGGTGCTGCGCGATCGGCAACAGCTATCACTCGATGGTGTATTAGTTGTGGTAGTGACTATCGACAAGAATACGCGCACCATCAAGGCCGGGCCGGACATCATTACGCGTGGCTTCGTTTATGTACGGGAATCTGAAGATCTGATCGCCCAGGCCGAAGAGCAGGTACGTACCAGCATACAGAACTGCTTACAAGGTGAAATAACAGAATGGTCGGCGCTCAAGTCGGCGGCCAGAGACGTATTGGGCAGCTTCCTCTATGAACGCACCAAACGTCGCCCCATGATTCTGCCGATTATTATGGAAGTGTAGTTGAGAGATGAGCATTGAGAAGTTGGATATGGGAATAAAAAAAGCGCCATAATGGCGCTTTTTTTGCTAGTTGGATCCTGGCCTCTATGCTTTTCGTGAGTTATTGACTAAGATAATAAGTCCCAAGATAACCAAAGCTGCCGGCCAAAAAGGACGTAAGCGACTTGCTAGACGATACCAGTTCACATACCTATCTAAGAGCATGTAACTACCAATGCCAATCAGGATATAGGCTAGCAATGCCTGGCCATTACCTTGATGCAAAACCTGCGGTCTGGAAGCAGAAGGTGGATTTCCGTCCTGCGTAGCATCGTCTGCAGAGCCAGAACTACCGTCGTCGACAGTAGTCTTGTCATAGTAGAGACCGTCGTCACCGGTTGGGCGCCACTTGTTATCTACGCATGCCTTATCGGGTATGACTATCGCAGCCACAATATAGGCCAGAAGACCGCTACCACCCATGAATGTTAGAACTACAAACCCTAGACGAATAAGCGTGGGATCTATGCCAAAATACTCGCCTAGGCCGGCACAAACGCCTGCCACCATAGCTCCTTCATTCGTTTTGTAAAGTCGTTTATTCAACCCCCATCCCCTCCTCAATGTTATCCCTTATGCGGGCGCTTCGCCGATGCGTCCTTGCGATTCCTAACACGTTGCCAAAGCACAGCCCAAACAAATTTTGGCAGCATTAGTGTGCGTCGCCAACGGCTTGGTTGCTGCCAAAGTCGAAAAAGCCACTCCAAGCCAAGGCGTTGCATCCACAGTGGTGCTCGCTGTGCGCTGCCCGCCAAGATATCAAAAGTTCCACCTACCCCAATGCCTACTGCGGCGCCACTCTTACCTAAATTATCGTGCAACCATTTGTCTTGCTTGGGAGCGCCCATAGCAACTAGCAGAATATCGGGCGAACTGGCCTTAATGCTGGCTAGTATGGTTGTGTTTTCCTCCGGGCGGAAATAGCCATGATGACTGCCCACAATTTGCACGCCGGGATAGAGTACTTGCAGCCGTTGCGTAGCCAGGTCCAGCACCTCCCGTGTAGCACCTAACAAGTAAAAACGCCAGCCGGCTCGCACCCCACGCTGAGCCAGGCTATGCACCAAATCTACGCCAGCTACTCGCTCCGGCAGAGGCCGACTCAAGATACGCGAGGCCAAGATTACCCCCATACCATCGGCCGTTATTATATTAGCATCATGCAGTGTCAAGAAAAGGCCGGGATCGTGCTGTGCTGAATAAAGAATCTCGGCATTAGCCGTCACCACCTGACAGTTCTCCTGCCGCTTTATGCACTCCGCGATGCGTTGAACTGCCGCTTCCATAGTCAGAACATCTACCGGGCAGCCTAATATGTCTATACGTGCTGTCATGCTCTTTCCCCTCCGGCTAGGCTGGTAGCTATGATGGCATTCTTGTCGGCGTATTGGCGTAGTTTCACTAACTGTTCGGCCAAGTTGCTCCTGACTTCAACCCGCTGGTTGTAAGCAGCCAACACCAACTCGTACAGGTGATCTGCCTGCAAGTCAGCTGTGGAACCGGCTATAGGCTGACCAACACTCTGCAGGAATCCCTCAATCTTGGGGTCATAGCTAATTCCTATAAGCGGACGATTGCAAACGGCCCCCATTATCAAGGCATGCAAACGCATAGCCACTACCACTTCAGACCGAGCCAATCCAATCACTAGGTCATCAAAACTCTGCGCCTGCATCAGACAGCTGGCACCCGCTCCAATCTCCTGCGCTAGACGCTGCGACACGGCCAGATCGCGGGCGAAATGAAACGGAATAAGCAGGATTGAAAACCCATCCTGTACCAATCGCCGACCAGCAATTGCTATTTCCATCAGGAAGTCATGTTGACTAGGCCATTCACGCACTGCTAGCGCGATCACACGCTCCTCTGGTGCTACTACCGGTGAGGGCAAGAGCAAGGCAGGGTCTGCCGTGAGCTGTATCTGCGGCTTATGCACTCCCAGCTCTGCCAGCAGATTTAGCGATAGCTGGTCTCGCACTGTGATGAAGTCCGTCTTTTCTAGTACGTAGCAGGCCAGCCTTTTGTTGCAGGTGCGCTTTATCGGCCCAATGCTATTTGCATAAACCATTGTCTTGCAGCCTAGACCACGAGCCAGAGTTAAGAGCCCGAGATAATAGAGTAACGAACGGTTGCTGGTTGCATCTTGCAGCAAGCCTCCACCGCCACTGATAAACAAATCGGCCTGCCTTAACGCAGCCACAATTTGAGCGAAACTAGTGCGATGTACAGCGCGTACCTGATGTTCTC
>DIPA01000081.1:8038-8959 GCA_002427055.1 Firmicutes bacterium UBA5500 | reverse complement strand
TGATGTTCTAGCGCCGTCTTGCTGGGCTGAGCTGAGAACACAGTGATATCGGCCCCGCTATCGTGACTCTGCAAAGAATCGATAATAGCTTGTAGAATGGCCTCATCACCTGCATTGCCGAACCCATAGTAGCCTGAAATAACATACCTACTCATCGCCAGCCCTCCCTGGCAGGTAAGACGAAGCGTAACACGGCTAGAGCTAGCAGACCAAAGACAACTCCCATCCCTAAGCCCAGGCCGGCGCGTGTCAGACTGAGCAAGATTGGGTGATGCAGATGCTCGAAAGTGTTGACCAAAGAAAGTTCCGCGATAAAACCAAGCAAAACCGCCATGCCGCCCAAGAGCCTCACTTGCCGACGCCAGAGATATAAGCCGAGTAGGAGCACTGGATACCCCAGAAATTCTTTCGTGCGCGGCCGTACCCCAAAGGTGCGGTATAACCAATCCCGGAACTCCAATTCTATCGGCAAAATACGCACTTTCGACTGGTTACCCGTCCGGTTAAGTAGAACGTAGACCGCCAAGAGAAAGACAAGCAAGACTAGACCGACCAAAACCCAGCGCACATAGCGATTGCGTATGCGTAAGCCTGATCCTAAGCCATAGCGTAACCAATGCAGCAATACCAGCAAGAAGGCAAAAGCGAGCGGGAGGGCATAGGCTACCTTAACGCCCATGAACTGCAAAATATTGAGATGAAAAGCAAACTCCGATAAGAGTGCATGAATAGCTAGCCCCCCGCAGAGCGCAAAGGCAGTGATTACCGCAAAATCAAAAAGTGTGCTGCGAGTTGGGCTAGTTGCATACGCTTGAGAATCAGGTCGAGCGCTCGCCCACCACCATAGTATGCCGGCGCTGGGATAAGCCAGGGCAGCCGCTAAAGCAACGAACTGGCGCGTCTGCCATGGGCCTAGTAGGC
>DIPA01000081.1:2057-7925 GCA_002427055.1 Firmicutes bacterium UBA5500 | reverse complement strand
AGCTACAACTGCAAGTAAGGATAGTCCAGACAGCGCCCAGTGCCAACGCCTGCCCAACATGAGGCTGAGCATCCAAGCTGCCAAAGCGCCCAGTGCCAACACCTCAGTCCAGAATACCCAGTTGAAAGCAATCAACACCGCTCGCGACTGCAAGCGAGTGGCAAACTGATGTCCCTCGGCCGCCAGAGCAGCACTTACCTGCTCCACGTGCTGCACGGTTAGGGGTGGATCAGCTTTCGGGTCTAAACGCACTACGGCTAGGTCGACTTGCCGTTCGCGAACAGCGATCGTAAACTCACTGATAAACGAATGTGCAGGTTGGTCATAAACACGGATTAGCTGCCCGGCCCAACTATTGGGGTCAGCAGCAAAATCGGTTTGTGGTTTGAACTCCAGCAGACCGATCGGAACCGACCGGCTGCGCACCTCTTGTGCCAGGTCGCTCGTAAAATGGTTATCAGCAAAAATGATAGCTGCCGGTGCCATGTCGAGGGCGCGCCAGCGTGGCCAAGTATCCGTACTCACAACAGCTACCGGTTGCACTCCAACAGGGAGGCTGGTCAATTGTTCCGGCCCCGTTACCAGAGCAAAATGGACTCCCGCAGCCTGCAACGCAGGCCACCAAGTAGCCTCGGTTACCTCCTGCGCATCGACAGCCAAACCTACCTGTCTTGCTAACGGTTCGAGCTGCCCTTTATTTGTTAGCTGCACACCAGAAGCTAACACGCCTAGCAATACAATTATCAAAAGCCAATTAGACCGCCGCTTCATCTCTTACACCTCCGACTGTCCATTACCTCTCGGTAGACAGCATCCGTCTGTTGCCACATGTTTTCAGCGGTAAACTGAGCTAAAACTCGCTTACGTCCAGCCGTTCCTAATCGGGCAGCCTGCTCCTTGTCTGCCAATAAAGGTGCAACGGCCCGAGCCAACTCAGCACTATCGGCTGGCAGAACCAACAATCCTTGCTGCCCATCGTTGATCAATTCAGGTATACCTCCTACATGGCTCGCTATAACCGGTAGACCTGCGGCCATGGCCTCAAGTACGACTAGTCCCAGAGCCTCCTGCAGAGACGGTAAAACAAAAACATCTGCTGCAGCCAGCAGGCCAGGAATATCTTCCTGAAAGCCGAGCCAGCGTATCTCATTGGTCAGACCGAGTTCCTTAGCCTGCGCCTGCAAACTAGCCAGCTCCGGCCCCTGGCCCACGAAAAGCCAGGTAAAAGGGAGCCCCCTGTTCTTTAACTCTGCTGACGCAGCTATAGCATACTGCAAGCCCTTAACCGATGCCAGTCGGGCCACAGTGATAATAACGGGCACAGAATCTGCCAAACCGAGCTGCTTCCGCCAAGCAGTACCATCCGCCGCTAAATAGGGCTGAGTATCAATGCCATGATAAACAAGCCGCAGCATCGATTCCGGTACTCCCTCTAGCAGTAATCTTTGGCGGCAAGCCTCTGAAACGGCAATAGTAGCGTCGCTAAAAGTCTTGGCCACGAAATGATAAAGGCAGCGCCGTGCTGGCTTTAGCCCTCCGGGTGGTAAATCGGGGCCAATAGTATGCCGCGTTAATACAACCGGGTAGCCGCGTTGCTTGGCGGCCAAACGGGCCGCCAAACTGGCATGGGTGTGTACCACGTCGGCTGGCTGCAAATTGCGCTGTAACCAACGCCACAGCCTGACGCTAAAAGACCGTTCCCCTTCCGGCAAGACAATCACTCGCGCCACACCGGAATCACGCACAGCTGCCGCTAGGTCGCCTTCCGGTGCGTACACAGTGAGTTCCCAATCATGCCGCACTGCGCCTGGTAGCAAAGCCAGTAGGTAGCGACCCGCTCCGCCGATAGCAGTGTCACTAATAACATGCGCTATCTTGATCATTTTGCCTCTCCTAACTTTAGCCGCGCCACCGCGCTGGCTAAACCGGTGAGCAACCAGAAAACAAACATGAGCCGTAGGTCATACCAAGCATGGTCGAATACGCCATGCACTAGGTGACCCAGTAGGGCTGCACCAACAGGCACCGTCCATGCGGGAGTTGCCCGCCAGCACTTCATAGCCTGGCGCCAGAGAGCAACACAAATCCATAAGAATAGCAGTAAAGAGAAAATGCCACCTTCAACGGCCAATTGTAAGATTAGGCTATGAGCATGTAATGCCGGCACAATACCATATTGATAAATCGGATAAATACGGGCAAAAGGCACCAGCCCTTGCCCGATACCGAGCAGCCAATTAGCAAGGAACATTTTGGCCGAACTTTCCCAAACATATAAACGTACCATATTAGATGTGTCTTCTAAGTTAACGATGCTGGCTAGCCGCTGCCAAATTACCGGCGGTAAAACCAATGGGGCTGCAAGCAGTAACAACGGCACGCCCCAGAACAGGCGCGGCTCCTGGCAGGCAACGATAACGAACAAGGCCGCAGCGAATGCCAACCATCCGCCACGTGAAAACGTCAAAACAAGGGATAAGCCAAGCAAGCCCATCACGAACAGATTGGCTAGGCGCACGCGTAGCGATGATTCTTTATCCAAAACTCGAACTACTGCAAAAGGTAGCCAGGCTACCAAATAGCCGGCTAACATGTTCGGATTATCAAAAGTGCCAACTACCCGCGTCGTGATTGCCGATACGCGAATATCTACCCAGGATAGGTTGGTCGGCATGCCACCAACGTATTGCCACAGAGACAGAGCGGCGACAGTAACTGCACCAAGCAAACCCCAGGTTAGCACTTGTGCTATCGCGTGCTGCGTGCGTAGTGCGTCCATGAGCAACACTAGCAGAAGAAATCCGCCCAAGTAGTAGCGCCAATAACGCAAGGCTGCCACGGTGTCAGCACTGCTGAGGGCAGCAGCCAAGCCAACCAGACAAAACAAGGCGGCTAATGTGCGCAACCAAGAACTGCGTGGAGCCAAAGGCTCCCCTTGGCAAACACGGGCCACAAAGGCGACCACTATGAGCATGAGCGTACTCAAGATAGGCAAGATAGGCAGCAGAAAAGCTACCGCACACAGGGCAGCTTTGGGTCGTGCCCAAACTAAGGCTACCGCGATTCCCATAACTCCCCATTTAAGCAAAGTGAGCCCCTGAGGTAGCAGAATGACAGCTGCTAGGAACAAACTTGCTACCAAGGCGTATACGAGCAGCCGCCACTGGGGGGGCGTTTGATCAAGGGGCCGACGGGGCTTGCTGTTCCCCTGCCTCGCTGGGACAAAGAGAACGTCCCCCTGTCTCAGGAGGCTGCCCTGCCAGGCCCAAGCCAAGTCGGCCGCCAGCCAGTTGGGCCAACGACCTAGTAGGTAGCTGTCTGATAACCGCGTTTGCAGACCAGCGGCAACCCTGTGCCAGCGGTCAGCCAAGCTGCACCGGCAACGCTGCACTCGGCTGGCTGTATAAGCCTGAGGAGTATCTTCCCAAGGCCTAGCCAAGAAACGCCCCAGCCAGCAACCATGCCAAGCAGCAGCCGAGCAAACTGCTAACCTTTCTAAATTATGCACCAGCCACGAGCCAGACCACCAAAGCTGGATAGTCTTGAGCATAGTTTATTTCTCCTTACTGAGAGCTGTTAGGTAGGCATCAAAAGAGAACTGAGGCCCGACTAAGGTGATACGCTCGCCCACTCGCACTCCGAGAGCGCCCAGCTGGTAGACATTCTCTGTGACCGTGCCCTGGTTACTTAACACCATACGCACTTCCACGTGACGCAGTGAATCGGCCCAGATAACTTCACCGTTCGCACCGGCAACTGCCACTGGGAGAGGTGTTACTTCTATCTCTTTTATTTCTCCTAGATAGACACCTGTCCGCTTGTCGGTCACTCTTTGCCCTACTTTAACAAATTCTGCCACTGGATTGAGCACTTCAGCTCGCAACTCTATAGTCACCTTATCCTGAGGCGGGGCAACAACTTGCGGTACATTTAACTTTACGTAAACTACCCTTCCAGCTATGACTACTAAAATTAGTATCACTATAAGATCGAAAATATTGATCTTGCCAAATAAACGCCCTTGTTTATCGATCATACCCCGGTCTCCCCTCTCACCAGTAAATCAGGTACGGCTTGCGCGTATACAGCCAACACTTCGTGTGCTTTTTCCACCATAGAATAATGGACCTGTACCGTATCCCTCGCCAACTGGGCCGCTCGCTCAGCTCGTTCGGGGTCCGACAACACATCGCGTAAGATGTTGGCCAAAATATCCGGCTCGGTAGGTAATTGTGACCCCCGACCGCTAAAATTGTGTTCCATCGCTAAGGGTAAAGTAGCCGCTTCCAGCAGACCATAGGTACCATACTCACCCGCAATGATTACCGGACGGCCACTTGCCATAGCTTCGAGCGCCGCTCGGCCGACGCCGACCACTATACCCGCTTGCGCTAACAGCTGCGGGATATCAGTCCGCCCGCCTAGAGCCTGGCAGAAGTCGCCCGACCAGCGTGCATTCAACTCCTCTGCCAAAGCACGCACTTCCGGCAAACGGTCCCCCTCACCCACAATGACTAGACGCAGTTCCGGAAACTCATCGTGCAATATGGCCAGCGCTTCTAGGAGAACCAGCGCTACCCCCCCACGCCCACCTGACATACGGCTGATATAAGTGATCTGCTGCCGGTGGTCGGGTTGAGCCACCGCAGCAAATTGCTCGGTATCAATTCCATTATGGATCACTGTTATTTTGGCAGCTGGTACGCCCAGCTTCGTGATCAAGTGCTCTTTCACGTCATGGCTAACAGCAATAGTCTGTTGCCCAGCTGTAGTAAACAGGCGTAATAGCCAGTGGGCATTGTAAAGCCCGTGGTAAGTTGTCACTAGCGGCACCTGGGTACTGCGAGAAACCTTCTGGGCAACCCAAGCCGGGATGCGAGCATGGGCATGCATCAGCTGCACGCCTTCCGACTGCACAATGCGCTTCACAACGCCGATACTCCCTAACAAAGCCAAGGGCTTGCGTGCGTGCAGTGCCACCGTGTAATGACGAATGCCTGCCGCTTCTAACTCGCCCACTAGACGGCCACCGTTAGAAGCAACTAAAACGCGTAAACCGTTTTTCTGCAGTGCCTTAGCCAAAGAGATGACGTGAGTCTCGGCCCCGCCAAAATCGAGGGCCATCGACAAGAGTAAGACACTAGGCTGCGACATGTTATCCGCTCCTCTTCACAACAGAAAAGGCAGAGGGCTTCACCCCTGCCCCTGTAAATTACGGCTCAATCGAATATTTGCCGCGCACCATAACAATAATAGCTGTGCTTGCCTTAACACCCCGCTGATCGGAGCGCGGGAACAGCAACAGATGGTTGGCAGGAATAGCGGTATTGTTAGCCAAATCTCTGCCTGCCGTAAGGTCAGGGATACCCCCCGCAGCCGAACCAATAGCTACCGCATTACCGGAGCGCAAGATAAACTCAGTACCTTCATAAGCGATGAGGCGC
This sequence comes from Firmicutes bacterium UBA5500, assembly GCA_002427055.1. Lineage (GTDB taxonomy): Bacteria > Bacillota > UBA994 > UBA5500 > UBA5500 > UBA5500. Next base: position 2,481 of record DIPA01000081.1, on the reverse strand, counting down.
CCGCCGGGTGGCACTGATACCACATGCAAAATGGAAGCCTCAGTAGCATCCCCGGGCTCAGTTTTGCCCATTGTATCTATCTTGTTAGTCAACTGAACAACAACATCGTCTATCCCGTCGCTTAGCTGGGTAATAGCATCATCGACATAGCTCTTGGTCACTAAGGGATCTAGATCGCTGCCCGGCGCTGCAGCCGAGCCGGCGGCATAGCCATGCCCCATCCACAAACCGGCGATTAGTGCCACCGCCGTGAACGCGATAGCCAACTGGATGCTTATTCTTCGCATATTTTCTCTCTCCTCCTTGCGAGACAGGGGGACGTTCAGAGACCACTGAAGAAGTCCCTCGCAGTCCAGGGGAAGGTCGTTGGTCCTGCGTAAAGCGCATTGGGGCCTCTAATAAAGGGTGCTTAGACATCGACGAC
>DIPA01000081.1:1643-1874 GCA_002427055.1 Firmicutes bacterium UBA5500 | reverse complement strand
CACGACCTTTATCAGCAGTCTCAGACGTTCAGTTCGTCTCGCCTAATTTCTGGGCGCACATTATGCGCTGTACCAATTATGGGGTGAGCGCAAATAGGCATCAATGAAAATATCAAGGTCTCCGTCCATCACACCCTGCACGTTACCAACTTCGACTTCAGTTCTATGATCCTTAACCATGCTATAAGGGTGAAAGACATAGGACCTAATCTGGCTGCCCCAGGCAATTTC
>DIPA01000081.1:0-1529 GCA_002427055.1 Firmicutes bacterium UBA5500 | reverse complement strand
CTCTTCAATGGCCCTCTCATAGAGCTTGCTCTTCAGAACCTGCATTGCCACAGCTTTATTCATATGCTGAGAACGCTCATTCTGGCACTGCACAACAATGCCGGTTGGCTCGTGGGTGATGCGCACTGCCGAGTCGGTCTTGTTAACATGCTGACCACCGGCTCCGCCGGAGCGATAGGTATCGATGCGCAAATCGTCGGGCGAGATCTGCACGTGTTCATCGTTATCAATCTCCGGTACTACATCGACCGAAGCGAAGGTAGTATGACGCCGACCCGAAGAATCGAAAGGCGAAATCCGTACCAGGCGATGCACGCCTTTTTCGGACCTCAGATAACCATAGGCTAATGGGCCGCTAATCAACAAGGTTGCGTTCTTGATCCCGGCTTCATCGGCGCCCAGATAATCCAGTATCTCAACCCGGTAGCCACTGTTTTCTGCCCAGCGTGTATACATACGCAGTAGCATGGCCGCCCAATCTTGCGACTCGGTTCCACCGGCTCCGGAGTGTATGGTAACAATTGCATTACCCCGGTCATAGGGACCGCGCAGCAAAACCTGCAGTTCGAGGGCGTTAACTGCCTTAGCTAATTGACGGCACTGCTGATCTAGCTCCGGCAACAGGCTTGTCTCATCCTCAGCCTGAGCCATTGCCAGCAGATCTAAGGCATCGTTAACTCCCTGCTCTAGGTTGCAGACCTGAGAGATCTGGTCGCGCAGAGTTTTCGCCTCGCTCAATAATGGCTGTGCCGCTTTTTGGTCATTCCAAAAATCCGGCTCTTGTTGTATAGCCTCAAGCTCCTGTAAACGTTTCTGTTTAGTTGGCAGGTCAAAGAGAGTCCCTAATTTCAATAATGATCTGCTGCAGTCCTTCTAAGTTCTTGCGTAACAAACTTGCCTCTACTAACACCATGAAAGACCTCCTTTGGGGCATTGGAGGGCGATTTGCAAATCGCCCCTACAAAATCCTCCGCCGTTTAAGCTCCGCTAATACTAAGTCTAATAATACCTCATTTGGTAGCTCCTGTGGAAACACCAGCCCCCAAGGGCTAGCTGCTAAGGCCTGGGTTCGCGTTAGAATAAACGCCTGGTATTGCTCAGCTTGTAATGCCAATTCAGCCTGCTGTGGTTTCATACCGGGGAAGGCACTCTCGGTTTTCTTCCCCACCTTCGGCTTAAACTTAGCGATTTTCAGGCCGTATTCCAGACAAAGAGTCCGCGCCACCTGATGTGGAAAACTAGTGTCGCGGATAAACTCGGCACCGTCGGCCAAAGACGTATAAACCGGAATTTGCTCGCTCAACTGTTATTCCGCCCACAACAACGTTTGTATTTCTTGCCGCTACCACAGGGGCAAGGATCGTTTCTGCCCACCTTGGCACTGACGCTACGCGCCGGCTCACCGGCGGGTTGTGGCGCTACGGCGCGCGTCGGTCGGGCCACAGCCCGCGCCTGTGGCGGTTGGCTAACTTGCACATGATAGATGAAGGGAGTTACATTATGCTTGATCTCATTGACCATCTGCTCAA
>DIPA01000007.1:16396-19633 GCA_002427055.1 Firmicutes bacterium UBA5500 | reverse complement strand
GTCATCTTGAACCTAGTTGCGCGCTACAGGCGAGAGGGCATTGTAACAGCGGTGCGGAAAGCCCTCCGCCGCGTGCAAGGTGCTTATAGTTTGGTGTTGCAGAGCGACGACGCCCTAGTTGCTGTGCGCGACCCTCATGCTTTTCGCCCCTTAGTGCTGGGGCGTTTGGGCGATGGCTATGTGATAGCTTCCGAGTCGTGTGCTTTTGATGTCATGGGTGCTGAGCTTATGCGCGATGTAGAGCCGGGAGAGATGATAATCATCGACCAAGATGGCCTACGGAGCGAGCGTTTGTGCGAGCAAGATGTGCCTCGGCATGCCTGTATTTTTGAATACATCTACTTTGCCCGTGTTGATTCGGTCATAGATGGCCTTAATGTGCACGCGGTGAGACGGAGTTTGGGCCGTATTTTGGCTCAAGAACAGCCGGCTGATGCCGATATCGTGATTGGCGTGCCAGATTCAGGTATCCCGGCTGCTGTTGGCTATGCTTTGGAATCAGGCATGCCTTATGAAGAAGGTTTGGTTAAGAATCGTTATGTGGGGCGTACTTTCATTTCTCCCGGTCAATCGCTGCGTAACCTTAAGGTAAGGCTCAAACTGAACCCTAATCGGCATGTCCTAGAAGGTAAGCGAGTAGTTGTGGTGGAAGATTCTATTGTGCGTGGTACGACTAGCCGTAACCTAATTCGTTCCCTAAGAGATGCCGGTGCGACAGAAGTGCATATGCGTATTTCAAGCCCACCCTATATTTCACCCTGTTACTATGGCATTGATACGCCCAGTACGAGTGAATTGGTGGCCGCGCAGCACTCAGTAGAGACCATTCGCACGATGATTGGGGCCGATTCTCTTGCTTTTTTGAGCATGGAAGGTTTATTGCAGGCGGTGCCCGGCGGTGGCAACTGTTTGTCCTGCCTAACGGCTAAGTATCCGCAGCAACTTTGTCAGGAAAGGAATTGAGTGGCATGGATTCGATCACTTATAAAGCGGCCGGAGTCGATGTCGAGGCAGGTAACCAGGCGGTGCGCTTGATGAAGCAGGCAGTGCGTTCTACGTATCGCCCTGAGGTACTTGGTGATGTAGGGGGGTTCGGAGGGTTAATCACCCTCCCTCACAAGAATTACAGTCAACCAGTCTTGGTAGCTGGCACCGATGGGGTAGGAACTAAACTGATGTTAGCCATCATGGCCGATAAGCATGACACTATTGGCATTGATTGTGTGGCCATGTGTGTTAACGATGTGCTAGTTCAGGGGGCAGAGCCCCTCTTTTTCCTCGATTATGTTGCTTGTGGGCACCTAGTTCCGGAAAAGATAGCCACCTTAGTGGGTGGGGTAGCGGAGGGTTGTAGGCAAGCCGGTTGTGCTTTAATTGGTGGAGAAACTGCTGAAATGCCCGGCATGTATGGGGCTGATGATTACGACTTGGCTGGTTTCGCCGTTGGCGTGGCCGACCGCGAGGCGCTTATCGACGGTTCCACCATTCAACCGGGTGATGCCTTGATTGCTTTGGCTTCCAGTGGCTTGCATAGTAACGGCTATTCTCTAGTGCGTAAACTGATTTTGGAAGTAGGCAAGCACCAGTTATCTGATGTAGTGCCAGAAGTATCCAACAAGCCGCTAGGGGAGGTATTGCTAACCCCTACTCGCATTTACGTGCGTTCGGTATTACAGTTAATGCAGCAGTTCACCCTAAAGGGGATGGCCCATATTACCGGTGGTGGCCTTACCGAGAATGTGCCGCGTATGCTGCCGACTGGTTGTGGTGCTGCACTTAGCCCTGCAAGTTGGACAGTTCCTCCCGTTTTTCGCTATTTAGAGAGACTTGGTAACCTCACGCCGGAGGAAAGCTATCGTACCTTTAATATGGGTATCGGCTTTGTGCTCGTTGTTCCCCAAGCCGAGGCAGCCGCTTGCATAGAGGCTGCTAATGCTCTTGGCGAGCAGGCCTGGGTGGTAGGCGAAGTAGTAGCTGGCGACGGGGTGAGCTACCGTGAAGGCTAAACTTGCCGTCCTGGTTTCGGGCAATGGCACCAACCTGCAGGCCATGATCAATGCGATTCAGTTTGGCCTACTGCAGGCCGATATAGCTGTTGTAGTGAGTACGCGACCCCATGCCTATGCGCTAGAGCGGGCTTCGCAAGCCGGTATTCCGACAGTTGTTGTGGCGCGCAAGTCGTATCCAGATAATGAAGCTTATAGTGAGGCTTTGTTGGAGGTATTAGCGCCTTATGCACCAGATTTGATACTGCTGGCGGGCTTCATGTCCGTGCTGAGTGATGTCTTTGTAGCCCATTATGCTGGGCGTATCATGAACACGCATCCCTCGCTAATCCCAGCCTTTTGCGGCTCTGGTTTTTACGGTGATAAAGTGCACCAAGCTGTGCTAGATTATGGAGCCAAAGTGAGTGGCGCCAGCATCATTTTCGTGGAACCAGGCGTTGATACAGGCCCGATAATTCTACAAGAAGCCGTACCGGTTTATGATACTGATGATGTAAATTCGTTAGCACAACGAGTGCTAAAGGTAGAACATCGCCTTTACGTGCGGGCTGTCGAGTATTTTTTGGCTGGGCGTCTAGAGCTTAGGGGCCATCGTGTATATATAACTCCCGTTGAAGGAGGAGAAAAATAGTGGTTAAGCGAGCCTTATTGAGCGTTTCGGACAAAACTAATCTTGTGGAATTTGCCCGAGAGTTAGTGGCCCTCGGGGTAGAATTAGTCTCCACAGGCGGTACGTACCGCCTGTTAGCAGCACAGGGTATTCCCGTGCTACTTATTGACGAAGTTACTGGGTTTCCAGAGATGCTAGGTGGGCGGGTTAAGACATTGGATCCTCATATACATGGGGGAATCTTGGCACGTCGAGATCTTAAGGAGCATATGCATGCCTTGGCCACCCATCAGATTACCCCTATTGATTTAGTGGTCTGCAACCTTTATCCATTTGCTGCAACAATTGCTCGGCCTGATGTCACCCTGGCAGAGGCAATCGAGAATATTGACATCGGTGGGCCGAGCATGGTACGTTCTGCGGCCAAGAATCATGCCTCCGTTGCCGTTGTTGTGGAGCCAGCTCGTTATGTTGAGATAATTGCTAGCCTGCGCCAGTATGGTGAAGTACCGCTCAAGTTACGTCAAGAGCTTGCTCTAGCAGCTTTCCGCCATACAGCACATTATGACGCCATGATTGCGTCTTATCTTGGCCAGCAATATGCGGCAGATGAACCATTAC
>DIPA01000007.1:6159-16257 GCA_002427055.1 Firmicutes bacterium UBA5500 | reverse complement strand
AACTTTAACCTTCGGGCGCAAGCAGATGTTGCGCTATGGTGAGAATCCTCACCAGGCGGCAGCTTTTTATAGTGAGCCCCAGGTAGTTGGTCCCTCTTTAGTTAATGCTGAGCAACTGCAGGGCAAGGCGCTTTCTTTCTGCAACATTAACGATGCTGATGCAGCGCTGCGTTTAGTGAATGAATTCAGTCAGCCGGCTGCTGTGGCGGTGAAGCATGCTAATCCTTGCGGAGTGGCTTGCGCCGCTAATATTCTCACAGCCTATAAGTTGGCTCACGATGCTGATCCTGTTTCCATCTTCGGCGGTATAGTAGCTTTGAACCGGCCGGTAGATGCAGAATTGGCGGCTAAGCTTAAAGAGATCTTTCTAGACATAATCATCGCACCTGAATTCTTGCCGGAAGCGCAAGCAATCTTGAGCAAAAAGAAGAATTTGCGCTTATTAGCTGTTGGCCCTCTGGGTCAGCAAGCGCAGACTGGGCTCGATTATAAGCGAGTAGCCGGCGGTCTCTTGGTGCAAACGCCGGATACCATTTTGCCTACAGCGGAACCGTGGAAAGTTATCAGCGAACAAGCTGTCAGCGATGAGCAATTGGCGGATATGCGTTTTGCTTGGCAAGTAGTTAAGTACGTTAAGTCTAACGCTATCATAGTAGTTAAGAACGGCGTTACTTTAGGCATCGGCATGGGACAAGTCAACCGTATCGATGCAGCTCAGCAGGCTTTAGCTAGGGCAGGCGAAGCAGCACAAGGCGCCGTACTAGCTTCCGATGGCCTTTTCCCCTTCTCCGACGTAGTCGAAGCAGCTGCAGCAGCCGGCATTGCCGCAATCGTGCAACCGGGCGGTTCCCTGCGCGATGACGAGAGTATTGCTGCAGCTAACAAGCACGGCATCGGCATGATCTTTACCGGCCGTCGACATTTCCGCCATTAGGAGGTAAAGCGATGCGCGTTTTATTAGTCGGCAGTGGGGGGCGCGAGCACGCCTTGGCTTGGAGTATCAGCAAAAGCCCTTTGTTGACTGAGCTTTATGCTGCACCCGGTAACCCCGGCATAGCAGAGCTCGCCACTTGTTTGCCCCTAGCAGCCAGCGATATCGATGGTCTGGTGCAGGCAGCCCTTGATTATGCTATCGATTTAGTAGTTATTGGGCCTGAAATTCCCCTTGCTTTGGGCTTAGCAGATCGTCTCGCAGAAGAGGGCATTGCTACCTTTGGCCCTAGTCAGGCTGCCGCCCAATTGGAGAGCAGTAAAGCTTGGTCTAAGCAGTTTATGGCTAAGTATGATGTACCTACAGCTAAATATAGGGTATTTAGCGATTTTCAAGTAGCTTGGGATTACGCTAAAGTTCAGCCCTTTCCCCTGGTAATCAAGGCTTCCGGCCTTGCTGCCGGTAAGGGTGCTGTTATTGTGCATGACCTGGCCGAGGCCGAGCAGACCCTGCGTTCAATGCTGGTTGAAAATAGCTTTGGCGCGGCTGGTGCTGAGGTAGTTATTGAGGATTATCTGCAGGGACCAGAAGTAACTCTGCTGACATTAGTGGCCGGAGAAGACTACTTAGTCTTGCCGGCGTCGCAAGACCATAAGCAGGTTTTTGATGGTGACCGTGGACCTAATACCGGTGGCATGGGGGTTTATTCTCCGGTGCCCGCCTTTACTCCCGAGTTAGAGCAATTGGTCATAGAGCGTGTTTTGCAACCGACATTGCGTGGCCTAACTAACGAGGGTATATATTACCAAGGCGTGCTCTATTTAGGTCTCATACTGACTAAAGAGGGGCCTCAAGTTATCGAGTATAATGCTCGTTTTGGTGATCCCGAGACTCAGGTAGTGCTGCCTCGCCTTGAGAATGATGTTCTAGAGCTGTTAGCTGCTTGTGCCAATGGCCGGCTGAAGGATATTCAGCTTAAGGCTGTTCCCCAGGCTTGTGCCAGCGTAATCATGGCTGCGCCAGGCTACCCAGGAGAATATCCCAAGGGCCTACCTGTGCATGGCATTGCCGAGGCACAGGCAGCGGGTTGCCTTGTATTCCAAGCCGGCACTAAGCGAGAGAATGGTCAGCTAGTCTCTTCCGGTGGCCGTATCCTAGCTGTCTCAGCCCTAGGTGATGGCCTAGAGCAGGCACTCAAGCTTGCCTATGCAGGTGTTGAGCAAATTCGTATTCCGGGCGCTCATTATCGCCGCGACATTGGCCATCGGGCTTTAGCTAACATAGAATAAGGTAGTAGTCTTCATGTACTATCGCATATACAAGGAGGCGAGGCTATGCAATTCACCAAGATGCACGGATTGGGCAACGACTTCGTTGTGGTGGAGGCTTTTGCGGGGTTGCCTTCTACAGACCTATCTGACCTGGCCAAACAAGTTTGTCGGCGCCATTTTGGCGTAGGAGCCGACGGTCTAGTTTTCCTGTTGCCTTCAGAGGTTGCCGACTTCAGAATGCATATGTATAATGCTGATGGCTCATTGGCTGAGATGTGTGGTAACGCTTTGCGTTGCGTCAGCAAATATGTCTATGAACACGGCTTATGCCATTGGCCAGATATAACTGTTGAGACTCTAGACGGTATTAAGCAGGTTCAGCTTGCGCTAGACGGTAACCACGTTACACAAGTCAAAGTAGATATGGGTTTCCCGGTGTTAGACCCTGCCCGTATTCCCATGCTAACGCTTACTAACCCCCCGATTGCGGTACCGGTAGAAGTGCAGGGGCAACGTTACGCGGTCACCGGCGTTTCAACGGGTGTTCCCCATGCCATCACTTTTGTGCCTGATGTTAAGCGCATAGATTTAGCCAATGTGGGCCCCTGTTTAGAAAGACACCAGGTCTTTCCTCGAGGTACAAATGTTGAGTTTGTGCAGGTCATAAACGCTAACAGAGTGCTAGTACGCGTATGGGAACGGGGTGCCGGTATTACTCAAGCTTGTGGCACAGGTGCCTGTGCCGTTGTTGTGGCTTGTGTACTTAACGGTTTAACCGAAGAAGCAGTGGACGTTGAGTTACCTGGTGGTATACTCAAGATTCATTGGCAGAATCGCCAGCGGATATACATGATTGGCCCAGCTACCGAGGTTTTTACGGGCGAATGGCCCCTCAATTAGTAGCAAACAGACAAGAAAAACCGGGTCAGCCTAGTATAAGGAGACCCGGTTTTGGTTTTTGCAAGCAGGTAAAAAGTAGCTAAATTGTTATAGCATGGTCTGCCTGAGTTAGGCTTTCAACGATACTGAACATATTAGTGACTTGGCCGATAGCGAGCTCCTCGTTCAGATGATAGAAGTCGAGGCAGGTGCCACAGCTATAGATCTGTACACCTTTCTTCTCTAGCTCCTGTAGTTTTCCTAAGACTGCTGAGCCTTGGCAGGTAAGCCTGACAGCAGAGTTGACAAAGAAAATCTCGCGCGGTAATACCGAGCATTCGTTAAGAGCGTGCAAGAAGCTTTTCATCAAGACTTGGCCGAGTGCCGCATCGCCTTGGCCAAACAAATCGCTTTTTACTAGTAGGGTTGTATGTTTGGACGGGAGCGAGCAAGCAAGCAGCTCTTCTGGTACAGAACTAACGCTCGCGCCCGCATTCTTGATGATCTCAATACGGAAAACTCCAGCTTCCTTACTTGCTGTTGCAGACAGCCCCATGCTGTTGGCTAGCCGCAGTACGTTTTCCTTGGCAATTTCGTTATCGACAATAGATATAAGTGTACCTGCAGCCATGTTATCTAAGGCTTTCTTGGTACGAATGACTGGTTCTGGGCAGGCTAAGCCACGGTTATCAACGGTGTTCATGTTCCATTCCCTCCATGTTCATCAGCGAATACGCCTTGTTTATAATAATTATAACCTTAAGTTGGCGCTTATGATAGTCTAGCTTAAAGCAGGGGTTATCACGGGCAATGTCGAAACGAAGTAGCGTGGAATTTGAGAAGGATGGTGGGGAAGATGGCGCAGGGTGAGCAGATCATGGTGGTTGACGATCAATTTGGCATCAGGTTGCTGCTTGAGGAAGTGCTGACCCGTTATGGCTACCACGTGATTTCAGCTAAAAGCGGGGCCGAGGCGGTAGAATTGGTGGCTCAACTAGAACCGGACCTAGTTCTTCTGGACATGAATATGCCAGGCCTGTCGGGTCCTGAAACACTAGTTGAACTACGTCAAGTGCGGCCTCATTTGCCTGTAGTTATGGTTACAGCCGATGCAGATGGAGCAAACTGGACAAGAGTAGAGAAATTAGGAGTCCAGGGCAGAATTAGTAAACCCTTTGACTTGCATGATTTAGCATCTATCATAGAAAGAGCCTTGACAAGAATCTGATAGCAAGAGGTGCAGTATGCAACACACCCGTCTTAGCCGCATGGTAACAGCGGCTCTGCTAGTCGCCCTTTCCATTGTCGCCAGTCGTTTTCTTAGCATTAACACGCCAATAATACGCATTGGTTTTGGTTGGTTGCCCATTCTGCTAGCGGGCTTACTCTATGGCCCGGGCTGGGGTTTCATTGTCGGGGCCATAGCCGACTTCATCGGGGCTAACCTATTCCCTTTCGGGCCCTATTTCCCTGGCTTTACTTTATCTGCAGGCCTGTCAGGAGCCATAGTGCCTGTGCTTTTGGGGCGTGACCGCTGGCGTAGTTCTTATTGGAAGCTACTAGGGGCGATAGCCATTTCTGAAGTAGTTACCTCAGTCATTCTTAATACCTATTGGCTCATGATCATCACTGGTAAAACTGCTTTCGCTTTACTTCCTCTGCGCGGGCTGAATGCAGCTGTGATGATCCCGGTGATGGCTAGCATAACTTTTGCCTTACGCCAAGGAGTCTTGCGTTTTATGCCGGAGCGCTAATGTCATTTACATTCTAGCAACGATTTTGGCGTTGAGGGTAATGTGAATACCCCAAACTAATTCTATCAAACAGCAAAAACCACAGGGGCGGCTTCGGTCCCCTGTTTTGTTATGCCCGCTTCCTGGACCGCGGGGACGGATACTTGGGCCAGCAAAAGATTCCCACTTGCCAGCAGGCCTTCGCGGGTGCTATCTGATTTTGGCGAAAATATGTTCGCCGAGCAGGATTTGTGGTCGTTTAAGCAGAAGGTTATATTGTTAAGGTAAAGCAAGGGATTCAATTTCCTCGCAGTAAGGAGGACATAATGCAGTTATTAGATAAGCTTAACCCCGTTCAGCGTCAGGCCGTGACGCATTCAGGTGGGCCGCTCTTAATTTTGGCGGGTGCCGGTAGTGGTAAGACACGTGTCTTAACTTACCGCATCGCCTACTTAGTGCAAGAGTGTGGCGTGAAGCCGCACCAGATAATTGCCATAACTTTTACGAACAAAGCCGCCCGTGAGATGCAAGAGCGACTGGCTGACCTCGTCCCTAATAGCAGGGGTATGTGGGTGAGCACTTTTCACTCTGCCTGCATGCGTATGTTGCGCCGAGATGGTGAGAGAGTAGGCTTAGGGAAGAATTTCGTTATTTATGATACCAGCGAACAATTAACCCTGATCAGAGAGTCTTTGCACGACCTCAGCATAACTCATGATCGTTTCAAACCAGCTATGGTGCATGCACTGATTAGTCGCGCTAAGAACGACCTAAAATCGCCGGAGGATTATGCGCGTGAAGCTGGCGATTATATAGAGGAAACGGTCTCGTCTGTGTATAAGTTGTATCAGCGTAAGCTGCTACTGAATAATGCTGTCGACTTTGATGACCTACTGTGGTTGATGGTAGAGCTACTCCAGAAAAACGCAGACGTAAGGGTTGGTTATCAGGAACAATTTAGGCATATCTTAGTCGACGAGTATCAAGACACCAACCGTGCTCAGTATGAGTTAGTACGTCTCTTAGCAGCCAAGCATCGTAACTTGATGGTAGTTGGCGACGACGATCAATCTATCTATGCTTTTAGAGGGGCTAATCTCCGTAACATCCTTGATTTTGAAGATGACTTCCCCGATGCGACGGTAATTAAGCTGGAGCAGAACTATCGTTCTAGCCAGAACATCCTGGATGCTGCCAATGCTGTTGTAGCTAACAATGTCGGGCGCAAGCAAAAGCGGCTATGGACGGCTAATCAAGAGGGCGACTTAGTACAAGTGTTTTCGGCTGATGACGAGCGCGACGAAGCCAATCAGGTAGCGGATGAGATAGAGCTGCTCCATAGTCAGGGCCGTAGTTATGATGATATAGCGATTTTGTACCGCACTAATGCGCAGTCGCGTGTTATTGAAGAAGCTTTCCTGCGGAAAGATATTCCTTATACTATGTATCGCGGTGTAGAGTTTTACAAACGCCGCGAGATTAGAGACATCATTGCTTATCTGCGCTTGCTGATAAACCCAGCCGATGGTGCCAGCTTTATGCGCATTGTTAATGTTCCACGCAGAGGAATTGGCACGACGACCCTGCAACGGTTGACCGACTATGCCGAGGCGCAGGAGCTGCCGTTGCTGTTAGCTGCCGAACAAGCGAGCAGCATTTCTAGCTTGGGTAAAGCGCCTGCCAACAAACTGCTGGCGTTTGTGGAGCAAGTAGCATTGTGGCGGGGCATGACAGAATATCTAAATGTGGCCGAGCTAGTGGAAGCTCTGCTCGACAAGACTGGTTATCAGGCTAGTTTGGAGGCAGAAGGGAAAGATCCCGAGAGCTTGGCACGGTTAGAGAACCTGCAGGAGTTTATTTCCGTGGCTAAGGAATTTTGCTTGAGAAATCCCGAGTCAGGGCTGGATGATTTCTTGGCGGGCATTGAGTTGCTGTCTGATGCTGATACTCAGGCAGAGGGCGAAGCGGTTCATATGCTGACTCTGCACACAGCTAAGGGGTTAGAATTTCCTGTGGTCTTTCTAACTGGGCTCGAAGAAGGCATTTTTCCTCATTCGCGTGCCTTGGCAGATGAGGACGAGCTAGAAGAAGAACGGCGCTTATGCTATGTCGGCATCACTCGCGCCAAAGAACGTCTTTATCTGGCTCACGCCTGGCAGCGATTGCTCTTTGGTCGTTATAGTTATAATTTACCTTCACGTTTCTTAGAAGAGATACCGGAAGAGGTCAAGGAATCTCGTGGCTGGAATTCCAGCCCTTCGCAATCGACTGTTAGCCCCTCAATTCGTCCATCGATGCGTTCTACGGAAGAGCGGGTAGCGCCAACCGGTGAAAAACACTTTGCTGATGGACAGCGGGTGCGACACAAGAGTTTCGGTGAGGGGACAGTGGTATCTAGTAAGGGCAGTGGCGCTGACATCTTTGTTACAGTTGCTTTTGATCAAGCCGGTTTGAAAACTCTCTCCATGCAGTATACTTCTCTAGAGCCGATCTAATGCAGGAGGTGTGAGTATTGGTCCCTATGGATTCAGCCAAACAGGAGGCAAGTGCGCGGGCTGCTGAGCTTAGCCGAGTACTGCACTACCATAATTACCGCTATTATGTATTGGACAGCCCTGAAGTTTTAGATGCTGAATATGACAGCCTGCTGCGCGAGCTACAGGTTATTGAAGCGAAATACCCTGATCTTATCACGCCTGATTCCCCTACACAGCGGGTTGGCGGAGCTCCTGCCACCGGTTTTCAGAGTGTTACCCATGCCATACCGATGTATAGCCTAGCTAACGCCTTTAATGCAGGTGACTTGCGCGAGTTCGATCAGCGCGTACGCGCAGTGGCTGGGCAGCATGAGGTTCAATACGTGGTTGAGCTAAAAATAGATGGGCTAGCTATCTCCCTGCAGTATGTTGATGGCCTACTGGTAACCGGTGCTACCCGAGGTGATGGCATGGTTGGTGAAGATATTACCGGTAACTTGCGTACCTTGCCCAGTGTGCCACTGCGGCTGCAAGAGCCGTATACTCTAACAGTCCGAGGTGAAGCCTATCTGCCCAAAGCTGCTTTTGCCCGCCTTAATGAGCAGCGGGAAGATGCCGGGCTGGCGCTGTTTGCTAATCCGCGTAATGCAGCTGCCGGCTCCCTGCGTCAGCTTGATCCTAAGATTGCAGCTAGCCGGGGGCTCGATACTTTCCTTTATAGTTTGGTTAGTATGGACGGGCAGATGCCGGAAACGCATGAAGCAAGTATGCAATTCATGCGGCAGATTGGCTTGAGGGTCAACCAGGAGCGGGTTTTGCTTAATGACATGGAAGAGATTATCGAATACTGCAAGGCTTGGCATGCCAAGCGACATGATCTCCCTTATGATATCGATGGTATTGTTATTAAAGTTAACGATGTTGCTCTACAAGAAAAATTAGGCTATACGGCCAAAAGCCCACGTTGGGCGATAGCTTATAAGTTTCCCGCAGAACAAGTACAGACCAAATTGCGGGATATCGTTATTAGCGTCGGGCGCACCGGTACCCTGAATCCCAATGCGGTGCTCGAGCCGGTTACCGTGGCCGGTTCGGTTGTCAGTCGCGCCTCTTTGCATAATGCCGATCTGATCGCAGCTAAGGATATCCGTGTTGGTGATACTGTAATTGTGCAAAAGGCGGGCGATATAATTCCGGAAGTGGTGGCGCCGGTGGTCGAGTTACGTTCCGGGGCAGAACAAGTTTATGTCATGCCAACAATATGCCCAGAGTGCCACACTCAGGCCGTGCGGCCACCGGAAGAAGTTGCTTGGCGTTGCCCCAATGCCTCTTGTCCGGCAGTCTTGCGCGAAGGGCTTATTCACTTTGTTTCTCGCGACGCTATGGACATTGAAGGCTTAGGCCCGGCTATGATTGCAACGCTGCTGGAGGCTGACCTAGTGCACGACGTGGCCGACTTATATGCCCTACAGCCAGAACAGCTCTTAGCTTTAGAGCGGGTTGGCCAGAAAACTGCCGATAATTTGCTCGCTGCTATAGCTAAGAGCAAGCAGAATTCCTTAGAACGCCTGATATTTGCTCTTGGCATTCGTCATGTGGGTGCCAAAGGTGCTTTGGGCTTAGCTCAACAGTTCGGGTCTCTAGAGCGGCTGATGGCAGCCGATGAGGAAGCATTGCAGCAGATTCCTGATGTGGGAGAGAAAATGGCAGCTAGCATTGTCAGTTACTTTGCTACGCCTGTTAACAGACAACTCGTGGATAAGCTACTGGCAGCGGGGGTTAATCAAACTTATCTTGGGGCCAAGGTTGCATCAGGGGTGCTTACTGGGCTTACCTTCGTCATCACCGGCACGTTGCCTGATGTGAGCCGCGAGGCAGCCAAACAGCTTATTCTGCAGCATGGCGGCCAGGTGGCTAGTGCGGTGAGCAAGAAAACCAACTACTTGCTAGCCGGTGAAAAGGCCGGCAGCAAGCTAACTAAGGCCCAAGAGCTAGGCGTACCGGTACTTAGCTGGGAAGAACTGCTTGCCCTATTGCAAGAGGGGTAAACTAGGGTAAGTGAGCTGTCCTTAGCGCAAGGGCAGCTTCTTGTTTTGCCTAAGTGCCGCCGGTGATCAACAGGAGGCTCAGACAATCAATGCAATACGAAACAATTATCGGTTTAGAAGTACATATACAGCTAGCTACAGAACAAAAGGCTTTTTGTACCTGTGCAACCAAGTTTGGGGCCGCTCCTAATACTCAAACCTGTGCATTTTGCCTGGGGCAGGGTAAGGCGTTACCCGAGCTTAACCGGCAGGCGGTAGAATTAGCTCTCAAGGCGGCGCTAGCGCTTAACTGCCAGGTACCTACGCAGGCAGGTTTTGACCGTAAACACTATTCTGCGCTCGACCTACCGAAAGGTTACCAAATTACCCAGTGGCGCGCTCCTTTTGGCAAACAGGGATATTTAGATGTAGAAGTCGCAGGGCAGATTGAGCGAGTGCCACTGAAACAAGTGCATTTGGAAGAGGATGCCGGCAGGGCTGTACAGACCGCATCCGGTGAAATAATCGATTTCAATCGGGCTGGCATTCCGCTGATCGAGATCGTTACTCCGCCAGTATTTCGCACAGCCACCGCGGCTCGCGCCTATTTGGAGGCGCTACAGCTGCTAATGCGTTATTTAGGAGTGTCAGATGCTCGCATTGAAGAAGGTTCCATGCGTTGTGAGTTGAATATCAGTTTACGGCCTGTTGGTAGTGATGAGCTAGGCGAAATGTGTGAGATCAAGAATATCGGCTCTCTGCGGGGTGTAGTTGGGGCTA
>DIPA01000007.1:0-6085 GCA_002427055.1 Firmicutes bacterium UBA5500 | reverse complement strand
GCTATTGCCTATGAAGAGCAGCGGCAGGCAGCGCTTTTGGACTGTGGTTCTTTGGTACCTCGTGAGACACGCCGTTGGGACGAAGTGCAACAAGCGACTTTTCCTATGCGTAGCAAAGAGCAAGCTATTGACTATCGTTATTCTCCAGAACCTGATTTACCTACTATTGTTATAGATAATGCCCGGCTAGATGACATCAAGCGCAACTTGCCCGAGTTACCACTTGCTCGGCAACAACGCTATCAGACTGAGCTCAAACTGAGCTCATATGCAGCACGCGAGATTATAGGTGATCCTGCTCTAGCCGCCTATTTTGAGGCTGTCTTACTCTATTACCCTGAGCCCGAGGATGTTGCCAACTGGCTGTTGACTGACTTAAGGGCTCAGCTCAACCAAAGTTCCGGCTCTTTCGCTGACTGCCCGGTGGCTGCACAAGATCTTGCCGACCTGCTTAAGCTGGTCCGGCAAGGGACCCTTAGCCATAATATCGCTAAACAGCTGTTGACCGAGAGTTTTGCTAGTGGCCAGGCTCCGGCTGCAATTGCCCGCTCACGCCAGCTGCAGCAGGTTAATGATAGGGAGCAACTGCAACAGTGGGTAGAGCAGGTAATAGAAGCAAATGCGGCTGTAGTAGCGGAATATCAGGGCGGCAAGGAGAGGGCTTTTGGCTTCCTGATGGGGCAGCTGATGCATATCTCGGGCGGTTTAGCTAATCCTCTTCTGGCGAAGCAGGTGTTATATGAGATATTAGGTAAGTGAGATCCAGTGGGTTGCTTAGGTACTAATCTCTGAGACAGGGAGGAAGGAACAAATATGTACATGCTCTATTTGAATTCGGATCAATTTGCCGAAGCCCTAGAACGCATTGACACTGTGGTGCTACCAATTGGTATGACCGAAGCGCACGGGCATCATTGCCCGTTGGGTACCGATGTTATTATTCCCCGCCGTTTCTTGGAGCTCATCGAAGAGCGCATGGGTGATGAACTGATCATCGCACCTGAGATTCCCTACGGCCATTCTTGGAATTTGGCACCATACCCTGGTACCCTTGATATTCCCGCCAACGTATTTGGTGAATATGTCTATCACGTAGGCAAGAATTTGGCTAAGTGGGGAGTGAAGAAGCTAGTTCTCTTTAACGGTCATGGCGGTAATACCCCTGCGCTAACCCCTGTTATGGAACGTTTAGCTGATCTTGGGTTGACCGTGCTCTTGATTAACTGGTGGATTGACTATGCGGCCGAGATTCTCACTATTTGTGAAGGCCAAGGTCATGCCGGTGAAGATGAGACTTCGGTTGTACTAGCTATTGATGAGTCAATAGTTGATATGTCCAAAGCTAGAGTCAATTGGAACAAGGCCATTGCTAATGTGCGTTTTCCTGGCATGTCCCTAAAAACGATGGAGAATGCCCAGACTGGTGATGCTACCTTAGCTAGCAAAGCCAAGGGCGAAGCTATCTTGAGCCTCTGTACAGAGAAAATCATAGAATTACTGCGCCACCTGCAGGCTGGGCAGTTGATTATGAACAAGGGGTAAACAAGCAGTCATAAGAAGCAGGTTGGACAAGCTCGAGTGGTCCAACCTGCTCTTTTTTTAGCGCCAGAATATGCTCGTCAGGTAGAAAAAGAGTACATAATAGGCAGCGGAGAAGATTAGGGACAAGGTGAAACGGGCTAGTTTTCCGGCCAGTGATTTTTGTTTTTGCAGACTAAACTGCTGTGCTAAGTTGCCACCAATAATCAGGCTGATTATGATCTGGGCTATCTGAAACCAGTAGACGCGCAAGAATTCGACTAGCTCAATCATTCTGCCTCAATCCTCCTTATGCAAGCCAAATGGTTTTTGCTGTCTATTACTAAATCTATATGTTGCTGAGTTAACTGCATGCTAAAAAAATAGCTAAACAACAGGATTTTCACTTTATTTAACGAAAACCTTAGTGTAGCGAAATACGACAGGAGGGACATAAGATGAAATTAGCTATAACTAATGGCAAACTTTATACCATCACCCAGGGGGTAATCGAGCAGGGCACCGTTTTGTGCGAAGACGGCAAAATCATAGCCGTAGGTACTGACGTTGTCGTGCCGGCTGATGCACAGATAATCGATGCTCAGGGCAAAGTTGTGACCCCTGGCTTGATTGACGCCCATAGCCATATAGGTCTCTTTGGTGAGCCGAGCCTACCGGCTACAGCTGATGGTAACGAGAAAACGGGGCCTATGCAATCCGGTCTCTTCGGCATTGATGCTTTAAACCCTGCCGACCCTGCTTTCCCACAAGTCTTAGCTGCCGGAGTTACTACAGTATATACCGGGCCCGGCAGTAGTAATATCATTGGTGGCACCGGTATGGCCATTAAGACCCTAGGTCGTACAGTTGACGAAATGCTGATACCCGGCAGCGAAGGCATGAAGATGGCTCTGGGTGAAAACCCAAAGCGTAACTACGGCGCCATTAACAAGATGCCAGGCACCCGGATGGGCAACGCGGCAGTGCTACGTGAGGCGCTAATCAGTGCTCAAAACTATCTGGACAAGATGGCGCGTGCCGAGGCCGAAGGCAAGGCCAAGAGCGTTGATCGTGATCTAAAGATGGAGCAACTCGCTAAGGTGCTGAGGCGTGAAATGAAGGCACGTATTCATTGCCATCGTGCCGACGATATCATGACGGCTATTCGTATTGCGGAAGAGTTTAATCTTGACTACGTATTAGAGCATGCCACTGAGGGCCATAAAATCCCTGATATTCTGGCCGAGAAGCAGGTGCGCTGTGTTGTCGGTCCTCTGGATATGGAACCGGCTAAGCATGAACTATGGGACGTGCGTCTGGACAATCCAGCTATTTTGGCCAAGGCTGGTTGCAAGGTTGCTATCCAGATGGATTCGTCGTCGGCTACTAAGTATCTGCCATGGATGGCCGGAGTCGCTATGCGTGAAGGATTGGGAGAAGAGGAAGCGTTGCGGGCAATAACTATCAATCCAGCTGAGATTCTTGGACTCGACGACCGCTTGGGCAGCATTGAAGTTGGCAAAGAGGCTGATTTGGCTATTTTTGATGGTCATCCACTCTGCAACTTCACCACCTGCCAGCAGGTGATTATGGGTGGTCGTTTAGTATTCTCGATCTAGGAGGTTTCATAGTTGAAAAAGACATATACGCGCAAAATTGATGATCTAATGCCGGTAGAGCTTGATTTCCATGTGTTTGGGGAAGGTGCACCAAGGGTATTCTTCACCGGTGGTATTCATGGCGGCGAAGCTACCGGAATTTATGTGGTAGAAAAGGTCCTAGCTTTCCTTGAAGAGCATGAGTTGCTTAAGGGGTCAGTCAAGGTGTTACCGCGCTCTAATCCTGCTGCCTTCAGGCGTCTACAGCGCAGTTCACCCTATGATGAGCTTGACTTGAACCGTATATTCCCGGGCCAAGACGATTCTGCTCCGTCATTAGCTTTAGCTAAGCTGCTTTGGCAAGAAGCTCAGGATGCGGATTATATCGTAGACATGCATTGTTGTGGTGTTTGGGGCGCTAGCTACACGTTAGCGGTTTATAACGATTACGATTATGCCAAAGAATTGGCGGCTATGCTAGCCATTCCCAGAGTAATTGAAAGTGGGGGTACCAAAGGCCAGTTATTTGTAGAAGCGGGCGATTCCGGTATTCCTGCCGTGATTATTGAGTTGCCTGGCGGCGGACAGGGCGGTGTTATAGACCTAGACGCGGCCGAAGAATGCTATCAGGCACTACTGAACATGTTACGCCAGCTAGGGATGCTTGCCGGCGAGGCTGTGAAACCTCACCCTACTTTCTATGGCAAGTTGCAGCCGGTTATGAGCAAAGTGGTTGGCCCATTCTTGCCTCAGATCAAACCGGGTGACGCGTTTAAGCAGGGCGATGTGCTCGGCCATGTGGGCGAAACGGCTATTGTAGCGCCGATAACTGGGGTTGCCACAATGGTGCGGCCAGCCTGTTATGTTTTTAAGGGCACGCCGTTGGCAAATGTAGCTCCTTTGGTTTAGAATAAATTGACAAGCTGGACTAGATACCCAGCTTGTCAATAAGCCTTTTTTGAAGGCTACAATTGGGAGGCGCCATGACCAAATATCTACTTTTCGATCTTGACGGTACCCTGTTGCCCTTAGATACCGATCAGTTTGTACCAAGTTATATAAAGTCCATAACGCGTTATTTCAGCCGTCTGCTTGAACCGAGTTTCTTTGCACAACAGTTGATGGCTTCTAGTTACGCCATGATTAACAACCTAGATCCTGAGCATACCAATGAGCAGAAATTCATGAACGATTTTTTCGCAAAAATAGGGCGAGATCAGGCCGAACTATTCCCCCTATTTCAAGATTACTATGAGCGTCATTATCAAGAAGTACGGCAAATAGTGCGTCCTAGCCCGTTAGCTCGTCAGCTAGTAGAAGCGGCCCTAAAACGAGGCATGCGTGTTGTTTTAGCTACCAATCCGGTTTTCCCTCGAGAAGCTATTGAGCAAAGAATGCAGTGGGCTGGCATTGCTGATTTGCCATGGGAGCTAGTCACCACGTATGAAGATGCTCACTTTTGCAAGCCCAATTCAGAGTACTATGCAGAAATTCTTGAACGTCTGGGTGCTAAACCGCAAGAGTGCTTGCACATTGGGAACGATATGGAAGAGGATTTGGCCGCAACTGATATTGGCATTCGTGTTGTCATGGTAGATGATTGCTTAATTAGTTCCCCGAAGAGATCCTTATCCACTTGCCACTTTAGTGGTAGTTTAGCAAGTGTGGCCCAATGGATGGAGAATAATAGAGAGCTAGCAGATTAAGAGAAACGTGCGAGCCAGGCGGCTAGCGCGTTTGTTTTATCTTAAGGAGACTGTTAATCAGTTGTTGTGTAACTAATTAAGGAGGTAACTAAGAGTGAGCAAAAAACTTAATCTAGAAGCAATGGGCTTCGCAACGAGAGCTATTCACGGAGGGCATGCAGAAAACGCAGCCGGGGCATTGGTTATGCCTATTTATCAGGCCTCGACCTTTGTTTTCGATTCAGCAGAGCAGGGTGGCAGGCGCTTTGCCCTAGAAGAAGGTGGGTATATCTACACCAGGCTTGGCAACCCCAACTCGACGCAATTTGAAGAGAAGCTGGCGTTACTAGAGGGTGCAGAGGCAGCGATGTCGATGGGGTCCGGCATGGGGGCAATTACTTCAGCCTTCTGGACAGCCTTAAAAGCTGGAGATCACGTAATTGCTGCAAAAACACTATATGGCTGTACCTTTGCCTATCTGAATCATGGCATTAGCCGCTATGGTGTAGATGTTACTTTTGTCGACATGCGCGACCCGGAAAACGTAAGCAAGGCCATGCAGCCCAACACTAAGGTAGTGTACCTGGAAACCCCAGCAAATCCTACCATGGATATTGCCGATATCGAGACTATCAGCAGAATAGCTCATACCAATGAGGGCTGTTTGGTTTTTGTAGATAACACCTATTGCACACCATATATTCAAAGACCTCTAGAGCTTGGCGCAGACGTGGTTCTGCATTCCGCGACCAAGTATCTCAATGGTCATGGTGATGTTATTGCCGGAGTAGTTGCAGGCAAGAAGGAGTTTATTGACCAAGTAAGACTGTTTGGAGTCAAGGATATGACCGGTTCAGTCCTCAGCCCCTTTGATGCTTATTTGATCTGCCGCGGCATGAAGACTCTGCCCCTGCGCATGGAAAAACACTGTGCTAATGCAATGCAGGTAGCGGAATTCTTAGAGAAGCATCCTGCAGTTGATAAAGTGTATTATCCTGGCCTGAAGAGCTTCCCTCAATATGAACTAGCCAAGAGGCAAATGAAGCTAGCGGGCGCAATGATAGCCTTTGAGCTAAAGGGCGGCGTAGCAGAAGGCAAGAAGCTAATGAATAACGTTAAGCTGTGTTCTCTTGCAGTTAGCCTAGGAGACACAGAGACCCTAATTCAGCACCCGGCCTCTATGACACATTCACCTTATAGCAAGGAAGAAAGAGAAGCTGGCGGCATACGTGATAGCCTAGTTAGATTATCGGTCGGACTGGAAGATGTAGAGGATATCATCGC
>DIPA01000073.1 GCA_002427055.1 Firmicutes bacterium UBA5500 | reverse complement strand
CCCACTTTTACTTGACAGGGTCTTGCTATGTTAACTTAATTCACTTATGAGAAGACTTATGCTATAGTTAATTGGGGTGGTGGAACAGTGGACAAAGAAGTTGGAAAGTTCATGTTGGAAGTAGAAAGAACGACTCAGTGTGCTGAAATGTTGAAGGTTTTAGCTCATCCTATGCGCCTTTGTATTATGAGAGGTCTGCTTTTTGTAGGAGATTGCAATGTAAGTAAAATGCAAGAACATTTGCAGATTCCCCAATCAACCATCTCCCAACATTTGGCAAGACTGCGCAGCGCCGGTTTAATTGAAGGTACTCGTAGTGGGGTGGAAGTGCACTACCGCGTTGTCAGCGCAGAAGCGGAGCGAATTGTGCGTTGCCTTTTTTCTGTCTGACACCATAGTGTGCTGATCTTAGTAATGCTACACCAGAATTTTACGCCTGGACCTGTATCGATGTTGGGCTAGCTCCCTGTAGAGTCTAGCCTTGTTTTCGTTACAGAGACAAAGTGCTGCTTAGTTAGTCAGGCCAGCCCTGCCAGCCCTTCATCATTCCTTAGAGGAAACTTTGTTTTCACCTAGGCGTATTAATAATAAAGGTGCTTTTAGTGGGGAGGGTACATAGTGGCAATCAGAGGTCGTATCGGTGGCGCTCTAGATGGGCTGGATATTAGTTGTAGTTTTCAGGGTGACAATATAAGTGGGCGTGTTGGTGGCGCTATCTGGGGTTGGGACATAGCGCTGCAGGTCTGTGGATGTTCTGTACAAGGCCGAATGGGTGGCTTGATCAGCGGGCGGGATATTGCCGTATCGCTTAATGAGCTTACCGTTTCTGGCCGGGTTGGCGGTATGGTTGATGGTATAGACATAGAACTTGTGCGTTCTGGTTCAACCATTACTGGTCGTTGTGGCGGAGACGTCTTTGGCTTTGATTGTAAGCTTCTGTTTGAGCAAGGGGGCTTAAGAGGGCGCCTGGGTGGAGAAGTCTTCGGTAAAGATGTTTTCCTTGGACTACAGTCAGGTGTTAACCCACTATTAGGAGCACTGTTGGCTTGTTCTGTCTTTTATTACATGCAGATTCGGAGCCGTAATTCAAACAGTGGTAATCATTCCAGTCACTAGTAAAAAGGCTGCATTTGCCTATAGCAATGCAGCCTTTTCGGATATGCTAGTGTTAACGTAGTACGCGCTTGGAAAGCGCATACTTTGCTCTTAGATAAGCGTTAGATAGTGAATCGACAGTGACGCCCTTGCGCGGGAAGGCGTGGATAATGCGGTTGTTACCTACATAAATGCCGACGTGCGAGATGCCTGCCTTATAGGTATTCTTGAAGAATACGATGTCGCCAGCGATCAAATTGCTCTTGCTCACAGTAGTTCCTACCCTAGATTGGGCGGCAGCTGTACGCGGCAGGTAAACGCCATGTTGTCTGAAAACATAGCGAACATAGCCAGAGCAATCAAAGGTGCGGGGTCCCGTAGCTCCAAAAACGTAAGGGCGACCTCGATACTTATAGGCTGTGTTGACTACTGCTTGGCGTGTGGCAGTAGCTGCTTGAGCTGAACTGGTGAACAGGCCACTTGGCATGATAGTAGATACAACGGCTAACAGTAAGACCAAGGTAAAGATTTTTGTGGATAACTTGAATAACTTTTTCACGACTATTCCCCTTTCTGTTATTACAGAAAGCGGCATTGTCTTCTCTGGTATTGCTCCAAGTGATTCACCGCGCCTCACATATTGAAGAAGCACAGGTGATTATTTCTCTATGAAAGAATTATACATGACCAGACATGAGATTTGCTAGCGGCAATGTCTGGATGTATGCTGTAGCAACTGCGTTCCTGTGCATTTGGCTTAAGTTTATTGCGCGAGGCAGCAGGAGCAAGCCACCAGGTAGCGAATACGAAACATGAGTGCTTTGTAATATTAGGGTAACGAATATTTTATTTCCCAAGGAGGTCGAGTTACTTGCCCAACAAAGAGTTACTGCTAATTCCTGGCCCTACACCTGTAACTGATGAAATCAAGGCTGCGTTAGCTGCTGAAACCTGGTCACATACCGACCCTCGTTTTGTACGCGTTGTGACGCATAGCCTAGAAATGACGCGTGAAATGTTAGGTTGCCAAGAAGGAGAAGTTTTTGTCATTGCCGGTACAGGTACTTTAGCCATGGAGATGGCTTTGGTGAATACTGTAGCACCGGGTGAGCGCATTTTGGTCTTAAGCCAAGGCTTTTTTGGCGATCGTTTTGAATTGCTAGCCAAGAGCTTCGGCGTCGAGGTAGACGTGCTGCGCAGTGAATGGGGGCAACGTCTTGATGTAGATCAGGTGCGAGCTCAGCTGGCAGAGCGACGATATAAGGCGGTTACTGTCACTCATGTTGATACTTCCACTGGCGTCGAGGCTGATCTAGAGGCGCTTGTGCCTCTAGTCAAGGAAACAGGCGCTCTCTTCATACTCGATGGCGTCTGTGCTACAGCTGCTGTTGAAGAAGATATGAGCAAGGCATACCAAGGAAATCCGGCCTATAAGATCGACATTGTTCTTTCCGGTAGTCAAAAAGCAATTGGCGTGCCTCCTGGACTGCTGTTGCTCGGTTTCAGCAAGCAAGCTTTGGCTGCACGTGAAGCTATGGAGCGCATTCCTGCTTACTATGGAGATATCAAGAATTGGCTACCTATTATGCAGAACCCTGGTAAGTACTTCGCTACTCCCGCTGTCAATATGTTCTATGCCTATGAAGTAGCTATGCAAACAGTCATGAACGAAGGGTTAGCTAATCGTTACCGCCGTCATCGAGTCATTGCTCGTGCACTACGTGCTGCTTTAGCTACCTATGGCATGCGTGCTTTGGCAGCGGAGGATGTAGCTGCACCTACACTTTCCTGTGTACTTTATCCGGAGGGCATTGACGATGCCGCTTTCCGCAAAGCACTGGCTGCGAAGGGTGTAGTTGTTGCTGGCGCTCTGGCCGGTTTGGCTGGTAAGGCCTTCCGTATTGGACACATGGGGAATACGACTCTAGCCGACTTCCGCCTAGCTTTGACCACTATGGCAGAGGTGCTGAACGATCTGGGACATTCAGTTGATGCAGAACAGGCAATAAGTGTGTTAGACAGGGTCTGTCAAGAGAAATAAGACTAAGGGGGACGATAAGTGTTTAACGGAATTTATGCACCCATTGCTACTCCCTTTGACGGTGATGAAATTGATAAGCAAGCTCTGAAAGCTAACCTAGATCTTTATTCTGCAAGCCGCTTGGCCGGTTTGGTTGTACTAGGCTCGAATGGCGAGTTCGCCTATTTGAATATTGATGAGAAGATGGCCTTATTGGAATTTGCTAGGCAGAATACCGATAGTGCCAGACGCATCATCGCCGGTACCGGCTGTGAATCAACGCGGGAAACAATTAGGCTTACAAAGTTCGCTGCTAGCGTTGGCGCTGATGCTGCTTTGGTAATTACGCCGAGCTTCTATAAAGGCAGTATGAGTGAGGCTGCCCTGGAGCAGTTTTTCCTTGATGTAGCAGAAGCCTCACCCATTCCCATTATGCTATATAACATGCCTCGTAACACTGGCCTAAACATGGCATCCGGCTTAGTCTGCAAGTTGGCCCGGCATGAGAACATAGTCGGTGTGAAAGACAGCAGCGGTAATATTGTGCAAATTGCCGAGATCATACATAACTCACCGGTAGATTTCGCAGTTTTTGCCGGCTCGGGTAGTTTTCTCTATCCAACTCTTGCTTTGGGTGGGGTAGGAGGTACCTTGGCGGTAGCGAACATCTTCCCCGATCTATGTGTGAGTCTTTATGAGGCGGTATTGGCTGGTGAACATGAACAGGCAAAGCAGTTGCAGCATAGACTGCTGGCGCCTAACGCAGCAGTTACATCGCGTTGGGGCATTGCGGGCTTGAAGGCTGCATTGGATATGCTGGGCTATCGTGGAGGCTTACCGCGGCGCCCCATGTTGCCGTTTAACGAAGCTAACCTGCCTGAATTACGTCAGATTCTTATCTCAGCGGGAGCAGAGTTAGAAGCTGGAATTTAGAGGTTAGAAGTTGGAAATAGGAAGTTAGAGGTTGGAAAATAAGAGGCGCACGGCATCGCCGTGCGCCCTTTAATTACCTCACTATGCCATCTACCCCTGATTTTTCTTGTGCCTTGATCTTCACAACGAGACGATGGGGTAAACAGACCAATGATTGGTGTGGATCGCTAATCCAACCTTGTAGTACATCGACTTGCTCGGGGCAATTGGCCTCTATAACACGCACTTTGCCCTTGGCTGCTTCAATGATGTTATATCCCCCTTGCCCATCATCTACCCTTATCTGATATGGTTTGTCGATATCTGAGAGGTCAATTTCGTGGATCACTGCACCATCTTGTATGACTAAAGCTGTAACCTTGTCTGCCTTTAGACCGTTAATGTACAGCCAACTAAGCAGTGCTAGTATGCCCAGTGATGCAATGAGAATCAGGTCTCCCTTTTTCACCAGTTGACACCTACCTTGCCGAGAGAGTCATCTCAGTATATCATGCGGCTAGACAATGTTGGAACTAACTGCAGGGTCAGAGAGTCATAGCAGAGGGTAAGAAAACTTAGATTTTGGTTGTTGGACTATTTGGCGTATGGTAGCGTAATAGAGACTACTTAAGGGAATCTTAAGCATTTATGTGGCATGGAATTAATCTTTTTGGGCTATCATCTAAAGGCAGATAGGCGTCTAGATAGGGTGGTAAGATGAAACGATTGGTGAAGAGGTTATTTTTGATAGCGGTAGTCTGTGGTTTGTTCTTTGCTGCTTTTGTGGCGATAGATAGCTGGGCAACCCAGTATAAACTGCCAGCAGCGCCAATGGTGCTGGCTGAGCCGCAACCTACCATCGAAGCGGCGGCCGCTGTTGTGATTGATCAGGCCACTGGAAAGATGGTCTTTAGTAAGCAGGAGAACGTACCCATGTATCCTGCAAGCTTAACCAAGTTAATGACGACTCTCTTGGTGGCAGAAAAGGCAGACTGGTCTCACGAAGTGGTAATTGGCAAGGAAGTATCTTTTATCGGCGCAGATGCTAGTATCGCAGGTTTGTGTGAAGGCGATCGATTGACAGTTGAGGAGTTAGTGTGGGCTACCTTGTTGCCTTCCGGCAACGATGCTGCCTATGTGCTAGCAGCCCATGTCGGGCGATTAAGCGGCGGCCAGCATTTGACACCTCAGGCTGCAGTTACGGAATTTATTAAGCTCATGAACGAGCGGGCAGAGGAGCTCGGCACTCATGCGACCCAGTTTATGAATCCTGACGGTTATCACCATGCCTATCAAATGGCTACCGCCTACGATTTGGCCTTGATTGCGCAGACTGCCTATGAACATCCAAAACTAGCTCCCATATTCCGCGCTGCAGAGCATTGCACACAAATTCAGCGGGCAGGTGCAACAGTTGGCAAGACCTGGCACAATACTAATCTGCTGTTGGATGAAACAAGTCCTTATTATTACAAATGGGCTGATGGGCTAAAAACTGGCACAACTCCAGAGGCCGGCCACTGCTTGGCAGCGACAGCTAGCAAAGGTAACCAGCACTTCCTGGTGATCGTCTTGCGCAGCACAGAGGAAGGGCGCTATATAGATGCGACCTCACTGCTAGAATACGCCTTTAATGGTGGTGTCTGGTAACTGTCATCATTCCCTCCTCAGTGCGGGTAGGGGCACCGATGAAGTAATAAACCCTGCGCTCTCATGAGGAGTGCAGGGCTTTCCGTTATTCCAACTTCTAATCTCCAGTTTCCAACTTCTAACTTCTGATCTCTAACTCCTAAGCGTCGTATCCAGCCTGGAAGGCCTGACGGTTGAGCTCTAGGAAGCGAGCGGGCACGGTAGCCTCGAGGGCGCTTAACCAGTCTTCTTTGGCGATGTCCATCTGTTTGGCCATTGCGCCGAGCAAGACAACGTTGACAACGCGTATATTGCCGAGCTTCTTGGCGATCTCGAGGGCGTCGAGGCTGATGGTCTTAGGTGCCGCAGCCTTAACTTGTTCGAGAGCGTCACTCGGGTACTCAGCTGAGCCGATGATTACGGTCATCGGGTTGATGCGTTGTGTGTTTACAATTACGGTGCCGGCATCATTGAGAAAATGTATCCAACGCAAGGCTTCCAACTGCTCAAAGGCGACAATGTAGTCCGCTTGCCCGGGTTCGATTAATGGCGAGTGCACTTTCTCTCCCATACGCACCTGAGTAACCACGCTACCGCCACGTTGAGCCATTCCATGAATCTCCGTCATTTTTACATCGTAGCCTTGTTTGATAGCTACATTGGTAAGGATCTTGCTGGCCAAAATTGTGCCCTGGCCACCAACGCCTACCAGAAGAATGCTTTTCGTACCCTTCATTATTGCACCTCCTCCGGCACTATTGCGCCAAACTTACAGACTTGTTGACAGAGCCCACAGCCAACACAAAGGGATGGGTCAATAGTGCTCTTCTTGTCTGTAAAGCTAATGGCTGGGCAGCCGATGCCCATGCACATGCGACAACCGACGCACGCATCGTGATTCACTTGCAGGCGTGGTTCAGTGTGCTTGACGATGAGGGCACAAGGACGGCGTGCGATAATAACTGAGGGCTCGCGTACAGCTGTTTCTTCCTTGATAGCCTGATCAAGAGCTGCCAAATCGCCCGGGTCAACTACGCGTACCCGTTTGACGCCAACGGCTCGACAGAGTGCCTCGAAATCTACTTGCGAGGTGTCTTCACCTTGTAGTGTCTTACCGGTTGCGGCGTGATGCTGGTGACCGGTCATTGCTGTGATTCTATTGTCTAGAATCATGATGGTAGATGTCCCTTTGTTATATACGGTATTGATTAGGCCCGTAATTCCAGAATGCAGGAAAGTGGAGTCGCCGATTACGGCAACCAGGTTCTCGGCCTGATCGGGGCGCGCCTTTTCCATACCTAAAGCAACCGGAATACTGGCTCCCATACAGATAGTGGTATCAAGGCTTTGCAATGGAGGCATGGCACCTAGGGTGTAACAGCCGATGTCCCCGGTAACTAGCTTCTTATTCTTCTTCAGGGCATAGTAGGCCCCTCGGTGTGGACAACCCGGGCAGAGCACCGGCGGCCGAATTGGAGTAGCGGCCGGGGCCTTAGCGGTTGAGTCGATACCCAGTATCGCTTTGCGTAATAGGCTGGGGGTATATTCACCGATTCTGCCTAGTTCGGCTTTGCCGCCATATATGGGAATACCGACGGCGCGAATTTGGTCTTCCATAAAGGGGTCGAGCTCTTCCACGATCCAGAGTTGCTCAACTTCAGCTGCGAAGCTAGCTATCTTCTTTAGAGGAAGCGGGTTAGTATATCCTAGCTTAAGAATGGAAGCATTAGGAAGGGCTTCTTTTACGTATTCGTACACTATACCACTAGTGACGATACCGATTTTCTTGTCTGCCCACTCAATGCGGTTGAGTTCAGTTGTCTCGCTAAACTCGGCCATTTTCTGCAGCCGTTCTTCAACTACAAATACAGTCCGCCCCTTTGCATTAGCAGGCACAGCTACATACTTGCGGGCATCTTTGGTGTATGGTTTAAGTGTGCGTGCTTTCGGTTCAGCGAGTTCTACAAGTGTTTTCGAGTGAGAGACACGTGTAGTTGTGCGCAGCATGACTGGCATATCAAATTGCTCGCTGATATTTAGGGCGTACCCTACCATGTCTTTGGCTTCCTGGCTATTGGTTGGTTCTAGTAGGCCCATCTTGGCAAAGCGGGCATAGTTACGGTTGTCTTGCTCGTTCTGAGAGCTATGCATGCCGGGGTCGTCAGCTGAGACAAGCACCAAACCTCCGTTTACACCTGTATAGGTAAAAGTGAACAGGGGGTCTGCTGCTACGTTTACACCTACATGCTTCATAGCACAGAGGGCACGGGCACCAGAGATCGATGCGCCGATAGCAACTTCTAAGGCTACCTTCTCGTTGGGTGACCATTGGGCATGAATCTCTTTGTGGTTGGCAATATTCTCCAAAATCTCGGTGCTAGGCGTGCCTGGATAGGCCGTTGCTACCGCAACACCGTTTTCGTATGCACCGCGGGCAATTGCTTCGTTGCCCGTTAGTAGTACTTTGGTCATGCTCATCCTCCATTCATTATTCTCAAGTATGCAAATCGAGTCTCGTGTGTGAAAAACAGTCCTACTCATAAGAATTATACTTTTGCGGGCTAATTCCTGCCTGTTAGTAAAGATTCCGTTACCCGCATAGCTGTTAGGGCACGCCCGCTAGAGGTGATAGAGAGCCGTGAATAATAGCTGATCCGCTACGATAAGATTACCTTCTATCTGTGATACAATGCTTATTGATGCTGCTAGACATTAAATGTTCCCAAGAGCCTGTTCGCGTCAAAAGACGGAGGTTGGATAAATTATAAGAGCGGGAAAGATGGGTGGTAATATGACTGAATTATTGATTCGCTGGTTCATAAAGAATCACGATCGTATAGGGGATGCTTCAGTGCGGACAGCCTATGGCAGTCTGGCAGGCTGGGTGGGCATTGTCTGCAACCTTCTGCTGGTTGCTGGAAAACTTGCTGTAGGCTTCTTTTCAGGAAGCGTTGCCATCATTGCTGATGGATTGAACAATCTTTCGGATGCAGCCAGTTCTATTGTCGCTTTGGCGGGCTTTAAGGTCGCTGCCAGAAAAGCCGACAGAGAGCATCCATTCGGGCACGGACGCTATGAATATATGTCAGGTTTGGTAGTTGCGGTCATGGTGTTGCTGATCGGCATTGAACTTGGCAAAAGCAGCTTCAAAAAGATCATCCTCCCAACACCCGTTGCTTTCGGTTTATGGGGATATATTGTATTGTTAGCTTCAGTATTATTGAAGACATGGATGGCTGCCTTCAACCGTAGCGTAGGTGAACGCATAAACTCCTTAACATTACAGGCTACTAGCGTTGATAGTCGCAACGACGCGCTCACTACTTCGGCTGTGCTGTTAGCTATGGTTATCTCACATTTCTTCCATATTAATTTGGATGGCTGGATGGGCCTAGGGGTAGCCGGTTTCATTATTTATGGCGGCATAGGTCTTATCAAAGAAACGCTGAATCCACTATTAGGAGAGGCGCCACCACCGGAATTTGTGGAATACATAAGTAAGAAAATCGCTGCCTATGAGGGCATACTAGGGACCCATGACCTGATTGTGCACGATTATGGGCCTGAGCGCAGATTTGCTAGTGCCCATGTGGAGATGTCCAGCGGCTTAGACGCGATGATTTCACACGATATTATCGATAAGATCCAACGAGATTTCTTGGAGAACGACAATATTCATCTGATCATTCACTATGACCCCATAGTCACTGATAAACAGACGGGGTGTATCCGCGCATGGGTTGAACAGCAAGTCAAAGCAATAGATGAGCGCCTGAATGTCCATGATCTGCGTTTGGTGCAAGGCAGGCACCATATGAATTACATATTTGATGTTGTGGTACCGCCTGAGTTCGAAATCGCTGAAGCGGAATTGCGTAAACGAATTCAAGAGGCAATTCAGCAGGGAGATGCGTCTATTCACGTCATTGTGAACATAGATTCTGCCTTTGTAGATACACCAATGTAAGTCAGCGAGCTGATAGTGCGTAAGTCCGCCCTTGCGTAAATCCTTAATAGGCGTATAATATGATGTGACATGTGGGGGCGTAACTCAGTGGGAGAGTGTCACGTTCGCAACGTGAAAGTCGAGGGTTCGAATCCCTTCGCCTCCACCAAGACAGCACAAGAGACGGTTCTTTTCACTCATCTGAGGGCAGAAAAGAACCGTTTTTTTCATTGGTGTGTGCTTGTGGTTTATCAAACAGATGGGGAAGGAAATTGAGTCAATGATCACACTTCGGAATGGTGTCACAGCGTTTTTGCATAACAACGGGGAATACCTGCTTATGAAGCGGGCGGATAACCGGAAAATCGCTCCGGGCGTATGGAGCGGCGTCGGCGGCCATATGGAGCAATCTGAAATAAACGACCCTCTCACGGCCTGTTATAGGGAAATCGAGGAGGAAACTGGCATTTCACGTGACAAGATTTCTTCCCTCAAATTGCTTTATATCATTACACGCAGAAGTAAGGACGAGATACGCCAAAGCTACATATATTTCGGCGAAACAGCGCAGGAGGAAGTTATCCAAACGGATGAGGGAAATCTATTCTGGATTGCGGAAGGCGCGCTGTTAGAGAGAGAATACACCAAAACCTTCACCGTTATGCTCGAACACTATACCAGAAGAAGCAGGGATGATAGGGCGGTATATGTTGGCGTTGCAGAGAACAGTAACGGCAGGCTGAGAATGAACTGGGCGAGGTGTGTGGATTTCGAACTATAAAGAAAACGCACTGATGGATCAATATAGCACTGCCTACTGGCATGCTATAGACACGCTGGTTTCGGAGTCAAGGATTGTGATCGATCGTCCGAAAGGCAGTCGGCATCCAAAACATCCGAAGTTGATATACCCCGTCGATTACGGGTA
>DIPA01000046.1:19375-19533 GCA_002427055.1 Firmicutes bacterium UBA5500 | reverse complement strand
ATTGATTGGGATGGCAATGAACTATTGTTATCTGATGTGATTGCCCACGAGGGATGTGAAGTGCATAAGGAGATCGAGGCGGAAGTAGATCGACACTTGCTAAGCAGCGCTCTCAGCCGATTAAGCGAGCGGGAAAGGACGATCATGGAGCTGCGTTT
>DIPA01000046.1:18829-19271 GCA_002427055.1 Firmicutes bacterium UBA5500 | reverse complement strand
GATGGCAGAGAACGGACTCAAAAGCAGGTAGCAGAGCATCTTGGCATTTCCCAATCATATATTTCACGTCTAGAAAAGCGTATTATTAAGCGTTTGAGAAGAGAGTTTAAGAAAATGGAGTGATGCGTTCATCCTCAGTGGCTAATAGTTCTTCGCGATAATGTAGCCCTAGCCATATCATCTTGCAGGTATATTCAGCATTTGCTGAGGCCATAATGCAAGATAGCAGACACTGGGGAGGCTAGGCCATGAATCGCGTAGAAATCTGTGGGGTTAATACTTCAAAGTTGCAGGTGCTCAGTAATGCAAAAATGCGCGAGCTTTTTGTAGAGTTGCAGGGTGGAGAAGAAGCTGCGCGTGAACTACTGGTTATGGGTAACTTGCGTTTAGTCCTAAGTGTCATTCAGCGTTTTAGTAATAGAGGCGAATACGTTGATGACCT
>DIPA01000046.1:15668-18783 GCA_002427055.1 Firmicutes bacterium UBA5500 | reverse complement strand
CGTCGTATTTCCCCGATAATCATCGGCACAGCGTAAGTAGAGAATTTTACGTTTTGAGAGAGGCGAATACGTTGATGACCTCTTTCAAGTTGGTTGTATTGGCCTAATGAAAGCAATTGATAACTTCGACCTCTCTCAAAACGTAAAATTCTCTACTTACGCTGTGCCGATGATTATCGGGGAAATACGACGCTATCTGCGAGACAATAATCCCATTCGAGTTAGTCGCTCTTTACGCGATATTGCATACAAGGCACTGCAAGTAAGAGATAGCCTCGTAAATCGTCACTCACGCGAGCCGACTATTGCCGAGATTGCAGCTGAGCTCAATGTGGCACGTGAGGAAGTCGTCCTAGCACTCGATGCCATACAAGAGCCTGTATCACTGTTCGATCCGATCTATCAAGAGGGTGGGGACCCGATTTACATCATGGATCAAATTAAGGATGAACGTGATCTTGACAGTACCTGGATTGAGGGTATTGCCCTGCGAGAGGCTATGGAGAAGCTTGGTGAGCGGGAGCGTCTGATTCTGTCATTGCGCTTCTTTGCCAGCAAGACGCAGATGGAAGTCGCTGAAGAGATCGGTATTTCGCAAGCTCAGGTATCCCGTTTGGAAAAGGCCGCCTTACATCATATGCGGAAGCTAATTGCTGAACGGGATAGCAGTAAGATTTAGGTGGTGTGAAGATCATTAGTGGGGGTAGGGGTATGGGTAGAAGGTGCGCTCTGTTTGTCATAATGATCGTATTCTTTCACCTGCTTTGTTCTGTCATGAACATAGCATTTGCTGAGGATGAAAGTAGCGAACTGCCAAAACTGATTCGTTTGCATGTATTGGCTAATGGCGAGTCACTAGAGGACCAACGTGTAAAACTTGTTGTTCGCGATGAGTTGTTGGCAGTACTGAATCCCTTGTTAGCAACAGCAGCATCCATGGAAGAGGCAGAGGAGATTATCAAGGCTAATCTGGTCTTGCTGTCTCAAACTGCTGAACAAGCTTTAGTGCAAGCCAAGGTTGATTATCAAGCACGCCTGCAGCTTGGTCTATTTAACTTTCCAGACAAATACTATGGTACATATAGCTTGCCCGCAGGAAGGTATATGGCTCTCAACGTGACTTTGGGTACTGGCGCAGGTCGCAACTGGTGGTGTGTAATCTTTCCAGCAATGTGCTATACGGCAGAGGTCTGTCAACAGACTGAGGCAGATGAGCCACAGGTCTACCATTTGCGTAGCAAGGTAGTTGAAATGATAAGCAAAGTTGTAGCCTGGTGTATTCGACTTAAGTCGTAATCCCCGTTATGTTTTCGCTATTTTGGCATATGTATATACATAGTGAGGAGGCGAAAACATGCTTAGAGTATCTGACTTGCGTATGCGAGAAATAGTCAATGTGCTTGACGGTAAGCGCTTGGGTCTTGTGCAGGATCTGGATATTGATCTTGAAGAAGGACGTGTTAAGGGTTTATTAGCCCTAGGCTCGCAAGCAAGATTCATGGGCTTCTTGGGAAAAGATGAGGATATTTATATTTCCTGGGAACAAGTTATTCGCATCGGCACCGATGTAATCTTAGTTGAGTTGGAGTTAACAAGAGGTAATTATTAGGAGGCCATGTGGGTGGCCTCCTTTTAATTTCTGCATTTATTGGAAATATACTCGCTCTTAGCTAGCCGACAGCCCTTGTATCAAGTAGACTATATATAGAAAGGAACTCAGAGCAAGGGGGTATTGTTTTGAAGTGTCCGTATTGTGGTGTAGTTGATAGTCGAGTAATTGATAGTAGACCAACTGAAGAGAGCACTGCTATTCGCCGTCGGCGCGAATGTACCGGCTGTGGGCGCCGGTTTACTACGTATGAGAAAATAGAGGAGCTCCCTCTCATGGTAATCAAGAAGGATGGTAGCCGCGAGGCTTTCGACCGCAACAAGATACTAACGGGTCTGTTTAAGGCCTGCGAGAAGCGACCAGTGAGCGCAGCTATTCTGGAGCAGGTAGTTGATGAGATTGAGTTATCTTTGCGCAATCAATTAAGCCCAGAAGTAAAATCGCAGGATATTGGGGAAATGGTTATGGATCGGCTAAGTGCTATTGATGAAATTGCTTATGTTCGCTTTGCTTCTGTCTATCGCCAATTTACTGATATCATTCGTTTTAGGCAGGAGCTGGACAGGCTCTTGGATAAGCCGCAATGATTAAGTGGGTACAAAAGCGTGATGGGCGTATAGTCCCTTTTCACGCAGAGAAAATTGCCGACGCTATTTTTGCGGCTGCTAAGGCAGTTGGCGGTGAAGACAGGAGACAAGCTGAAGTGTTGGCCGGGCAAGTGATTCACTTACTGCAACAGACTGTTTTGGCGCAAGAAGTACCGCAGGTTGAAGATATTCAAGACCTCGTGGAGAAGGTGCTCATTGAACAGGGTCATGCTCGCACTGCCAAGGCTTTTATTCTATATCGCAATCAACGTACCCGTATCCGTGAGGCCAAAAGTGAGTTGATGGATGCGGTTAGTGAGATTTTTCAAGAGGTTGGTAGCGATACAGAAATGGTATCGACACCACTTGGTAAACTGCAGCGTATTGCTATCGCAGCGAGTGAACGCTATAGCCTTAATAACCTCCTGCCAAGGGAGTTCGCGCTTGCCCACCAACGGAGGCGTATCTACATCGATCGCTTGGCTCACTATGCTACCTCTGTTGCGGCGGTGAGTATTGACTTACGGCCCTTACTGAAGAGTGCTCAACTAGTGGGCAGGATTCGCGTGCCGATGTTGCAGGATATTGATGATCTGGAGCAAGCAGTTCAGGCTTCAGTTGTGGCGGCTCAAAGTGAAACTGTTGAGGAGGTATTGCTAGCGAATATTGATCAGGTATTTGCTGAGCTTTGCCGAGGCCAACAGATCAACCCTAGTCAGGCAGAGACTGAGCATTTTGCTATTCGTCTGCTCAAGAACATTAACTTAGCTCTTACGGGGGGCTCTGTCCAACCGTTTAGGGTGTGCTTGAGTATAGGGTCAGAGCTTGCTTCTACAGGGCAGTGTTTGTCTCGCGCTTTGCTAATGGTCGCCAAGCAGGGTTTGGATACGTTAGCAGCCCCTCAGATAGTGTTTAACCT
>DIPA01000046.1:10140-15523 GCA_002427055.1 Firmicutes bacterium UBA5500 | reverse complement strand
AAGGTGTGAATTTGCAGCCAGAGGATGCCGGATATACAGTCGCTCAACTAGCGCTGCAAGTAGCTCAAGAAAGAGGCAATCCTCGCTTAGTGCACTTGCCAGAGACGAGTGACTCCTCTGTGTACTTTCTGGCTAGTGGCGTTAGGTTGGAGAGGGCAGCTCCAGTTTTGCTAGCTCGGACTTTTGTCAATGTGCCACGCCTAGCTTTGGAGGCTACTAGCGAGAAGGATTTCTTGGCGAACATCGATGCCGTGCTTAGCTTGGTGGCTAAGCAAATGGTTCATCGTTCAGAAATACTTACTCCCTTGCAGCCGCTTGATCTACCACTAGCTGCTGCGCAGTTGTGCCAGGAAAGTGCGTCAAGTAGTACCCCTTGGTTAAGGAAGGCACTACTCTTAGTAGTGCCATTAGGAATTAGGGAAGCACTGCAGGTGGCCCGACATCGATTTGGAGAGGCGCTATCGGTTACTGATTGCGAGTTTGTAAATCTGCTATACGAAATCTGTGAGCACTGGCGTAATTACTACTCTCTTAACCTACAACTAGGAATAGCGCCCTCGCTGATAGTAGCTAGACGTTTCTTTGCTTATGATGCGGGTGCTTTCCCTTTGGTAGAGAATCTTTGGCCTGGCTCTCGGGCCTATAGCTGCATGTTAGGGCCAGGAGCATTCATGAGCTTGCCGGGTGGTCGGCTAGATATTTGGCCACAGCTAGATTCTGTACAGGAGGGTGTAGTATACATAGTACAGCATGATAGACCTATCTGTTGGAATTGTGGGCAGTGTGTTGAACCAGAGGGGCTAAATTGCCCAGTATGTCAGCAGCCACTAGAGGAGGATGGCCATCTGGTTCTATAGCAAACACGATTGCTCAACGGGGTTGTAATAGTGAATTAGAACAGGTAATTGCAGGATTTTTGCTCTACGTAGAGAATAATGGAACAAATGGGAGCGGGGGTGCTAGAATGGTTAGGAATAAACGCAAACGCAAGAAGTTTAAGCCCCGCAAATTGCTGAAACGGCTTTTGGTGCTTGCTATCTTCTTGGCCTAGGGTTCTGGCTTGCTTTGGTTAGGACGTAGTACATATCGATTGATTGCAGGCTGGCGTAATAGACCGGCATTGTTATCAACTGTACAAGCTGAACAAGTAACCGATATACCAGGGATTGATGCAGAGGCAATCCTCTTGCGGCAAGAGATAGTCGTTTTGGCTGACAAACCGGGTGTAGTTAACTTGTTAGCAGAGGCGGGCGCTCAAGTTGATTCTGGTCACTTAGTTTTAGAGGTAGTGGATAAGACACTGCTAGCTGAAATTGACGCTGAGTTGCAGAAGATAGATAAAGGAGAGCAGCAGGGTGCTGAAACTAATCAAAGCCTAGCTGATGTTACTTCAAAGCTCACTGCTAGTCAGGGCAGCCTCTATGAAGTGATGGATAACTACAAACAAGCTCTAAGAGTGCAAGCCGTTCAAACCTACAGTGGTCTTTATAATTCGTTGACCAAGTTGGCGAAGCAAGTTGTGCAGTTACAACAGGACCACGTGTTGTTAGCCCAAAGTCAGGTTACGTCGACCGAACAGAGGCAAAGATTAGAGGATAGGCGTCAGCAGGCAATTGTCCCAGTACATACGCCGGTAACTGGTGCAGTT
Source organism: Firmicutes bacterium UBA5500 (assembly GCA_002427055.1). Classification (GTDB taxonomy): domain Bacteria; phylum Bacillota; class UBA994; order UBA5500; family UBA5500; genus UBA5500. The sequence continues at coordinate 13,875 of DIPA01000046.1, read as the reverse complement.
TATTATTGGGTAGACGGCCTTGAGGAAGTGGCAACGTTAAGTAAATTAGCTCCTGGTTTGTGGGAGCAGTTACAAGGAGCCAAACCAGAGAAAACTTACCAGACACAAGGCGACAGTCAAGTTGAGGCTGGTCAACCAGTCTTTAAGGTGGCAGTAGACGACAAATCGTATCTGCTACTGAAGTTGTCTGCGGAGAATTCTTCTGTTCCGTCTGAATGGGAATCTGTGAGCGTGCAACTGACGGAGGGGGAAGTACAAGAGGCATTTTCGGGAAGAATAATCGAACATGAGGGTTTAGAACAGGGACAGCTGTTGCTGAGTCTGGAGGCAGCAGAGCCATTGGTGCTACCTCGTTTTTCAGCCGTCAGTTTGCGCAAAGATGGGGAAGTATTCTGCTCTGTTCCGAAGCAAGCTGTTGTTACTGTTGATAATGAGACAGTGGTATTCATCTTGGAAGGTAATATCGTGAAAGCACAACCAGTGAGAATATTGCAGCAGCAGACTAAAAAGAGTGTGATTGTTGCAGGGATCAAGCCAGGTGTGCCGATTGTGAAGCGCCCCGAGGGGTTAGTTGATGGCCAAGATGTGACTGATAGGTTAAGGAAGTGAGAACTAGATGACGAATAGGCTGCAAGACAACTTAGAGGCTGTAAGAACAGCAGTGCAGCAAGCTGCAGCTAATTCCCAACGCAAGGCAGACGCAGTAACTCTAATTGCTGTTAGCAAGACATGGCCTGCTGCTGATGTACAAGCTCTTGCTAAGCTTGGGGTAAGAGACTTTGGAGAAAACCGTGTACAGGAGGCAATACCCAAGATAGACTCATTGAGTGACCCTAATATCAACTGGCACTTGATTGGCAGCTTGCAGACTAATAAAGTTCGACTAATATTTCCTAAGGTACAGCTGATACATTCATTGGATAGATGGTCATTGGCTAAGGAATTAGAACGCTGTGCCCAAAGACTCGGTAGGTCTGCGGAATGTTTGGTGCAAGTTAACATAGCAGGTGAAACCACAAAGGCTGGTTTGCCTCCTTCTCTGGTGAAGGAATTTGTGGAAACTGTGTCGGCGGACTGCCCGCATGTTCGGATTAAGGGCTTAATGACCATTGCACCCCGGGCAGATAACCCGGAAGATGTAAGAGTCTATTTTCGAGAGATGAAGGCTTTATTTACAGACTTGGCTGCAATTGAGTCAGGCTGTACTATGCAGCATTTGTCGATGGGTATGTCCGGCGATTTTAAGGTAGCAATTGAAGAGGGTGCCACTATGGTGCGAGTAGGCACAGCTATTTTTGGTAGGAGGGAAGCTTGATGAGTATCTGGTCGAAGTTCCTCAATTTAATCGGTTTCGAAGATGAAGAAGACGATGATACAGAAGAGATGGTAGAGGAAACAGAACAGCCTATTGATGTACCTGTTCGTTATCGGTCCAACGTAGTAGAATTGCAGTCAGCCAAGAATGTTAAACTGGTTGTCCTAGGCCCTAAATCGTATGAAGATGTACAAGCGATTGTTGATCACCTACGGGCTAGACGGCCGGTGGTCGTGAATCTAGAAGGCGCTGAACCACGAGTTAGAGTCCGCATTTTGGACTTCCTCAGCGGTGCTGCTTATGCACTGGGTGGGCGTAACCAACGAGTTAGCGACCTGATTTTCTTGGTTGCACCTGCCAATGTTGATATCAATAACTTACTTGAAGAGGATGTCATCAGCCATCTGGATAATCCCAGTAAGATGGGGGGGCTGTAGACATGGAGTTGCTCCGAATGGCGCTAGACATCTTGCTTACTATTCTAGTTGTGCGCGTTTTCGTTGACTTTTTGCCGCCATTAGGAGCAAGTGGTTTTGGTCGGCTGATTACCAGACTTACGGACCCTTTGCTAGCTCCTGTGCAACGAATTCTGCCTCAAATAAGTCTAGGTGATGCAACGGTGGACGTGTCAGCTTTGGTTGTCGTGTTGCTCTTAAATTTAGTGATGAACTTTATCTCATAAGGGGGTGCATTTCTTTGTCAATTACACCACTGGATATCCATAACAAGGAGTTCAAGACGGTTTTGCGAGGTTACGATCGCAACGAGGTAGACGAGTATCTTGATTTTATCATTAAAGACTTGGAACAGATACTGAAAGAGAGCGCTGAACTTAAGGATAATAACCATGCCCTGAAAGAGAACCTAGAGCACTATCATAACTTAGAGCAAACATTACATAACGCGTTAGTAGTTGCCCAAGAAACTGCGGACGAGGTTAAGGCTAGCGCTAAACGCGAGGCTCAGTTAATTGTAAGAGAGGCTGAGCTAAAAGCAGAGCGCCTAGTTGATGAGGCCATTACCAAAGTAAGGCGTATGTCCTCCGAACTCGATGAGCTACGTAAGCAATCGGACGTGTTTCGGGCACGTTTAATTAACTTGTTGAAGGCCCAGCTCGACATGCTGGATAGTGAGGGCTGGGATCAGTTAGAGACCGCGGCAGGGCGAGCTACAGACTAACCCGTTAAGTTGCCCCAAATCCCTGGCTTAAGATACTAGCAGAGATGATGCGAGCATATTACTAGGGACGAGAGGTGATCGTATGTCTGATAGTAAGGACAAGAAGGCGCTTACCGGTAAGGTCGAGGAGCTGGCATTCTATCTTGAACGCATGCGGTTAGCTGAGTATATAGCACTTTTCAGCCGACCTTGGCGTTTAATGTGGCTTAACTTCCTGGCAGGACTAGCTCGTGGAGTTGGAATTGCAATTGGGGGGACACTACTAGCGGCCCTCGTTTTAATCTTACTCAATGAGCTAGCCATTTTAAATTTGCCTGTCATTGGGGATTTCATAGCTGAATTGGTGAGAATTGTACAGGGCCAACTAGCTAAATAGGAGGTCCTAGCATGCAACGATCACAGGCAGAGGCATTTAAGAGGCGGCTGGAGGAGCAACGAACTCGAACCGAAATGACTCTAGCTGATTTGCGGGCAGACTTGAGTCAGTCACTTTCGGCTTCGATTAGCGAGTTTTCCACTTATGACAACCATCCGGCTGATGTAGCTTCCGAGACATATGAGCGGAGTAAGGATATGGGCCTACAAGCTGATCAGGAGTACTTGCTAGAGCAAATTGAGGCCGCGTTAGGACGTATAGAACAAGGAACGTTTGGTTGGTGTATCAACTGCGGTCGGCCTATTCCAGAAGAGCGGCTAGCAGCCGTTCCTTACACTGCATATTGCCATGGCTGTCAAGAAGTAGAGTCGGATAGAGTGCGGCAGCGCCCACAAGAGGGGCTTTTAGTTAACGAGTTGCTGCGGCATAGTTTTACAGATAACGCTGTCAACGAGAATGTTGGGTTTGATGGTGAAGACTCGTGGCAGGCGGTTGCTCGGTATGGTACTTCCAATACACCAGGAGATTTTCGCCAGGTAGAAGACTATAACGATGTCTATATTGATCACGATGAGCCTATCGGCGTAGTCTGGGAAGAAGACGCCTTGCCGATCTCCTATGATCGGAGTCGTGACCAGTTTATGGGGCGGGTGCAGCGTAAGAGATTAGAGAAGTCTCCAATGCGGCCCGACTCCCCCTTGAGCACTGATTCTTAGCGTGCTACAATGATTCGTGGCTGTCCGCTAATTAGGGGGCAGCCATTTTTAGGACGTACCAATGGTGCGCCTCTGCGGGAGGAATCAATAGAATATGGCTTACGCTTTTTTGGCCTTGTTAATCTGGGCTTTAGATCGCTTGCTGAAAA
>DIPA01000046.1:7633-10023 GCA_002427055.1 Firmicutes bacterium UBA5500 | reverse complement strand
GCTTGCTGAAAATATGGGTAGTTAGGTCCTTGCCACTGTGGTCTAGTCGTCCGTTATTTGGTGATTGGCTATGCCTAACGCATGTAAGAAACACCGGAGCGGCTTTTGGATTATTTGGTGGCCAGGCCTTTTTCTTAGCCATTTTCAGTGTGGTACTGTTTGCTGCTTTGTTTTTTTGGCGGGCTCAGTTGCGCTACTTAAGTGTATGGGGCAAGTTAGCACTTGCTCTAATTATGGGTGGGGCTGTCGGTAATCTATTTGATAGACTGGTTTATGGGTATGTAATTGACTTCATTGATATAAAGGTTTGGCCTGTCTTTAACTTAGCTGATAGTGCTGTTGTTGTTGGTGCTGCAGTCTTAATCCTTGTTCTATGGCACCAAGAGTTGGGGAGCTAGGTAGATTATGCAGGAGCACGAGTTTTTAGCAACTGATGAACATGTTGGTCAGCGTCTAGATAGCTGGTTGGCCCTTCAGGATATAGACTTAACCCGTTCACAGGTTCAGCGCTTGATTCGGGAAGGCAATGTGCAGGTAAACGGTAAGGTTGCGAAAAACAACCATCGTCTGCAGAGCGGCGAACATGTTCACATCTTCATACCTTTGCCACGCCCGCTGGAGATTAAGGCAGAGAATATCCCTTTGCGAATCATCTATGAAGATGCCCATATAGCTGTAATCGACAAGCCACAAGGAATGGTGACGCATCCAGCGCAGGGTAATTATACGGGCACTCTAGTTAATGCATTACTTTATCAAGTTGGCGACCTATCCGGCATCAACGGTGTGCTTAGGCCAGGAATTGTGCACCGCCTAGATAAAGATACATCAGGCCTACTGGTTATCGCCAAAAGCGATCTTGCACATCGGCGGCTATCGGAACAGCTAAAGGCTAGGCAAGTAGAGCGTAGGTATTTGGCTCTGCTGCATGGTAATCTGCGGCAGGATGCAGGAGTGATCAATGCCCCACTTGCGCGTCATCCGGTGCAGCGCAAACAGATGGCGGTTGTTTTAGACGGAAGAGAGGCTATTACGCACTATCGGGTTCGAGAAAGGTTCGGTAATTACACATTCGTTGAACTTCAGCTAGAGACTGGGCGCACTCATCAAATCCGTGTGCACATGTCCTCTATAGGACACCCTGTTGTTGGCGATACGGTATATGGCCCTCGCAGGCCTGCTTTTGGCGTTACGGGGCAACTATTGCATGCCTGGCGACTGGCATTCTTGCACCCCATTACCCAGGAAATATCTCAGTTTACTGCGGATATTCCTCCTCAGTTTCAGCATGTTCTGGATAAATTACGTCAGCATATGATTACTGGTTGACAGAGCCTATACTAAACTGCTACTCTAAGGCAGAACCCTTTAAGTTAGTCCTGCGAGACTAGCAAGGAGTACGCCCAGTTTGGCTACCGGGGCCTTCCTGTGTCTTGCAGGAAGGCCTTTTATATTTGCCCCTGAGCAGCGATCGGAGGTGGTAAAATGCAAGAATATCAGGAGAAGACACAGCTAATGGACGAGCAAGCGCTGCAAAGAGCACTGACACGTATTGCTCATGAGATAATTGAACGCAATAAGGGCATTGATGATCTGGTGCTGGTAGGTATTAGGAGTAGAGGTATTCCTTTGGCAGAGAGGCTAGCACGGGCTATAGAGCGTATTGAGGGTAGGGCTGTGTTGGTCGGAACACTAGATATTACTCTTCATAGAGATGATCTTGATCGACTACAAGAGCGAGTGACAGTGCATCCGACTGAGCTACCGGTCAGCATAGTGGACAAGATAGTAGTATTAGTAGACGATGTCCTCTTCACAGGACGCACGGTGAGAGCAGCGCTGGATGCGTTGATCGAATTAGGTCGCCCGAGGCTGATTCAGTTAGCCGTGCTAGTAGATCGCGGGCACAGGGAGTTGCCGATTCGAGCCGATTACGTTGGCAGGAATGTACCTACATCTAGACGTGAGCAGATTGCAGTGCGTATCAAGGAAATTGACGGCAGCGACGAAGTTGTGATCCTAGAGCAGAGTGGGAGTTAGATGCAGCTAGACAACTTGGCGAGTGAAAGGGGAAAGATTATGCATAAACCATATGAACCAGTTCCGGTAGCTAGACTGCTGCCGCTGAGCATTCAACACGTTTTTGCTATGTTTGGCGCTACAGTTTTGGTCCCCATGCTAACCGGATTGGATACCTCCACAGCATTATTTACATCCGGTCTTGGCACACTAGTTTTTCAACTGATTACTGGTGGACAAGTCCCGGCTTATCTGGGCTCTTCATTTGCTTTTATTGCACCAATTATTGCTGCTAGCGAGCAGTATGGGGTAGCTGGCGCTTTGGCTGGTTGTTTCGTGGCTGGCCTAGTCTATGTAGTTATTGGTTTGGG
>DIPA01000046.1:5527-7524 GCA_002427055.1 Firmicutes bacterium UBA5500 | reverse complement strand
TCACGAGTGGGTATTGGATTCATAGATCGCTTTTTCCCACCGGTGGTAGTAGGACCGGTAATTATGACTATTGGTTTAGGGTTGGCAGGTACCGCCAAGGACATGTCGGCGGTGCACTTACCGACAGCCATGTTCACTTTGGTTACGGTGGTAGCTATCAGCTATTATGGCAAGGGGATGATTAAGATTATCCCTATTTTGCTGGGCATCGTATCAGGTTACATTTTCGCTTTGGCTGTTAATTGGAGGTTCCCAGAGTTGGGATTGTTTATGAATGCTCAGGGCGAGGATCTCTTTCAGATACTGAGAGAAACTCCTTGGACTCCTGCCTTGCCTACTTACTTCAACTCACTTCTCCACGCCAGGCAGGATACTTTGCTGAATCCGGCTAACTGGCAGATTGGTGCCATCTTGATGGTAGCCCCGGTAGCTATCGTGACGATGATTGAACACTTAGGAGATGTGCTCACTATTGGGCGCACTACGGGACGCGATTTTCTGGCAAGCCCTGGTCTGCACCGCACCTTATGGGGTGACGGCATTGCTACCTCGGTAGCCGCGTTCTTTGGTGGACCGCCAAATACCACTTACGGTGAGAACGTAGGTGTATTGGCCATTACAGGTGTTTATAATCCGATAGTAATACAGGTAGCTGCTGTATTTGTACTTATCTTCAGTATGTTCCCTAAAATTGGCGTCCTTATTTCAACTGTCCCCGCACCCGTCATGGGGGGCGTTACAGTGCTTCTTTTTGGCATGATTGCCGCCGTTGGCATCCGTACGTTGGTTGAAAGGCAAGTTGATCTAAGTAATACACGTAATTTGATTATTGTCAGTACGGTTCTTATCTTGGGCATTAGCGGTTTAGAGATTCTCCATCTCAAGGGAATGGGATTAGGCGCTGTAGCAGGAGTATTGCTCAACCTGCTTTTGCCTGACCGTACGTTGGAGCAGAGAGCTAAGGTAAGTGAATAGTAGTTATTCAACGAGAAAGGAATGGGGCCGGTGGGTAAAACGCTTTTCCGTAATGGCTGGCTGGCCGATGTAGAACAAGGCAAACTTAATCGGGGAGAACTGCTAGTGGAAGGCGGAAAAATAGCCGCCATTGGCCCCAGTATCTCTTGTTCCACAGCCTTGGTGATAGACTTAGGCGGTTTGGTGCTTTCGCCAGGTTTTATTGACCTGCATACGCATTTACGTGAGCCTGGGTATGAATACAAAGAGACTATCGCCAGTGGTTCGCGAGCAGCAGCTGCCGGTGGATTTACAACTATTGCTTGTATGCCTAACACGCGACCAGCCCTTGATACTGCTGCTAGGATAGCCTGGGTCAAGACACAGGCAGAAGCAACCAGCAAAGTAAAGGTACTCCCTATTGGTGCAGTTTCCCTAGGCCAAGCCGGCGTAGCCGCGACCAGTTTTGCCGATTTGAAAGCGAGTGGGGCAGTAGCTTTTTCCGATGATGGGCGCGGTGTAATGAGCAGCAGACTGATGCTAAGAGCTCTACAAGCAGCACAGGATTTGGAGATGCCCATTATGGCTCACGAAGAGGATGCTGAGCTCGCTGGCAACGGCAGTGTCAATGCAGGAGCTATTAGTGAACGTTTAGCTGATGCAGGTATCCCCGCAGCGGCGGAGTTCATTATGTTGGCGCGCGATCTTTATCTCACCGAACTTGCGGGTGGGCATTTGCATGTCTGTCACGTAAGTACAGCGGAATCAGTGAATTTGATTCGGCAGGCTAAAGCACGTGGTATAAAAGTAACAGCTGAAGTCACCCCTCACCATTTGCACCTCACAGAGGCAATAGTGCCTAATTTGTTGGGGCAGGCTAAGGTCAATCCTCCTCTACGTGATGAAGTGGATAGGATGGCTGTGATAGCAGGACTAGTAGATGGGACCATTGATGTCATTGCTACTGATCATGCCCCTCATGCTGCTCATGAGAAGAATGTTCCCGTGGGGCAAGCAGCTTTTGGGTTTAGCGGTCTTGAGGT
>DIPA01000046.1:0-5314 GCA_002427055.1 Firmicutes bacterium UBA5500 | reverse complement strand
CTCAAGGACGGCTAGCTGTTGGGGCACCAGCTGACCTCGTTATGCTTGCGCCGGCAACTCGTTGGCGTGTCACAGCAGAAAAGCTACGTTCTCAGGGGAAGAACACACCATACCTAGGACAAGACCTGGTAGGTCAAGTTCTCCTGACAATGGTAGATGGGCAGATCGTGTTTGATGCCAGAGAGGAAGGGAAGTAGTAATGCCAGCGACGCACAAAACTACGGTTATTAGTAACGAACAGCTGAGCCCTAATAGCTGGCGCTTACTGCTAGCAGCACAGGCATTGGCGGAGCAGGCGCAGCCTGGGCAGTTTGTACAGGTACGAGTTACAGCTACTTACGATCCTTTACTAAGGACACCATTAAGTATGCATGATTGTGATCCTGCACAAGGGACGCTGACTCTTCTCTACCAAACTGTAGGCACCTCCACGCGGATGCTCAGTCGGCTACAGGCGGGGACAGAGTTGGACGTATTAGGGCCATTAGGCCACGGTTTTGTCCTGCCCGAGCAAGGCGAGCGTGGTAGCGCCATTTTGCTAGCTGGTGGTATCGGAGTTGCCCCTCTGCTATTTTTGGCACGGGAGTTAGTGAAGAAGCACATTGACACCAGCTTATTGTTCGGAGCCCGTTCGGCAGCAGATCTTGTAGGCATTGCCGATTTTGAGCAGATCGGTGTAACAGTTACTTGTTGCACAAATGATGGTAGTCAAGGAATTTCCGGCAATGTTATTGACTTACTGGATAACTATCTGCAGTCGCATGTTGCGGGCAGAGTTTTCGCTTGTGGCCCAATCCCGATGCTTAAAGCTCTGCAAGGGTTGGCGAAGCAAAGAGACCTGGCTGCTCAGCTTTCATTGGAGGCCTATATGGCCTGTGGCTTAGGCGCCTGCTTAGGATGTGCCGTAGCGGTGCCGGGAGGCGGCTTTGCCCATGTTTGTACTGATGGGCCAGTGTTTAAGGAGAGCGAGGTTGAGCTATGAGGCAGGTTGATCTGGGTGTTGATATAGGCAGCCTGAGGCTTAGCAACCCAGTGTTAACAGCGTCGGGTACTTTTGGCTATGGGCTAGAGTTTCGCTCTTTTGGTGATATCAGTGCTTTAGGCGGTATAGTCGTCAAAGGTACTACCCTTGAGCCAAGAGCAGGGAATCGGCCACAGAGAGTTGTGGAAACGGCTGCAGGTATGCTTAATTCTATTGGATTAGAGAATCCCGGGGTTGACTATTTCCTTACACATTATTTACCTGAGCTACGTGATTTGGGTGTAACTACTATTGTAAACATGGCTGGCAACACCGTAGAAGAATATTGCCGCCTGACTGAGCGTTTACAGCAACCTGGTGTTGCTGCACTAGAGCTGAATATATCTTGTCCCAATGTAAAGGCGGGTGGTATGGCCTTTGGTACTAGTGAAACGGCAGTATATGAGGTAGTAGGACAGGTCAAGCGCCATACTAGCCTGCCTTTGATAGTGAAGCTTTCTCCCAACGTAACTGATATTGCGAGTATTGCTCAGGCGGCGGAGGCAGCTGGGGCTGATGCTATCTCTTTAGTCAATACATTGCTGGGAATGGCAGTAGACACGCGCACTAGACGGCCTATTCTAGGTAATGTTGTAGGGGGATTATCCGGCCCGGCTATTAAGCCGGTCGCGCTGCGTATGGTATGGCAGGTAGCGCAAGCAGTTAGAGTACCGGTTATTGGGTTAGGCGGTATTATGACCGCTAATGATGCCTTAGAGTTTATTATCTGCGGTGCTAGCGCGGTGCAAATTGGCGCTGCCAACTTCATAGAGCCAGGGACGGCTTGGCAAGTCATTGATGGTATAGCTAGCTACTTGAGAGAGCAGGGCTTGTCTTCTGTGCGGGAATTGGTTGGTAGTCTGCAATTTTAGTTAGGAAGAGTCTTGCTTAAGAAGAGAAATAGATGTATATTATTACACTATAAGCAGACATGCTGATTAGACTCATGTTAAATGCTAAGACTAGGGCCAGTAAACTAATACCTCTGGGTGTAGAGAAAGGCATTCATTGGCTGCAAGATGCCTTCCCATGCATAGTTGAACCTACCCTACGAGCTACCTAAGCGACAAACTTAGGTCGGATGGCCTTCGTTAACAGGCGAGAGTGGGGTATTAACTACCCAATCAAGGTGGCACCGCGGAAGTAGAAGCTCTTTCGCCCTTCAGTAGAAGGGTGGAAAGAGCTTTTTTAATAAAGCCATGCCACCATCGCTTGTCCTTGGCGGACGAGGCCGAAAAAGGAAGGTGAATGAAAATACGATATGTAGTGAAAATCGGTAGTAGCTCGTTGACTCATGCTGACGGCTCTTTGGCAACGGAGCGCATGTTACCGTTTATCTCCGGAATAGCGCAGCTACGGCTTGATGGCCAGCAGGTGGTGTTGGTCACTTCAGGAGCAGTTGCTGCAGGTTATCGCTTAGCGGGCTTCGACCAGCGACCTTGTGCCTTGATAGAAAAACAAGCAGCTGCCGCTGTGGGGCAGAGTCAGCTGATACAGGCTTATCATCAATTCCTAGCGCCCTATGGCCTGAATGTAGCCCAAGTTTTGCTTACTGCGGGTGATCTGGGAGATGCGGAGAGGTCGCAAAATGCGGTGAACGTGCTCAATTACCTTTTGGCGCAGCCGATTATCCCTGTGGTTAACGAAAACGATACGGTGGCTGTGGAAGAGCTCACTTTTGGTGATAATGATCAGCTTTCCGCTTTGGTCGCGGAAGCCATCGATGTCACCGCTTTGGTCATTCTTACCGATACCGACGGTTTGTATGATAAGAACCCTAACCAATATACAGACGCCCGGCGCATCAGTCGTATCATGCGGTGGGATGACCGTCTCTTAGCAATGGCGAGTGGTAATAGCTCTCACGGAACCGGGGGTATGTATAGCAAGCTGCAGGCGGTCGCTAGAGTGCTAAGTCGGGGTGGTGCTTGTTTCATAGGCCAGGCTCAGACTACGAGTGAATTTCTATCTATTTTTTCTGGTCAGGGGAGAGGCACCTACTTTGGTGATACGGAGCAGATTAAGCTTCTATTTACCAACCCTGACTTTGGGCTGCAGCTTAGCCCTGTAAGTTAAGGGGGGGGAGAACTAATGCTTATTACAGTTACCGAGCAAGCGAAACGAGCCCAGGCAGTGACTCCAGCACTACAGGCTTGCGCAGCCGGTAAACGGAGCCAGATCTTATCTGATTTAGGTCGAACTTTGCTTGCCAGACAAGCAGATATTATGGCGATCAACTTGGCTGAAGTCAAAGAGCAAGCCAGTTTGGGTTTAGCAGATGCTTTGCTTGATAGATTGACTCTAAATGCAGCACGTATTGCTAGTATGGTTGAAGGGGTGCAGCAGATCGCAGCTGCAGCCGATATTATAGGTGAGACCATAGAAAGCTGGCAACGGCCAAATGGTCTCTTGGTGCGCAAGGTGCGGGTGCCTCTAGGCGTTATCGGAGTCATTTATGAGGCACGGCCTAATGTAACGGTTGATGCAGCTGCGCTCTGTTTGAAAAGTGGCAATGCTGTCTTGTTGCGAGGTAGTCGCATGGCGGCCAGGACCAACGCTTATTTGGTAAGTATCATCGCCGAGACATTGACCCGCCATGGTCTACCTAGCGATCTAGTGCAGATGGTGCAGGACGGTAGTCACCAGTCAGTCCTGGAGATGGCCCAGGCGCGGGGCTTACTTGACTTGATTGTACCGCGCGGGGGTGCTGAGCTAATTCGCACTGTAATTGAATCAGCTACCGTACCTGTTCTAGAGACGGGAGTTGGCAATTGTCACCTTTATATTGATAAGTCGGCACCGGTAGAGATGGCCTTGTCCTTATTCTTGAATGGCAAGTGTAGCCGTCCGGGCGTTTGTAATGCAGTGGAGACAATCTTGTTGCATCAAGCTTGGGCTGAAAAGCATTTCCTGCGTCTAGCAAGGGAACTGCAGGTGGCAGGTGTTGCACTGCGGCTCTGCCCTGAGCTGCAGGTCAGGGTTCCGGGTAGCACGTTGGCTGACACTCACGATTGGTCTAGCGAGTTCTTAGATCTAACTGTAGCCATCAAGCAGGTTGCTTCGGTGGATGAAGCCATTGCTCACATTAAGCGCTATGGCACGCGTCATTCAGAAGCCATCGTATCGCTTGATGATGCTAGTGTTAGTCGTTTTTTTGCTGGTGTAGATGCTGCCTGTTTGTACCACAATGCTTCTACTCGCTTTAGTGATGGTTATGCTCTGGGGTTAGGAGCAGAAATTGGCATTAGTACTCAGAAACTACATGCCCGCGGACCGACAGGGATTCTTGGGCTCACGACTTATAAATATCTTATTAGTGGTACTGGGCAGACGAGATAGTCTGGTCACTAGAAGGAGGAGTAGCATCATGACAAAAGACAACTTAGTTTACTTCCTTGGTGCTGGTGCCATGGCCGAGGCAATGATCAAGGGTCTGCTGGGGCAGCGAGTTCTAATGGCGAAGCAGATCATGGCTGCTGATGTTCGGGTAGAGCGCTGTCAAGAACTACAGCAGCAATATGGCATTCTTACAGATCAGACAGATGGCTGTAGGCTACTGCCGCAAGCATCTGTAGTTGTGCTCTCTTTCAAACCCAAAGATCTGAGGAGTGCGCTTTCCTCTTACCGAGCGCAGTTAAATGCTGGCCAGCTGGTAATATCCATATTGGCAGGCATACCAACCTCTCAGTTGGNNCTACAGATCAGACAGATGGTTGTGAGCTATTACCGCAAGCATCTGTAGTTATACTGTCGTTTAAACCCAAGGATCTTAGGACTGCGCTAGCCTCTTACCGAACGCAGTTAAATGCTGGCCAGTTGGTAATATCGTTATTAGCGGGTATACCAACGACTCAGTTGGAAAAGTCTCTGCCAAAAGAGATGCCGGTAGTACGTGCTATGCCTAACACTGCTGCCGCAGTTGGCTTAGCGGCGACTGCCATTTGCCCCGGCCAATATGCAGAAACGCAGCATTTGGCTGTGGCAGAGGCGCTATTCTCGGCCACGGGTATAGTTCGGCAAGTGCCTGAGCCTATGATGGATGCCGTAACGGCCCTATCTGGAAGTGGGCCAGCCTATGTATATCTGTTAGCAGAGGCGATGCAGGCAGGGGGCATCGCAGCTGGTTTAGATGAGGCCACTGCCAGTGCTCTGACTGAGCAGACATTGTTGGGAGCAGCGAGCATGCTTAGAGCTAGCGATCGTACCCCAGCTGAACTACGGAAGCAAGTCTCTAGCCCAGGCGGCACAACTCTAGCTGGATTGGAGGCTCTAGCCGAGCATCACTTTTCTGAA
>DIPA01000043.1:10708-11124 GCA_002427055.1 Firmicutes bacterium UBA5500 | reverse complement strand
TGTCATAGATCTGTATCTGCTCGCGCACTAGCCGCTCGACAGTGGCCAGAGCAGTTCCCTGACTAACCAGCAGCTCGCCTCCGGAATACAGGATCTGGGGGGGCGTTCTGTCGATGCAGTTGATAACCGCTGTGTAGCGCGTAATTAGGCCAGCTAGGTCGGTGGCTATTAGCTCATAGTTGCCGTTATGGTCAACCTGTAGTTGCTGCGCCTGCCCAACTGCTACCGAATAGGTTACGCCGCGGAAAGCGAGCGTTCCCTGTTCATCCAGCGAGGCAAGGAAGCTGACGGCTTGATTAGTCATGGCCGCTCCGCTGCCCGGTAGGCCGGTGATAGTTAGGGTTGGCGGGGTACGATCGATACCAGTAACCGTTACCCGAGTGATGGTCGAGTTACCGGCTAGGTCGGTGAACTTC
>DIPA01000043.1:8829-10630 GCA_002427055.1 Firmicutes bacterium UBA5500 | reverse complement strand
GGCTAGGTCGGTGAACTTCAAATCGTAATCGCCATTCAGTTCGAAGACCTTGTTAAAGCTGGTGGCGGCCTGGGATACAACCCCTCCATCCACGAAGAAGACCGGCTCATCAGCAGTGAAGGAATAGGTGACAGACTTTGAGCTGGCCGCAGTTTGTGCCGCAGTGAGCACTGGTGCCTGCTTGTCGATGATGTCGACTTCGAGAGCTAAGCGACTGCTACGCCCGTTGAGAGCTTGGAATTCTATTTCCAGGGAAGCATTCTGCCGGAATACAACCGTGGCGCTATCCTCTGTATGTGAAAGTGAAATGTCTTGCAGCTGGCCACTAGTCATCCGCGGAGTTAGCGTCCGAATAGGCTTGTTGAACTGTAAAAATACGCTGACGTCGGAGTTGGTTGGCCGGTCGGAAAGCTGGTTCAAATGGGCAATGCCGTTTTCGTCAATGAAGTAAGGTACCCATTGCGAGATAGTGCCACTAGGAGGGCTCATGTCTAGGCTGCTAACCACCGCAACGGTAGTGCCAATGTTGCCGGCAGCATCAGCGAAGATAAAAGTGAAACTCTCATTATCGGGGAACTCATGGTAGTACTTCCCCATCTCAACTTGCACACCGCTGGTGTTTTTGAGGATAACTGGGCCACCGCCCTCATCACTCACCTCTAGATAACCCCTGATAACGTACGGAGCAGTCCTAACGTAGGTAACCGTACCGACAGGAGGGGTATTGTCGGCCTGATTAATACTGATCGGCACCAAAGTCCGGTTACCCTTGGCATCGGTGAGCGCCACTGTGAAGTCTACGTTGTCAGTGACACTGACGGTCCAACCGCTGAGCGCAACACCCTCAGGAGGAGCGTCCTGCAAACTGATGCTGACTTGGTTCTCATCGTATGGGGTAAAGCACAGCTGCAACACCCCCGAAAACAGCGGGAAAGCGTCAGCCCGCTCACTCTCAGTTAGTACCTCATAGGCTGACTTGGTATAGCCGGCTAATTTGCTGCTGATGCCGCTTTCCGTGCGGTAAACCTCAATCTCATAGCTGGGTTGAGTGGTGTCTGACGGAACCAATTCCTTGCCTACAATCTCTACCACAGGGGTAGCAGTGATATAACCGTCATTCCCCGCCAAATCAGCGTAGTGGAAAACAAACAGCTCTTGATCGTTTACAGTGAAGGTGTGGGTGGTACCCGTACCTTCCACCCCCTGCAGTTCCTCATCGCCCTGCAAGGAAACAATAATATCGCCGGCCGTCTTACCATCGATAATGTCAGCAGTGTAAACCCATTCGAGCGCTACTTGCGGCGGTGTCTTATCGATGTTCTGCACAGACAGGCTACGCATTTGTGTTGGATAGGCGCTGTTCTTTGGTTGTATTCCGTAGGAGAAACTACCGTTACTGTGCATAGTTATTAGCGCCCCCACGGCTTTGCCATCGGCGTCAAGCACGCGGCTGATTTCTCCCCCGGCCATACTCTCGGGCAACTCTAAGGTGACATCGAGGTTGAAGGCGGCATTCAGCACTATCTGCACATCCTGGTTAGTAGGCACAGTTTCAGAGATAGTGACACTATGGGCATAGAGGGCATCGTACTGGTTTACCGTAATGTTACCCGTATACCGATAACCGAAGATGTCCACACAGTCCAACGGATAAATACCGTTGCTATAGAAAGGCAACTGCTGCTTAGTGACCGAATAGACCGGCTGTGCTGTTGACTCATGCGGCGTGCTTAACATGACGGGCCCACTAAAGGTAGCTGCAAAGCCGCTTGAGTTCAGCTCACCCTTGACGTAGGTGATT
>DIPA01000043.1:6365-8761 GCA_002427055.1 Firmicutes bacterium UBA5500 | reverse complement strand
CTCACCCTTGACGTAGGTGATTGGCTGATTAGGCACTATCGCTGTCTTTACCCACTTGTCTGACTTGTTGCCAGCGCGATCCACCGCAAAAAGAGTGATGGTTCGGCCTGCGGTCGCCGATGCGTTAGCGTTATCGTCATATTTGAAGACGCCGGAGAACCTGATTACCTTCTTGCCGAGACTTACATCATCAACACTGGTCGCTTCGTACAGACCGCTGTTAGAAACGGATGTAGCCTGCCAACTATGCTCTAGAGGTACTGCAAAAGCATTGCCAGGCTGCACCCCTAACAGGTTACAGTAATCATCATCAAACTGTACGAATAACTGGCACCCATCTGTGCCTAAATCATCCCCTAACTGCACTAAGAACTGAAAGTCGGTGCGGCCGACGCCAGAGTAATCGATAACATTCAACACGGGACCTTCCCGATCAATGTAGTCAACAGTCACCTGCTGATAACCAACGTTGTGGAACTTATCTAGGACGTAGAAACAGTAATCGCCGTTTTCACTCAAGGTGACTTTCCGACTGCTGGCGAAGGTCTCGCTCATGGCGGCATCGCCGAGCATTCCTAACTGCAAGGTGTCTGTGTCTACCACAGGACTCTGCAATAGCCCGATGGTAGCTGCAATGTCTTGGCTGGTGGCAAGGCCATTCCCCAACTCTGGGGATAGCTGCATGCTAATCATGGGCGCCTCAGTCGCTGCATCCATCAACAGAGTCTGCTCCGGCGTCTGATAACCACCAGGTAGGGCAAACTGATACTTAATTACGTTCTGCCCAGGCAGAATGGGCAGGATTGCTGCCTTGCCCACGTCACTGCTAGCTAGGTCAAGCAAAACCTGCGCCCGATTAGCCTCTGTTAAGACCACGGTCCGGTATTGCCGCTCTTCGGGCAAGTAGATCCAGGGGTAGGCAGCTTCCTCGCCTAATAAGGCACTGGCAGTTTCGTTCCAGACCTTCAGGTAGGTAGCGAAATGCGGCTCACCGTGGATAGACAGGCTATCAACCTCGGCGCAGAACTGGACATACTGCTCAGCGTTCGGCTTGGCGCTGACACCGATGGTGCCGGGTTGCTCGCTGTCGGTGATGGCGTAATCGGTGCTTACGGTCACGTCCCCAAAATCACCCAACGGTTGGGTTGTGGTCACTCCGGAAACGCCGTAGGTAGCTAGCTCGCGGCGGTCTACTAGGATATTGGTATACTCTTTACGGTCGATGTGACCACTGCCCCGGGCCTTAACCGATACCATCACCTTATAATTTCCGGTCTCGGTCACCGCTCCGGCCGGGATAGCAACCTCCTGGTATGCTTTGGCCACGAGTTTGCTACTGAAAACAGGAAATTCGCTTGCTCCTTCCCCCGTCTTGTACAGGGCAAAAACAGTATCGTCACTCTCAAAGTCGATATCCTGCAAACCGTATGCCGCATAACGGGCATTGGCCAAAGACACGCCAAATACCGCCCCATCCAAGCTGCGAGGCATCAGCAGTTCTTCCGGGGAAGCGGCAAGCACTTCTTCACTGCCTATGCTAGGGGAAACCGCGCTTTGTGGAGTGATGGTAATGCTATTGATGGTGCCAGAGCCACCAATCAGATAATCGCTAGCGTAGTTGAAGGTATATGTATTGGTCGAGTATATCTCGTCGTAGAATATAAAATCTGTAACGTAATACTTCCAGTCCTGCCGGGCGATGATAGTGACTTCCAGCGGCCGATATTGGTTCATGTATTCAATGAACTCCTGCTCCTTGCCGTACCAATTACGATCGCTGTATGACTTGCCAGGCCGCCACACCGTTAAGCCATTCTCATTTACCCTGTCCAGATCCCAAACACTTACATCACACGGGTGCCAGTCCGCAGCATTGATAGCTAGCAAGTCTACCGGTCCACTGATGCTCGTCATGTTGACTACTCTGCGCCAGTACCAGACCACATCAGGGTACGACTGGTTTTCCGGTGGCTGTTTGACCAGTACCCAGACTACGTCTGCCGCTTTATCACCACTAGCAGGGCTGAGCAGCAAACTATGGCTGCCATTAGGCTGTGTGGGGTCGGTTGCGAACTCCAGACCATAGGCAGGATAACCTAGATCAAGCCGATGATCAAAACTCGCGGAACTGCTATTACCGGCAGCATCGGTACCTCTCACATGTAAGGTGTACTGATGATTAACACCGGTGGGCAAAGCGCTAAGCTTTAGGCTGAAATCATAATATCTATAATTACTGGTACCGCCAGTATTATATGAAGCCACGGGCAACCACTCAGTGGGCGTAGTTCCTATTGGCGTCCACTGATACTCAAGACTGTTCATACTACTGACATCGCGGAACCGTATGGAGGCGCGGATTTCACCGCTGCTATAGTAATAAGTAGAAGAGCTCT
>DIPA01000043.1:0-6213 GCA_002427055.1 Firmicutes bacterium UBA5500 | reverse complement strand
TCAATGATCGGGGGGCGCCGATCGACAGTAAAGTCTAGGGTGAAAGATGTCCCTGAGCCTTGGTTGTTGGCGTGGTCTACTGGGTAGACGACCAACTGAGAGGTGCTGAAGTTGTAGTCTACACCTTCTACAAAGCGGATATGGATGAAATTGCCGGAGTCGATCTGGGTAAAGGGATACTTGTCGTAGGTCATAGCGGGCCGATACGCACTGCCGTCTGGCTGCTCGCTGCTACCAGTGACAGCATATTCAAACGGATATTTGTCCACATACGGCGGTGGCAATTCCTGCTCATCACGCCACATGAAGTAGCCAGTTGCCCCGTTGCTACCGCTCGCTAGACTAGTGCTGTCGGTGGGGGGATCGGAAATTAGCACTGGGAAGCAGAAGGCAGTTGCATCATGCTCTCCGCCATAGGTCATGGGCCGATACTTGCCCCCTTCGGCCGTCAAGTTGGTAGCAACCTGCGGCTTGCCAAGATCCAACCATTGTTGCTGCTTGGGCAGCAGGCGTTGGCCCTCAGGAGCGTCGATATATGTCATTTCGGTGGCATAGGGATTGCCGCTGGCGTCGGCCAGGTAATACTTGGCCGACGAGCTATCCTGTAGGTAAATGCGGTTGATCCCCACTGGCATCTCAGCTCCGCCCGCATAGACCAAAGCAGACATGTCATGGTTGACCGAGCTAGATGTCCGAAAGTAAACTTGGGAGGCAGATCTGCCATCCTTCAACCGCACATTCGTAACGTACTGGGCAGCGGCTGTCACTGGCTGACTGCCTTCCATAATGTTCAGCTCGGCCAGCAGCTCGATAGTGTCGCTACCAACGAACATCATGCTCTGGGCTCCTGGTAGTAGTCTGCCGTCACTTAGATAGCCCCTATCGAAGGGCACTGCCTCACCGGTGGTCTGGCGTACATATTGCACTGGTTCCGAGAACTGCACGAAGAAGCCGAGCGGTTCACCGATACGGGCATAAACGTCACTCACTGAGGACTCCCCGCTCACCTCAGCGCGACCAGCGACATCAATAGCGGTAACCGTCGGAACAATGCCATCAAGATACGCTGCCGCTTTCAGGCCTCGGGTCGATCTAGCAATATCCAGCGGGTTGCCGGCCATATCAACGATCAGCGAGCTAGTCTTGCTGCTGTGATCCAAGTAGTTGCCAGAGGCTCCGTTCTTGCCAAATAATCTGAGGTTGAAGACATTGCTGTCACTCACCCACGATGTCTGCTCAGAGTAAGGTGCAATTGCCGAGATATAGAAATTAGTGTTGACGTTTCCCTCAGGCAGTGTATAGGTGGCTGGGACTTGATAAGCGAAGGTCAGCGTATCCCCATCCAGACTTATCAAGGAGGCTTCAGCCGCGACATTCTTGACCACATTGTCGGTAATGCCCCGTAGTTCCAGCTTCAGCTTGGGGGCATTGGCCAACGACATTGCCGTATCATCGGCAAAGCGAATGGGTTCATCGAATTGCAGGGTGAAATAGATCATTTCACCCGGTCTCAGGTTCAGGCTACCGTCGCTGCGGTCGCTACTGGCCACAACAGAGGTGACGCATGGGCCAACAGTGTCGGCCAGAATAATGCTGACGTTAGAAACCTTAGAGGAGCCACAGGTGCAAACATGCCCAATAGCGCCGAAATATAGATGGTGGCCGTAAGGATCGGTGCCGATTGGTACAAAGCTGTACTTGCCCATGGTCTTGGTCGTATCACTGTTATATTGCTTGGTTGAATGCTCGATCAGGTATTTAGAGTAAGTACTGATCCAAGCCTCAGGGTAGGCAGTTTTTTTATCAAGATGACGTATGGCGTTCCAGTGATTGTCGTTGGTCAGGTTGGCCATCAAGGCAACCTTCATATCACCTTTTTTAATGGCTGGGCTAAGCGCCTCTTCCATTTGGTACTGATACTCCACATTATAGGTATTGCTATCGTCTTGATGGCGAAACGTGGTATCAAACGACAAATTGTTAGGTTTCTCAGCCGACCCATTAGCATAATTCCTGGTAAACCCAGGCGCGACATTGAAGACAGAGTTGTTATCCGCCCCGATGAACTTAGTCAGAAACCCTAAGTCGTTAATCCCAGCTGCGTTCATTATGGGATAAGTGGTAACAATTCTGTTGTACTCAACGCTACCCGTACTTTGGGGTTCGGCAGCCATTACCACTCTTCCGCTTAGCGGTTCAAGCAGCAGCAAGAGCGTCAGCAAAACTAGGAGTGTCGTTTTTCTTCTCATTGATATCCCCCCCAACAAGATTGCCTACACATCAAGAGATTTGAAATAAAAAATGACAGATGCTATAATTTACTCATCATAACCTGATTTAGTAAACTAGGTTAGTGACTTGGTTTATTATACATTATCTTTAATAGGTTGAGGAGAAAAAAGATGAAAAAGAAAAGAATTAATAAGAGAAAAGCGCAAGGAGCAGAAACAAAACAGAGGATTTATGACATAGCTGAGAAGCTATTTGCAGAGCGTGATTCGACCGACGTCAGCGTACAAGATATTACCGATGAAGCTGGCATTACAAAAGGGGCTTTTTATGTGCATTTTGACTCTAAAGATGCGTTAATTGCCCTGTTGCTGGCCGATTATGCTGCCCGCGCTGATGCGGAGTACAAGACTTTCTTGGAAACGCTGCCCTCTGATACCCCAGCACCAGAGGCACTCCTTGCTCTGATCGAAAAAATAGCCGATGTGCTAGTAGGCACAATCGGCTGTGAAAACATGAAGAAGACTTACCAGATGCTACTTGCAGGAACTACTGGCCCTGACGCGGTTAAGGGGTACAACCGTGAACTTTACACACTACTTAACGGCATACTGGAAAAAGGGATCCAGAGGGGGGAATTTAAGAGCATCTTGACGGCCGAGACCCTTTCCCGCCACTTTGTAATGGCATTCCGAGGTCTCACCTACGAGTGGTGTATTCGTCATCCCGAATTTGACTTGAAACAGCAGGCAGTGGATCATTTTAAACTTTTGCTACAGGGTATACTCGCTGACAAATAATAGGGACGACGCTATTCTTTCCCTCCCTCAATAATCAAAGGAGAAAGCAACTACTAACGCTCTCTCCTTGTTATTTTTACCGCCTTGCCGGAGCACCGTCCGTTCCAGTGTTAGGGCTTCATGCATTCAAGGCACAGGAAGCTCTGTGTGCTAGCCGCTCCCCTTTTTTGACTACATATCTGTGTAGCCCGTCCTGGCTATGCCATAATCAGCGAATGAAGTTCGTAGAGATGTTTGCTTCTCGTTCCGGAAACTGAATACCTGCTTTCAAGCCAGCCTCTTTACACTTTAGGAACCACGCCATATTTCTTCCCAACACACGCATGATTTGTAAGCCCTCCACATCCTGCATGACCTGCTCGGGAGTGTTTCCATGGATCATGTTCCAGTAGTTTGAAGAAATAATCGGCATCTGCGCTATCGTAAAATACTTGTTGAGTTGATCAAAGGCAGCGGTCGTCCCGCCACGTCTGGCAGATACAACTGCCGCTGCAGGCTTGAGATAAAAGGACTGGCCCCGATCAGAATAAAACAAGCGATCCATGAAAGAGGTCAGGGCTCCACTTGCCGCTGCATAATGGACCGGTGACCCGAAGATGAAGCCATCGGCATCCTTTGCCAGCTCTCGAAAGTCATTCACACAGTCTGGTATAATACATTTCCCCAACTCCCTACAAGCACCGCAGGCGGTGCAGCCAGAGATAGGCTCTGTGCCGATATGGAAAAGTTCAGCTGCAATACCCTCGGCCTCTAGTGTCTTGGCTATTTCCTGCAAAGCCGTATACGTACATCCCTTTTCATGCGGGCTACCATTTACAAGTAAGATCTTCATACCCCTCACCTTTCCCGATTTTTCATAGAACAGCCGATCTTGGTTTCTCCTTAATCTACTCTATCACTGCACTTGAGTCACGCTACATATTATCCAGTTCACAAGAAACAGAGCGAATCAACGTACGTCGGGAAATGGCGCTGAGCGAACTACAGATGGATTTCCTTATGGTCATCTATCAGTTCGAACAAGATACTCAGGTTTCTCGGAATAGCAGCAAGCCAGTTATTTATCCCGAGCACGCTTGTCTTGTGCTTGAGAACATCGGAATACGTATCAAAGCCCCTTCCTGAGAGCAATATGTCGGTCTCCTCTTCGCTGAACTTAATTGACTCCACGATATTGCTAGCAAAACCTCTATTCATTGGGCACACAATTTGACATTTCAGGCAGTCGTATACACAATGGTGTGCCGACAGCGGCAGCCACTCTGGCCACTCCCCTGGATTTTCATTCAAATACGATAGGCATCTTTCATTATCTATCAAGAAAGTATCCTTCCTAATGGCGTTGGTCGGACACTTGTTGAGACAAATATCGCAGTGAGTACAGCGCTCTGACAGCCTCACCTCTGTCCATTCACTATCATTACAGGGTACATCTGAGAAATACGCTGCGTATGAGAGAAAACTGCCCAACCCATCGACATAGGTTATGTTGTTTCTCCCGTACGCTGCTAAGCCACTATGGACCGCCAACCGCTTCAGTGGCAAATTAGGTGCGGCCACTATGTGGTGGTTCATTGGAGTAAGGAAGTCAAGCAGATAGTTTTCGCTTCGTTCGAAGTCGGACATGATGTTGCTCATCAGGTTGTATGCTTTCCCGTTCCTAATAAACCCAACCTTTGCGTACGCGGGATGTGGAATCGCGACCATAATGATGGATTGAATAGAAAAATCTACGCTTGGCAGTTCAAACTTGTATAGGTTGCCTACAATCCACTTCTGGAATGAGTTTAGGTCCGCAGTATTGATAAAGAAGTCAATCTCATGTTTTAGGGCGGATAGACGGCCTATGGATACTACCTGGAGTCTGTCTCCGCGTCTTAGGGCCTCTTGCTTCAGTTGCTCAATCACGCTTGTTCCACCTCTCCTTCAAATTAGCAAAGCTTATAGTATACAAGCCACTCTTCTACCGAGTCACCAAGAATGACTGTTTGATCGCGAGGCTTTGCACACACTAGTTCGCTATAGCAGTACCTTTCTCCTTCCATTATTTATGGGCGGGAAGAAGACGCCCATGCGAGGCACACCGCGAAAAGCGGTACTCGGAAACCACTCCGAATACCGCTCGTTTGCTCCTCATTTACATAACAATACCCTATCAGCAGAAACAGTCGTATACTTGGTGAAGACAACCGAAGTCGAACCCACTATCCTAGGGCATTTTGAGATGAGCTATGCCCTTCGCACCAACTTGATGAATCTTCCGTATCCGCTCTCAATGGGCTGGATTGGATGCCTTAGGGTCTTGAGGAAACTGAGGCATGATAGAAAACTAGTAAAGCCTTTTTCTCTGCAGCTCTGTAAAGTGAGATGGGATGGTCCGTGACGCCACGGATATCTCTCTGCCCTCAACACAGCACAAACTATAGCCGGTTCTGTTTGAGTAAATGGCTTCACCATTTGCCATGTCAATCCCAAAACTCATGGATTCTGCTGTTATATGGGGCTTATTGAGATAAAAGGAATAACAGCTGGTGTGTATATGCCCGTTAAAGAAACCTATGATGTCGCTGTTTCTTACAATCCTCTCAAAATCTTGGTTGACTTTTGCGGATACCCCAGCGGCCTCACTTATGAACGGATGATGGCTCAGAATAATTGTCCCTCTGCCGTAAGGGACACTCAGTTGTTCCTCTAACCACTTCGTCTGATCAGGCGAGATGTACCCATCAACTCCATATTCGAAGGCGCTGTCTAGGCAGATGATTCTTAAGTCCCCATATGTTCTTGAGTATAAGTAAGGGCTGTTGTCCATATCCACTCCTAGGAAACCTCTGGCAAATTGAGGCCGTTTGTCGTGATTCCCCATGGCACAAAACAGAGGCGTGGCAGGGGCATATGTGTCGAAGATCTGCCTATACTCACTGTAATCCTCTGCTTCACCTTCATGCACAAGGTCCCCTGTAAGCAGAATAAAGTCTAATGGAGGTAGGCTTATGAGTAAGTCTATAAGCTTCTGTTTGGTGGAATATTCCTTGCTTAACGTTCTAACGAACTGACTGGCTCCCTTGCAATCAAAGTGGGTGTCACTTATATGGGCAAACCTTATTTTTCGCATTATGTCCTCCTCCGTTAAGTCGTGCTGGATTCCCTCAAAATAGCTCAGGCGTATCTCCCCTTTCCTGAG
>DIPA01000124.1:11384-13858 GCA_002427055.1 Firmicutes bacterium UBA5500 | reverse complement strand
GAGACTGCTGATAAAGGTCGTGGTCC
Organism: Firmicutes bacterium UBA5500; assembly: GCA_002427055.1. GTDB lineage: Bacteria > Bacillota > UBA994 > UBA5500 > UBA5500 > UBA5500. The sequence continues at coordinate 13,832 of DIPA01000124.1, read as the reverse complement.
TACTCGCGCGCTTGTGGCCTAGTTCACTGGAGGTAGGTGCTTAGCCATCGCCGGGAGCGGCCAAAACTCGCCTAAGCTCAAACAGTTGGCCTCTCCTAGTCGTCGATGTCTAAGCACCTTTTATTGGAGGCCCCAATGCGCTTTACGCAGGACCAACGACCTTCTCCCGGACTGCGAGGGACTTTTTTAGTGGTCTCAGAACGTCCCCCTGTCTCAGCCGGCGATTACTTGGACGCGGGAACCGCGGCCGCCGGGCTGGGCGGGCGAGACTACCACTTGGCGCAGCACGCGCTCTTTTAGCTCAGGCACGTGACTGATAATGCCGATTGACATGGCCTGCCCCTGCATGCGTTCTAGGCATCCCATGACAACTTCCAACAGGTTAGGATCAAGGCTACCAAAGCCTTCATCAAGGAAGAAGAACTCCAGGCGATGCCTACCGCGCAACTGAATCTGCGATGAAAGTGCTAAGGCTAAAGCTAAGGAGGTAATAAACGTTTCGCCTCCGGATAGGGTATAGACTGGACGTTTCACACCACCATTGCCATCATCCCGAATCAGGAAACCTCCGTCAGGTGCTACCTCTAGTGCGTAACGTTGGCCGGTCAACAAATCCAGCCAGTCGGTGGCGATGCCTGCTATGGCGTCTAGATGCTCGCCTGCCATGAATTCTACCAGTGCATTGCCCCGCAATAGAGAAACGAGTTCGCTGAGCAAGTCTTTCTGCTTGGCGATCCGTTGCAGTTCTGTTTCTAGCTCTAACCACTGCTGATGCCGCTCCTGTACATTGGTAAGCGCCGCCTGGGCGGTGGCTAAGGCCTCTACGGCCTGCAAATACTGCTCTTCTGCTACTTGTGCCTGCGAAACTACTTGCAGCCAGTCTTGCTCGCTGATGGATTGCCCGGCCAGCAGTTTTGTTAGCTCAGCCGCACGGCCCTGCAGAAATTCACTTTGCTTCTTGTGAGTGCTAATTGTTTGCTGCCACTCTGCTACCAGCTCAGCCCAACCTAAGGCTTCTTCAGCCTCCCCGCGAGTTACAAACTGCTCGCGTTCCAGCGCCACCGCTAGCACCGACTCCGTCTGCCTATGAGTGATAGCGGCCAAGCGACTAGCCTCTTGCCCAGCACTGAAGTTTTGCCTGGCAATGGCCAATTGCTTGCCTACTTGCTCCCAAGCGAGCTGCGTGTTATCAGCCTGTTCGCGTAACGTAGCCAAGGCCAGTTGGGCAGATTCCTGCAGATCTGTGGCGCCAGCCCCTCCTGTGAGCCCTTCTAATTCTGTTTGCAGAGCACTCAGCTGTTCTTTGTGCAAGCGATATTCCGCGCGGGCTTCTGTTTGCTGCTCCTTTGTCTTGCCTATTGCCTGCTCAGCTTGCCGTATCTGCACATGCAGCTGCTCTTTCTCAGCTTGTCTATGTTTGATCAGCCGCTCTAGCTCAACCAAACGTTTATCTCGCTCTTGATAGTGGCTACGCGCCTCTGTCAAATTCGTCTGGCCTAAAGCTGCTAGGCAACTATTAAGTTCAGACTGTTTACGAGCAATTTCCTCCTGCAAACCGGTCTGGCGGGTGAGCAAGCGGTCTAGCTCCGCTTGGTGAGCCGCAATGGCCTGGGTCAGTAGTTCTATTTGTTGCTGCTGCTGCAAGAATAGCTCTCTGCAGGCTTCCAGTGCTGCTTTGCTTTGGTCAAGCTCATTTTCCCACCGGGCTCGTTGGCTGAAACTTTCGCTGAGTTTATCTAGGTGCTCCTGGGCCAAAGGAGGAACGGCTGACCAAGCGTTGCCTGTCACCCATTCTGTCGGGAACTTGCTTAGTTGCTGCTTAACTTTGGCCTCATATATCTGTAATTCACGCTTGTTCTCGAGTAAAGCCGCCTGCTGCCGCTTTAGCTCTGCCTGTTGCGCAACCAGAGTAGCTGCAGCCGTTGCTCGCAGAGCTTGCTGCTGCGTTAGCTGAGTGCGGGCTGCGGCGAGAGCTTTCTCGACTTCCTCTACTTGAGTGCTAACGACGTCGGCAATTGGCGCAGGATGATGACTGGAGCCACAGACTGGGCAAGGCTGGCCCGGCTGCAGGGTCTGCGCCAGGAGGGCCGCCATGTTTTGCCCTCGCGCAGTCACTGACTCTTGCTCTAATTGAGTGACTGTCTGCTCGGCAGCCCTTACTGCCTGTTCTGCTGCCAGGCCCTCCTCTCTAGCTGCTGCTAGTTGCAGCTGAATTTGACCGACGGTTGATTCTAGATTAGCTACCGTCTGCAGATACTGTGTAAGTCGACCTCCATCATAGGCCAACCGCTGTGCTTCCTTTAGATAGGCATTGGCTGTAGTCAGTTGCTGGCTGGTTACGCTAGCCGGCGCTTGCGCAAGCAGCTTGGCCAGCAGTTCTTGCTGCTCAGTCTGCGCTGCCCGCTGAGTGGCTAACTGTGCTTCGGCGCTGGCCAACTCTGCCTGGGC
>DIPA01000124.1:0-11257 GCA_002427055.1 Firmicutes bacterium UBA5500 | reverse complement strand
CAGCTACCTGCTTTTGCCTCTCCACACAATCTGCCGTTACTTCCCCTAGCTGCTTAGCTAGGGCTGCATAGCTATCTTGCACAGCAACCGCTTGGGCCAGTTGCTCCCGTTGCTCTGGCGCAATACGGTGCTGCTCTTGCTCTTGTTGCCAAGCCTGCAATGTTTGATCCAATTCCAAGGAGGTCGCCCGCAAGACATCGAGCGCCTGCTCTTCTGTAGCTAACTGCTCCTTCAAGGCTACCCCTGCCGCTTCCCGTGCCGCCAATTTGGAGACTAGTGCTGCCACCTGTTGCTCCAAGGCAATTGCGCGCTTCAGTTGCTCAAGTTTCTGCAATAATGGCCCTTCCTGCGCTTGCTTGGCTACCAGAGCAGCTTGGGCGGCTACTTGTGCCTGCCGCTCTGCCTGCTCAATCTGCGTTACCTCGGCTGTCAGCTGCTGCAAGGCAGTGGTTGCCTCTGCGGCATGCCAGGCCGCTGTATCGAAGGCCTGTAAAGCACCGGCTACACGTTGAGCGGCTACTTGTCGCTCGAGTTTTGCTTCTAGGTCATGGATTTGTGTGCTTTGCTGCTGTAATTTGGCAAGAGACTGGCGCACTGCTTCTAGTTCCTGCTGGCGCTCTCGTATACGACCCCACTCTTCTTGCTGATTCCTGGCTTCAGCAGAAGCTGATTTACTGGCTTGCAGCTCCCTTTTGCTGGCCTGCTCCAACCGCAGGGCAGCTTGCACAGCTTCAGCTGTTGCCTCCCCCAGCACTTCTTGCGAACGCTTAATGCCCAGGTAATCGTTTTCAGCCATTTTCAAGCGATCATTGACTAATTTGTTCAGTTGCTCGCCGTACTCCTCCAGCCCAAAAATGCGCTCCAGCATTCGCCGGCGCTCGCTACCCTGTAGATTAAGAAACTCTGCAAAGCGGCCTTGCGGGAGTACAACAGCCCGCGTAAAATCATCTTCTGTTAAACCTAAGATATCTTGAATAGCTTGATCAACTAGCGATGGCTTATCTGCCAAGACAATTGTTTCCCCGTCCTGTAACTCACTCAGTCTGGCCAAACGGCAGTTGACACTTTCATCTTTGGCCACGTACTTGCGTTCAACTAGATAGTGTTTACACTCGGCTCCGCTACCTAGTTGAAATTCAAACAAAACGCTGGCTTCATCTAGTGTTTTGTTCACAATCCCTTGCGTCCGTCGAGTGGCTCGCTTGACACTGCCATAGAGGGCTAGGGTGATAGCGTCGACTACGGTCGACTTGCCACTTCCGGTAGGGCCAAAAATACCAAATACCGTACCCTGACAGAGCCTAGTGAAATCAATTGTTTGTTCCTCTTTGAAGCTATTTAGACCAGCAATGACCAGGCGAATTGGTTTCATGCGTTATCTACCCCTTCCCCACCCTGCTGGGCAACCGTATTGGCTAAATCAACAAAGAGCTCCACCAATTCCTGCGGTGGGGTACCCCCATTTCGCCTACGTTGATAGAAGCGATTGAATATCTCGGGCAAGGCCAAACTTGACAGCCTTTCTGACCGCTGACGTGTTGCCTCCTGCGGCAAAACGCTCCTAATATTAACCAGCCAAGGCCAGGCCTGCCGCAACCTAGCCACCGCTTCGTTACTCAACCACTCGGGCACATGTACCTCCAGATCAACCCAAGCGGGCTTGCCTTGCGCAGCCTCAATGCGCTGCTCGACTTCTGCCAAACCACCGCTACAAATCCACCGCTGCAAAGGAATCCCAGCACTGAGAGGGCAAGGTTTTACCTCAGCCGCCTGACCGGGAACCACATCGACTAAGTAGACTGCCTTGCTATGGTTGGCCTCGGAAAAGCTGTAGGCCAGCGGAGAACCGGAATAATAGGCCGGGGCAATTGACTGCTTTACCTGCTGGGGACGATGCAAATGCCCTAAGGCGATGTATTGAGCTCCGGCCGGTAGATGCTCAACAGCAACTGTGCAGGCGCCGCCAATTTCAATTGGGCGCTCTGATTCGCTACTCATGCTACCTTGCACGAATAAATGGGAGACAGCTATGTTCACTGTACCAGGCCGATAATTGGCTGCTTGTGCCTGAAAGATCTCGTTCACTACTTCTGAGTAAGCATCACGCAGAGAATATTCCTCGAGTGGGACACTCAGCTGCCGCCCTAAGCGCGACTCGGATGGATAAGGCAAAAGGGAGAGCACCGCTGTATGCTCGCAATCGGGTAGGGCTAATTCAACCCAACCTACCCCTTGGGCAACGGTGCGCACTCGCTCTGAGTTCTGTCTTTGCGCCAGCTCCGGCGCTTCTTGAGGCAAACCCAGAATAACGATGCCCTGATTTTGCGCTAAGGGGCGTACCGCGCTGAGGCGATCGGGGCTATCATGGTTACCGGCAATTACAGCAACTGCCCGCTTGCCACCTAAGGCCAGGCGATCTAGGGCATCACAGAAAAGCTGCTCGGCCCAAGCCGGTGGGTTATATGTATCGAAGATATCGCCTGCAATAATCACCAGCTGCACAGCCTGCTGATTAGCAATAGCGCAAATCTCGTCGACAAACTGCTCCTGTTCTTGTTGGCGACTGCGCCCTTCTAACGGGCGTCCCAGGTGCCAGTCGGATGTATGTAACAAACGCAAAAAAACACCTCCCCTTGGCAGGCGAGACAAGGTCTCGCTCCTACGAAAGCAATACTAGCTTCACTAGCCTTAATTCCCTTTGTCGGGCGCGCTTTCCTGCCTCATTGAGCAATCACCTAAAGCTACCAAAAGACATAAGCAGGAATCTGACCGCGCTAAAAGGAACTTGTTAGGCAAGAGAACTTACCGCCTAGATGTGGGAGGTGTAAGGATAAAGTGAGTTTGCGACTTATCTTAGGCCGCGCCGGCAGCGGCAAGAGCACATTCATTTATAAAGAAATTAACGACTTAGTTACTGGCAGCCCCGGTGGCTACCCCCTCTGGCTATTAGTTCCAGAGCAAGCTACCTCGCAGGCTGAGCGTAGTTTGGCCACTAGCGGCAGCGTACCGGGCCTGATGCGCGCCCGTGTGGTCAGTTTTCAGCGCCTGGCTTATCAGATGCTGCATGAAGTAGCAGGCGCTGCCTTGGTACAAGTAGGAGAACTGGGGCGACAGATGATCATCCGCCGTGTAGTAGAGCAACACAAACATGAGCTACGCACCTTCTATCGTTCAGCACAACAGCCGGGCTTTACCGGCAAGCTGGCCGAACTGGTGAGCGAACTGAAAAGTTGCCAAGTGACGCCTGAGGATTTGGCCAATGTGCTAATAGAGCACGAACAGCGGTTAACACCTACGTTACATAACAAGCTACACGACTTAACATTGCTCTGCAGTGAACTAGCCGAGCAATACAGCGATACCTACTTAGATGCGGGTGACTGCCTTAACTTGTTGGCTACTAACCTGACCAAGTCGCCCAGCCTGGCTGGTAACCCAGTTTGGCTCGATGGCTTTAGCGGTTTTACACCGCAAGAATACGCCGTACTTGAGCAGATGTTGCTGCATTGCCCGCAAGTGAGCATCAGCTTAACCCTGCCATCCGCCTTACTAGGGCAGCGGGTGCGTGATGATGAAGTATTCTACTCACCCTGGGAAACTGCCAACAAACTGCTAATGTTAGCAAAGGATTTGGGAGTTGCTGTTGAACCAGTGGTTGTAGCTGAACAAAATGTACGCTCACAAGCCAACGCGGCCCTGCAGTACTTAGAGGCCAACTATTTTAACCGTTTTGCAGAACCATTCCCAGATGAACCAGACAAGCTACATATTGTGGCAACCGGCAACCGACGGGCCGAAGTAGAGGCTGCTGCCAGCGAGATCATGCGACTTTGCCGAGAAAAGGGATATCGCTATCGCGATATCTCCATCACGCTACGCGATTTCACCGACTACGACTATTTGCTGACAACCGTATTGACCGACTTCGGTATTCCGCATTTCCTGGATAAGAAGCGGGCCGTCGATCATCACCCGGCTCTGGAGTTAGTGCGCTCAGCACTGGAGACGGTGCTGGATAACTTTCCCTATGAGCCTGTCTTTCGCTGCCTAAAAACTGATCTCTTTCCACTTGAGCGAGACTCAGTCGATATACTGGAAAACTACGTACTGGCAACCGGTATGCGCGGTAGTAACCGCTGGCTGGAAGCGAAAGACTGGCTACCCTACCCAGCGCAGGGTAGCGATGCAGCCAGCCTGGGTGAGATCAATGCACGAATTAACGCGACGCGCCATGAGGTCGCTAAGTACTTAGGGGAACTAACCACTGACCTGAAAGCAGGCACTACCGCGCGCGATTTCACGGTTGCCCTTTACCGCTTCCTTGACAAGCTGCAAGTGGAAAGCACGCTATTAGGCTGGGCTGAGCTAGCAGCCGGTAAAGGTGAACTAGAAGCAGCTAGCTTGCATACGCAAGTGTGGGCGTCTTTGGTGGCCTTATTCGATGAGCTGGTGGCCGGGTTAGGAAATGAGGAGTTGCCCTTGGCCGAGTTCTCTCGCATTTTAGAGAGCGGTCTGGAGGCTATGGAGCTGGGGCTCATTCCTCCCGAGCTGGACCAGGTGATAATCACCAGCTTAGGCCGCTCGCGCAATCCAGAGGTCAAGGTGGCGCTAGTTTTAGGCATCAATGAAGGTGTTTTGCCGGCACGAGCGATGCCGGAAGGTTTGTTTACAGATCATGAACGGCAAATGTTAGCCAGCTGCGACCTCGAACTGGGCCTCTCGACGGAACGCCGCTTGTTTAACGAACAGTTTTTGATTTATACGGCACTAACCCGTCCCAGTCAATACCTATGGCTCAGTTATCCCCTAGCCAACGAGGAGGGCGCCAGCCTGCTACCATCGAGTGTAATCAAGAGGGTGAAAGCGCTGTTCCCAAGACTGATAGTAGAAGAACACCCGCTGACACCTGATAATTTGACAGGCGAAGCTGTGCTGCCTTACCTAACGCATCCTAGCCAGGCACTACAGAATCTAGCAGTCAAGCTGCGCGAGGCTACGCTGGGTAGACCACCTGCACCTATTTGGTGGGACTTATACTCCTATCTGCTGCTAAATTCAGGCTTGCGACCGTTACTATTACGGGTAATCGCTAGTTTGAGCCGGCGCAATAGCGAAGCGAGGTTATCCGGTGAGGCTGTGCGTCGCCTTTACGGAAAAACGCTACGAGCAAGTATTAGCCGCATTGAACGCTATAATGCTTGCCCCTTCGCCTTTTTCTCGTCCTATGGTCTACGTCTTCAGGAGCGACCCGTTTACCAACTGGCCGCACTCGACTTAGGCAACTTCTTTCATGACGCTATGGATCGCTTTGTCATGGAACTCGAGCAACGCAAGCTGGATTGGGGACAGCTGACCGACCAACAATACAGTGAATTGACCCAAGGCATTGTGGAAGAACTCGGTCCACAACTGCAAAACCATATTCTCGATAGCTCCTCGCGCCTACGCCATATAGCTAAGAAACTGGGGCGCACGGTAGAGCGCTCGGCACGCATTCTGGGACGCCATGCCAGTCGGGGCAAGTTCCGCCCCATAGGTGTGGAATTAGCTTTTGGCCCAGGGGGGCAAATTCCTGGCCTGTCGTTCACCCTAGCCGATGGCACACGCATGGAGCTGGCCGGCCGTATCGACCGTCTAGACGTTGCTACGGCCGATAACGATCAACCCTACCTACGGGTTATCGACTATAAATCAGGTTCTTCTAGGCTAACCCCTTTGGAAGTCTATTACGGGCTGAAATTGCAGCTCCTAACTTATCTGCACGTAGCAGAGAAGTGCGCCGCTAGTTTGCTGCCACCGGAAACAACCGCAGCCGGTGCACTCTACTTTCGTATTTTTGATCCACTGCAAACAACCGATCAGCCACTGGGCGATACGGCAGCCACAGCGCTCAGCTTAGAATCGTATCGTATGCAAGGCTTTCTTTTGAATGATCCGCAAGCTATTGAACTAATGGACGCCGAACTTAAGGGAAGGTCGCAACTCATACCTGTTACGATCAACGCTGACGGTTCTTTGCGCAGCAGCGATAACGTATGGGACAAAGATGAACTTGACCGGTTGCGTCAGCACATAGAAGCCAAGTTCATAGCCGCAGGAGAGGAGATCATGGCGGGTAACATCGAGATTGCTCCTTATCGGCTGGACAAAGAAACGGCTTGCCGCTTCTGCCCTTACACGGCCGTCTGCCAGTTCGATGCCCTGCTGCCGGAGAATAACTATCGCTGGCTGCCTAAGCTACCTCGCGCAGAAATTATGTCTCGCTTAGAGCAGCAAAACGGAGGTGACCAAAGTTGAGTAATAAGTGGACAGATGCACAATGGCACGCCATTACAGCACGCGGCAATAACTTGCTGGTGGCAGCGGGGGCGGGTGCAGGCAAGACGGCTGTCTTGGTCGAACGCATCATTTTGCGCTTAACCGACCCGCATGATCCACTCGATGTAGATCAACTGCTGGTAGTCACTTTCACCAACGCGGCGGCGGCCGAAATGCGCGAACGCATCGGGGCAGCTATTGCGGAGCAAATGGCCCAACATCCGGAAGACGCCCGCCTAGCACGCCAGCTGGCTTTGCTGGGGCGTGCCTCGATAGCAACTTTGCACTCGTTTTGCCTCGACCTGCTGCGCCAGCATTTTTATCGGCTGGAGCTAGACCCGGCTTTTCGCGTGGCTGATGTGACCGAAGCCGAACTACTGCGTGCCGATGTGCTGGAGCGCCTGATGGAGGGAAAATACCAGGCTGAAGCTGCAGACTTCCTGCACTTGGTTGATGCCTACGGTGGCTCACACGATGACAGCCAATTACAGGCCATCATACTGCAACTAGACAATTATGCCAGCAGCCACCCGGAGCCGACCGCTTGGCTTGAGCAACTGGCGCAAAAACTGACTGACAGCGCTACCTGTCGAAAGTGGCTGGCCCAGCTGGGCGAAGCTGCTAAGGACGAATTAGCCTTAGCGCGCACAGCCTTGCAGTCGGCGCTTGCCATCGCCAGCCAGCCGGAGGGGCCGGAGCAGTATCTTGAGCACCTGAGCAGCGAACTAGAACAAGTTGAGTTTGTACTAGACAGTGTAGCGACAGGCGATTGGGACCGCTTGCGAACTTTGATTCAAGGTATCTCGTTTGCACGCCTACCGGGCAAGCGAGGCGGCGATGTCGAGCTACGCAAGCAAGCCCAACAAGCCCGCGATACGGCTAAAGATTGCATCAAGAAGCTGACCAATAAGCTGCTGGCTCAAAGCAGTGCGGATCTGTTAGCCGGTCTGGCAACGGTAGCTCCCAGCATGTCTTTGTTATGTCAACTAGTTCTCGATTTTAGAGCTCGCTATGCCCAGGCTAAGCAGCAAAAAGGCTTAGTTGACTTTAGTGACTTAGAACATATGGCATTGCGTGTCTTGCGTGACCCCACAGGGCCTTCTCCTGTAGCTAAGGAATTACGCGAGCGCTATGCTGAAGTTTTGGTAGACGAATATCAAGATATTAATGGTGTGCAAGAAGCTATTTTGCAACTTGTTACCGATCCAACGGGAGCAGGTAGCCAATTGTTTATGGTGGGCGATGTCAAACAGAGCATTTATCGCTTCCGCCTAGCCGACCCAACTCTGTTCCTGGATAAGTATAAAAACTACTCTCTGCACCCTGAGCAGGGGGAACGCATTGACTTGGCGCACAATTTCCGCAGCCGGGCCAGTGTGCTGACGGCCATCAACTTTCTCTTTCGCCAACTGATGACTGAACAAGTGGGCGAACTGGTTTATGACGAGGTAGCCGAACTGAAGCCGGGAGCTACTTACCCGGAAGAACAACATGCCGTTACGCCTCAGGTGGAAGTAATGCTGGTTGAACGTGCAACCACAGCCGAAGCGGACGCAGAAGATGACACCCTAGAGGAGCTGGATGCCACTAGCCGAGAAGCACGGCTGATTGGGTTGGAGATCCGCCGGCTGGTGGAAGAGAGCGGCTGCAAGATTTGGGACAAGCAACTTAAGGGCTACCGTCCCATCGCCTACCGTGATATCGTCATCCTGCTGCGGGCTACTTACGGCCGCGCCAATGCCTATTTAGAGCAGCTGCGCCAACTGGATGTTCCTGCTTACGCAGAACTGGGCACCGGCTACTTCCAAGCCACCGAAGTGCAAACCATGTTGAGCCTGCTGCAGATAATCGATAACCCGCGGCAAGATATACCCTTGGCTGCCGTATTGCGTTCTCCCTTGGTAGGGCTGGACGGTGCCGAATTAGCGGATGTTCGGCGCACTCTGCCAAACCAGAGTTTCTATGCAGCCCTGGTAGCAACCAGCGAACAACCGGATCAGCTGGGTGAGAAAACCAAACGTTTTCTGGGTGAGCTGATGCGGTGGCGTGAACAAGCCCGACGCAACAACCTGGCGGACCTAATTTGGCAGATTTACCGGGATACGGGTTACTACATAAGTGTGGGAGCTATGCCGGGCGGCGCACAGCGACAAGCTAACCTACGTGCTCTGCATGATCGGGCTCGCCAGTACGAGCAAACTTCATTCCGAGGCTTATTCCGCTTCCTACGCTTCATTGAGCGCCTACAAGCCGAACAGAGTGACCTGGGCACTGCCCCGGCCCTGGGGGAAAATGAAGATGTAGTACGCATCATGAGCGTACACAAAAGCAAGGGTCTGGAGTTTCCTGTTGTCTTCATGGGTAGCTTGGGCAACCAGTTTAATCTGCAGGATTTGCGGCGGGATTTACTGATTCATAAAGATCTGGGGCTGGGCCCCTTGGCAGTGAATCTGGAACAACGGGTGCGTTACCCTACTCTGCCTCGACTGGTAATTGAGCAACGCTTAGTGCTAGAAACACTGTCGGAAGAGCTACGTGTCCTCTATGTCGCCCTCACCCGAGCACGCGAGAAGCTTTATCTGGTTGGCTCGGTACGCAATCTAGAGCGTGCCTTGCATAAGTGGGCACAGACGGCTGCTCTGCCTCGTAGCCCCCAAGGGGCCTTGCCTAACCATGTGCTGGCGCAGGCACGCTGCTTCCTTGACTGGGTCGGCCCGGCTCTGCTGGGGCACCCGGATGTGGCACCGGTGTTAGCCGCGGCTGAGGTCGAGGTACCTACTTACTCGCTGGGGCAACAAGATAAATCGCGCTGGCATTTACAGATGATCGATCCGGCACAACTAGCCATTGAACCAGACGCAACTGCCAAGGTACCTGAGCTAACTAGCCTAGCCCAATACCACATTCTGCCGGATCATGGCTGGGGGCAAGCGATTGCTAATCGCTTGGATTGGAGCTACCCCCATGCTGCGCTGCAAGGGAAGCATATTAAGGTTTCGGTAAGTGAGCTAAAACGACGTTTTGAAGCTTTCGATGAAGAAGCAGCACCTATCAGCTGGCAGCGGCCGCCTGCCAGTCGGCCGACTTTCATGCAGCAGCAGGTTGGACTAAGCCAAGCAGAACTTGGTAGCGCCATTCACCTGATGTTGCAGCATGTTGACCTAGCCCAAGCACCAACCAGAGATTATCTGGAGCGCTTGCAGGCCGATATGGTAGCCAACTCTCTCTTAAGCTCTGAAGCTGCGGCACGTATAGATCTCGACCTAATTGAGAGCTTCTTGCAGAGTGAAATTGGTTGTCGCCTACGGCAAGCTGACCAAGTCTGGCGCGAACTACCGTTTAGCTTTCGCCTAGCTGCAACGGAGCTATACGGGGCGGAATGTGAGGGAGAGCACGTTTTTGTCCAGGGTATTGTCGATTGCGTCATGCGCGAGGGAGACGTGGCGGTCTTGTTAGACTTCAAGTCGGATAACGTCAGCTTGGCTACTGTAGGAAAAGCTGCGGCAGGCTATCGGGTGCAAGTGGACCTATATACACGAGCCATCAATACACTGCTGCAATTGCCGGTCAAAGAACGCTATCTCTACTTTCTGCGCCTGGGCCAAGCGGTGCGCATGTAAGAACGCCAAAAAAGCTGCTCCGACACGGAGCAGCTTTTTCTACGGATAAGATTAGCGGTTAGCCAAATATTCTTCTAAGCACCAGTTATTCTCTTGCATCTTTTGAGCATGCTCGAGGCCAACGTAGCGGAAGTGCCACGGTTCGAAAATGATACCGGTAGTCTCTTGTTTGTCTTTAGGATAACGCAGAACAAAACCGTAATAGTGAGCATTGGCCGCCATCCACTTGGCAGCAGTTGTCTCTGCAAAACCCTCATTCAAGGTTTGATAGCTGGGAGTAACAATATCGGCAGCTAAACCGGTATTGTGTTCACTAGTCCCCGGACGAGCCACAACAGAAGCCGCTGCTACCGCAGCATCGGCTTCCGAATAGCCTCGCCCGACAAACTTCTGCACTTGATTCTTATACAAACGCTCTTGCGTCGAATTAGGCCGGTAGGCAGAACAAATAAGCAAGCTAATGCCCTCCTCCTTAGCCACAGCAATCATCGCAATCAGGGCATCAGCAGCCTCTTCCTCAAGCTTAAACTGGCCTTGCACCGTCTTCAAACTCGGCTCCATATCTTCTGTTAAGGGATTATCGGCATTGACCAAAATCAAGTATGGATCCGGTTCCGGCTCCGGCTCCGGTGTTGGGTCAGGAGTTTCACCCGTCCCCTTCGGGGGTAAATCAGGGCCTTGAACAGTGGGCGTACATCCACTAAAACCTACTGCGAGTAAGATAACTAGGGATAGTAAGGCCAAGCAACGTCTATAACCATGCTGCCAATTCAATAACATCACCACATTTCCACCTGTTACCCTAATCTTACCGCAGCCACCAAGACTTGTCACGCGCTGCAACAAGGATTACAGTCCTCTCGCAAATCTATAGAAACGTCTCCCCCGGCTTACTCTTCTAAAGGCACACTTACGGAATAGACCTTGAGATGCGTAATTAGTGCGTCTTATTCTAGCATATACATGACGCCCCCCGGCCCTGCGCACTAGAAAAAGCACTCGACCAACTGCTGTCTCTGCCAAGCCTCTACGCCTAAACCGCGGTCGAACGGACAGATGAGCTATTTCGTAGACATGAGGTCGCCGTAACTCATAGCCTATCCAGCCTGCCAGCTGGCCGTTAACCGAGATAGCAAAATGCGGGCGAGCCATCACTCGACGTGGACTTAAGGCCAACCCATTATAGTGCCTTACACCTCTTACCACCACCTTAGCGGTTCCATAGTCACGTATGCGTTTGAGCCTCACCTAACTACCACCCCCTCTCTGGAGAAAAATGGGGACGGGTGCCTCGGTTCAAAGCAATGAGGTCTAGCAAT
>DIPA01000107.1:3414-3677 GCA_002427055.1 Firmicutes bacterium UBA5500 | reverse complement strand
TTCACCCTCTTCAACCTATATACGCTTTAGACGACAAAAAAGCTGCAAAGTATCCTGAAAAATCTTATACTGGTAAACGGAGACCGGCTAGTAAATGACAAAAGCCGCTCCTGCGGAAAGCAAGAACGGCTTCGATACTAGGCTTTCGGGCAAAACAAAAGCCCACAGATAAAATTCTTCCTAACACCACTTCGCCTCATCGGTCTATAGGCGCTTACTTAGCAGACCGCTTGTCTGTTGCAGGGGAGGGCCTCCCCGGTACC
>DIPA01000107.1:1287-3280 GCA_002427055.1 Firmicutes bacterium UBA5500 | reverse complement strand
CCAAGCCTTACCTGTTTCATCAAACAAAAAGCGCATTTCATTTTCAGCCAGTTTATAGCGCCAGATTGCCCGATTGGGACCGATGGGCTGTAGTTTGAACGTGCCGACAGGTGCCTTAACAGTTAATTCGCCAGCTTCGTCCTGTTCAATCTGAAATTCAGCGCCCTCGCCTGAACTGTATTCACCCATAACGCTTTCCCGCATATCTGCTGTCCAACCACATGGAGAGTAGTCGACATAATGTTGCTCAATAGGTAGCCCTAGGGCGAGGTTAATTAACGCCAGCCATATCTTAGCTACAGGTACTCCCGTGAGATTGCAGAGCACTATGGCTGCTATCCCCTTCTCCGGGGCAAAACCCATGTTGGAAGACACGCCTTTCAAACTACCGCCGTGTTCCACCAATGTGACACCGGCATAGTCCTGCTTCACAATCAGGCCATAACCATATTTGCGCCCTTGGTTGAACTCAAGTGTCACCTGCTGCATCTGCTTAACTCCTTGCTCTGAGAGCAGGCGCTGACCAGCATACTCGCCACCATTGGCGTACATTTGTGCATACTTAATCAAATCATCTGCACAAGATTTTAACCAACCACAGGCTGTGAAGGGCGGTGCTACCTGCCAGTTGGGCGAGTGTATCAGCTCATCCTGGCCGTTGCGGTAATAGAGCTCAGTCACATTATCGAACTGCTGCAGCTCCTGCATAGTAAACATGCTACGCTGCATCCCGAGCGGCTGCAAAATATGCTGTTGAACATACTCTGTGTAAGGCTGACCGCTGACTCGCTCAATTATCTCCCCCAGCAGGCCATAGCAATCATTAGAATAGCTGAAGAATTCACCGGCCTGACCTAGCATCTGGTAATCGCCAGTGGCAATGTAGTCCAATAGCTCTGCCATGGTGTTCACCGATGGGTGCTCATTCGTTTCCTTCTCAGCCGACTCGTCTTCGTCGGGAGTGGTGTTAGCACGAATACAATAATCTAGAGCTGGCAGCGGTGGGAAACCAGCGGTATGCGTAATTAGGTGATGAATAGTAATAGCGTCTGCGGGTTGACCTTGAGCAAGCTTAAACTCAGGCAGATAACGGGTAACAGGATCATTTAACGAAAGCAAGCCCTGCTCAGCCAACTGCATAATGGCCAGAGCTGTAAATGATTTGGTGACAGAAGCCAGCCCAAAGATGGTCTGTCCGTCTACTGCAGTGCCTGCTGCCTGGTCACGCGTACCAAAGTTCTGCTGATAGGTAACCTTGCCATGCTCGGCCAATGCTACAGCTAGCCCGGGCGCTTCATAGGCATCCATGATTTTTTGCACATAACTCTCAAAAGCAGCGATTTGGTCCTTACGATAGGTCAAAACACTAGCCTCCTCTGTGAATAATTAAGTTGGGTCATGCTGACCTATTTCGTCGCACTACAGTGGATTCCTTTAGGAAGAAATCGCTAGCGCCAATTAAAAGAAACGCTCACAAGCCTGCAGCACGCGCCTGCGAAGAAGCGGTATCCGGCAAGCACGCCGGATACCGCTTTTCTAGCTTCCCAGATGGTAGTATTACCGTTTTACGATCGTAATGCTGTCGTCCGCAGCAGCCCAGCGCACGCAAAAGCCAAGGTTCTCGGCAATATCGCGCGTGGGCAGATAGGTGCGTCCCTGCTTATTTGTGAAAGGGGTACGCAGGGTTACTTGGCTCTCGCCGGCGGCGGTTGTGACTGTCATGATGCTTGATTTCTCGCGCAAGATAGCCTTGATGTCGCCGAATGCTACCGTGACGACTCCGACATTATCTACGCGCTTGTAGCTTATCTTTGCCCCCAGCTCTTCCAGCAGGCGCACCGCCACAACGGTTATGGAATCGTTAACGCGATAGGCAGTGGTGTTATCAAGTGCCTTGGTTGCTCCATTAATGAGATAGCTGGTACCATCGATGGTAGTGCAAAGCTTAGGCGCTGGTTGTGCAGGTCTTTGACCGGCCGCTACCAGTGCAAAG
>DIPA01000107.1:762-1119 GCA_002427055.1 Firmicutes bacterium UBA5500 | reverse complement strand
AATCTGCTCAACATCGTCTTCCCCGTGTATGGCAAGCATGTAAAGGCTAGCCAAGAAGGCTTCACGTTCCTTTGGGTCGGTCGGCAAGGGCAAGTTGCAGAACAGGGTGACGCTAATATTGCCTTGGAGGCTGCTCGTAATCTCAATTGGTTCGCTCTGCAGCTTATCTCCCTCGGCCAATTGGGCCTGAACGGTATCCGAGCTGCCGCGTTGCATGGTAAAGGATATTGTATCGCCCCCGGCCGCTAGGGTTTCCACGAGGGCTTTAGGTAAGGCCAGGTTGCCATAGGGGGTGTTAACCACTAGGTCTAGGCCAGCCAACGATCTGACAATATGCTGCGGTATCCGCACGGTCAA
>DIPA01000107.1:332-611 GCA_002427055.1 Firmicutes bacterium UBA5500 | reverse complement strand
TCGTCTGCAAGCGCACCGGCTGGTAAGGCTCCGGTAATGTCCAGTTCGAACGAGGTCTCGCCTTTGGCCTTAGCCGCTACAATCCGCGGGATTAAGCCAGCGGTTGCTTGCACCTCAAACGCTTTCCCTGCTGCGCCTTGCTTAATGACTAAGGCTGGCTCAACAACGTCACCAGTACCACTTGGTTCGTCTTCTATTGTGGTACCGCCGCCACCGCTGTCGCCGCCTGAGCCGCCATTATAGCTCCAATTAGCAATCACGGTTACGTCTTTGCCGGGC
>DIPA01000107.1:0-152 GCA_002427055.1 Firmicutes bacterium UBA5500 | reverse complement strand
ACGGTTACGTCTTTGCCGGGCATGATAAAAGTAGTTGAAGCACTGCCTGGGCTGGCAAAGCTCACACCATCGCGAGAAGTCCAGTTGACAAAAGTATAGCCGTCACGGGTGCCTGCAGCTATATTAACAGTATCATTCGAATAATAATCTCC
>DIPA01000035.1:8759-14817 GCA_002427055.1 Firmicutes bacterium UBA5500 | reverse complement strand
CTACTTGAACTGTGAGGTCCGGTTCTCGACCAAATGCTTGTCTAATCTTGTCAGTTAGTAGCTCGGCCGCCTTTTGCGCTGCTCCGTGTGCTACGACAATGCGCTTTACGGTCTTATTGACGGCGAGTGCCTGGAATTGCTGCACTATTTCTTGCAAAGCTTGTTCTTGGCGGCGCACTTTGCCAACAGGGATATAAATGCCGTCTACTACCCGTACGATGGGTTTGATACTCAGGAGAGCTCCCATGACGGCTTGTACTTTGCCAATACGTCCGCCTTTACGCAGATACTCGAGCGTATCAAGGGTGAACATGACTTCTGTGCCCTCGCGCACTTGCTCCAGTCGAGCAATGATCTCCGCCGCACTTAGGCCTTGTTTCACCATATCCACCGCCTCAGTAGCAATGAGGGCAATGCCTAAGCTGATGGAGCGCGAGTCAAATACGTGAATATCGCCTTGCACTAGTTCTCTGGCCGTCAGCGCAGATGTAATGGTCCCAGATAGCCCAGAGGAAATATGGATACTGATAATACTATCGTGATCCTCTAGTAGACGCTCATAAATGCTGCGAAATTCTGCCGGTGAAGGTTGAGAGGTAGTCGGCAAGTTCGTACTAGCCGTCAGCATGGGGTAGAACTCGTCACTACTGATTTCAACTCCGTCTAGGTACTGCTGTGTGTTGAAATTTACTGTTAACGGGATAACGGTGATTCCTAATTCGTTTGCTACACTAGGTGGGATATCGGCAGTACTGTCGGTTACGATCGCTATACGTTCTTTCATGTAACTAAGCCTCCTGATTTAGTGAATAGATACTGCTCTTAGTCAGTAATCAATGTGCAAAATAACTGCTGTGTCGACCAGGCGAGTTACGAAGCCAGTTTCGTATAGCGATAGTTTGCACCCTGACAACGAAGCAATCCCGAGGGCGTTTTGATTATGGGCAGTACTCTTAGTTCTCAAGCTTTTTTATTATAGACTGCAAACCCGGGGAAAAGTGTCAGTCCTTTTAACTATTTTTTGTAGGTTTAATATGAAAAATCCCCTGGGGATTGTCCCAGGGGATAATAGCCATTGGCTTAGATAACGTCAAACTCGCGACCGACATGCTCAAGGATCTCCAGCGCCTTGTCGAGGTGCTCGCGTGTATGGGCCGACATCAGGCTGATGCGTAGACGGGACAAGCGTTCAGGTACCGCCGGATATTGTACTGGATTGATATAAAGACCTAGTTCATGGCAATGGCGACACATGTCGCGAACCTTAAGCCCATCCGCAATAATAAGTGGGAAGATGGCGGTTTCGGCATTACCTATGTTGTAGCCTAGCTTGAGTATGTTCTCGCGGAAGTAGATGATATTGTCCCATAGTTGCTTCCGTAGCTCAGGCTCAGTCTCGATAACATCCAAGGCCGCAATCAATGACCCAACTGCCTGAGGTGTGGGCGCCGTCGAGAACATGTAAGCGCGGGAGTAAAAATGCAATAACTGCACAAGGTCCTTATTAGTGGCTATAAAGCCACCTACTACGCCTAATCCCTTGCTGAAGGTTCCTGCTACGATATCGACCTGGCCTTCCAGCCCAAAATGCTCTGGGGTACCACGCCCGTTAGGGCCAATAACTCCGCTAGCATGAGCTTCGTCAACCATGACATAGGCCCCGTAGGAGTGTGCTAGCTGCACGATTTCGTCAAGCTTGGCGATATCACCATCCATCGAGTAAACACCGTCAACGACGACTAGTTTGGTACGATATTTGTCCTTCGCTTTGGTTAGAGCTCGCTCGAGCGACTGCATGTCATTGTGCCTAAAATGTCGGACATTAGTATTCTTACAACCGTCGATAATGCTGGCATGCACCAGGAGGTCCAAGATGGCAATATCCTTATCTGTGAGCATAGCAAGTAGCGTACCACAATTTGAGCCAAACCCACTTGTATAAAGAATGGCATCTTCACAGCCCTTAAACTTGGCTACTTTTTGCTCTAGTTCTATATGTAAGTCGGTAGTGCCACCGAGCAGTGGCACACTGCCTGCGCCTGAGCCGTACTTCTCGAGTGCTGCTCGTCCAGCGGCAATTGTACGCGGATGTTTGGTTAGGTTCAGGTAGTCATTAGAGGCCATATAGATCATCTCATTGACTTTGCCGGTCAAAGGATCTACGACCTGCATAGTTGGACCGGAGCCGGTCAAAGATATCCGCCTGAAATGAGCATGGCCTCGTTGGCGGCTATCTTCGGCGTACTGGGCAAATAGCTCTGCTCTGCCCATGATATCGAGATCAGGTATGTCCATGAAATCAGCCAAGGAGTACTTCGTGGAATCCATTTACTTACCCCTCCTGCACAAAATTTGTTTACTACTTAACTTTATATCCCTATTGTAAAGGCTAGAACGGGGTTGTGCAAGTAAATGTGCAACATGGCGTTAAAAACTTGGAGGTGTTATTCATCAAACCCAGCAAACTGCTCACCATAGATGCTTCTCAACGCAGCTAATACTGTTGTATCATCACCAACATATAACACTATTAGGTTATCTGCCTGAAAGAGATGAGGCATCCCCGCCCAACTAACTTCAACTGACTTGCCCGGTTTGTTATAGCTACAGCCGCCGCTATCGACATACGCTGCGTCTTTGCGAGCTGACTCGTTGTTCTTATAAATGTAGGCGGAAAGATGCTCGCCATTAGCTAGCGTTAGCCAATAGCGTTTTCCTGCTAAGAATTCACCAGTTGCTTCTGCTTGGTAGGTAGCACTCAGCGACTCGCCCTTTAAGGCCGCGACAACTCCATCAATGGAGGAACGCAGATGAGCTGCCTTGTCCTGATAAAAGCAATAAGCTAATGTCGTAACGAAGAGAGTGATGGCTACAATAACCAGGAACTTTTTCATCGTATCGCCTCCGTGGTTTGCTCGATATACCCCCTGCTAAGACGCCTGCTTCTTGATTTGGTTGCATTCTTGTTCCTTGAACTGACCTGGTATTAGGGTAGGAAAAAGGGATGACATTGTAGAAAAGTCATCCCTTTGTATCACTACTACTGGTTATCCAGTACCTCAATTTTGAGCTTGGCAATGCGCCTTCCGTTAATCTTAGCCACTGTGATCTTAAGGCCATAATCAGGCAAATCGAGTAGCTCGCCGTTATCTGGTATATGGTCGAGTATCCAGTAAACGAAACCACCGATCGTGTCTACTTCTTCGTCGGGAAGGTCAACTTCTACCAATTCACTGATTTCATCTATAGGGACTGCACCATCGACCAGCCAAGTGTTAGTGCCTAGTTGCTGAATTTCAGCCTCTTCATCGTCATCGAACTCATCTTGTATCTCACCTACGATTTCTTCTAACAAGTCTTCAATTGTTACAAGGCCAGCTGTCCCACCATACTCATCGATTACGATGGCCATGTGAATATGCAGCGACTTGAGTTCTCGCAGTAGATCGTTAATGCGTTTCGTTTCCGGTACAAAATAAGCTTCTCGCATCAGATTGGCAATAACGAGCGGTTGTTGGCTATCGCCGTACTCCAGCAAATCTTTGGCATATAAAACGCCGACTATATTATCTACTGTCTCTTCGTAAACTGGAATACGAGAGAGACCTGAGGCGATAATTTGCTGCCAAATTTCCTCTGCTGAATCATCAATAGCGATAGTGATCATATCAACGCGCGGTGTCATCACTTCGCGTGCTAGGGTGTGATTGGACTCTAGCACACCGACAATCATATCGCGTTCTTCCTCTTCTACAGCACCTTCCTCTTCACCCATATCAACCAATGTTAAAAGCGATTCTTCATCGATAGATGTGTCATCGGCTTCAATTTGCAGTTGCCGGCTGAGCATCTGAGGAATCTTCAGCAAGGGGGTAGCAAGTGGCGCAAATACCCTGTAAGATAACTGAATCGGTCGTGCAGCTTTCAGTGCGAATGATACTGTATGGGCTGAGGCCATTCTCTTAGGGAGAATCTCTCCAAAAAGAAGAATAAGAACAATCATGCCCCAAGTACTGATAGTCGAGCCACTAACTCCGGCGACATGAACGTCGCGCATCAGCATTGTTGCTAAAACGGTCGTAAGCACTACCGCTAGGTTAGTGCCGACAAGTAGACTCGATAGCAGAGGCTGCCTTGCTTCTAGCAGTTGTTCTACTATTTCCGCACCTTTTGCTTTCCGGCTAACTAGTTGTTTGACGGTCAAGTTGTCTAGTCTGATAAAGGCAGTCTCAGAGGCAGCGAAAAAAGCTACCAAGAAGAAACTGACTAGCCAAAGTAACCAGGTGATAAACTGGCCTAGCATGATGCTACACCTCCAGCTTGCCGGAGTGAGGTAGGCTCGTTATCGTATTCATCCGCTATATCGCCGACAATTTCTTCTAAGAGGTCTTCCATTGTAATTAGTCCGACTGTCTTGTTTAGCTCGTTTACAACAATACAGAGGTGCATGCGTTTGGCACGCATTTCCTGTAATAATTGGTTTAGTTTACGGGTTGGGCGGCAACGCATCACCGGCCGCAAGACATCGGCCAGTGCAAGTGAACCGCTGTCGCGCAGCAAGGGCAATAAGTCCTTGGCGTAGATTAGGCCGACAACATGGTCAATATCGCCGCGATAAACAGGTAGGCGCGAATAGCCTTTCCTGAGTAGGATATCGATTGCCTGGTGCATTGGTAAATCAATTGGTACAGCCACAATCTGCTCGCGGGGCACCATAATTCGTCCAATGGAAGTATCATCACTAGCGAAAATACCATAGATCATCTGGCGATTCTCTTGCTGCAGAGCGCCTTCCTCTTCGCTGATAGTGAGGGCGGTCTTGATGGTATCTTCTGTTACACCGGGCGTACTGGTCTTTCGCGAATTTTTCGGCCAGTTGGTGAATAAGTTCAAAACACTAACTAAGGGACCGAGCAGCCATTGCAGAAGCATGATCGGCTTGCTGGCGAACAAAGCTAGTGATTCAGGGGCAGAGGCAGCTATTGCCTTTGGTGTTACTTCACCAAAAACAAGAAGTAAAATGGTTGTTACAACGGTAGCAAGTACGCCGGCAACCTGAGTGCCATGGCTCCCGCTTAACCAGTCTAAAAACAAAGTTGTTACTAGACTCGTAAGCCAAATGTTAACAGCAGTGTTTCCTACCAATAAGGTAGAAAGGAGCCGCTGACCGTCATTTACTAAGCTTTGTAGCAGATCAGCCTTTTTCACCTCCTTCTCCTGTAGCTGGCGCAAGCGCACCTGGCTTAGAGAGAAAAAGGCCGTCTCAGAGCCAGAGAAAAAGGCCGACAACATGAGCAATATGACGATCAACAAAAATCGATAGGTACTACTACCTCCAGGGTCATCCAAGATAAATCTCCCTCCCAATAATTCTCTTCGTATTTATCTATATTTCGCAGTTGCTTGCTAAAATTCCTGCTAACTAATGAAGCTAGCAAATAGGGGAACCAAAATAGGTACAGCAATGGATAAGACAATGCCATTGATCAGCGCCGCCAAGACGGATTCGTTGGTGCCGTAGCGAGCTAAGAGTGACAGGGTTGTATCCATGGTGGTAGCGCCTCCGGGAGCAATAGCTAGAAAAGGGTCGATTTTAGTGGCTACCCACGGGACCGTTAATACGGTAAGCAGTTCGCGAATCACATTGCATAATAAAGCAATAGCACCTAAAGCACTGAAACCTAAACTGCTGAGTAACGCGCCCGACAAGCTATACCAACCGAACCCAGCACCGATGCTAAGGGACTCGTATATAGACAAGCCGCACAGTGGTCCTAGCAGCGCAACTCCTAGCAGGCTGCCCAACATGGTGGCTAAGGGCATGAGCAGTACTCGCCAGCCCAAACGACTGAAGCGGTGCCAAGCAGTTCTATCTTGGGCCAGCCCATAACCAATGGTGAATAGAACGAGATACAGGGCCCAGGGCCCAAAACCTGCGATAACTGTAATCTGCTCAGCTGATAGCACGTAGTTGCCGAGTAGAATACCTCCTATGACCGCCGCCAAAATTAGCCAGCTCATAGTTCGCTACTCTCTTCTTTGGACATAGTCATTTTTC
>DIPA01000035.1:0-8644 GCA_002427055.1 Firmicutes bacterium UBA5500 | reverse complement strand
ATAAACGTAGGAACCAAGGGCCAAACTAAGGCAATGCTACCTGCGATTGCCCCCATTGCTAAAACAGCTGCTGTGGCACCAAGATGACCTAAACCTTCCATTATATCTGCATTACCCCCAAGCTCTACGCCCATACTACCTAAAAGTAGAAACAGGCCTATAGTGCCTAAAGCTTTATTAGTTGTCTGCCAACGCTTGGCGCAAGGAAGCAAACCAAAAAGCAGGCCGAGCAAGAGTGAGCCAAATACTCCCCACATTGCGTCTCCTCCTTTGTGCAATTACGGTGAGGCCAACATTCATTATTGCACGATTTGGGGCACAATGACAAGTCGTGCTTGCCCACCAGCGAGCGCGAATGCGAGGGCTAGCAGGCATCTTCACTACTTAGGTGCCCGGCAACCGGTTGTTACTATTTAATACGTCAAATTACGCGTTACCTTGACCCAATAACTATTATCCTAGATAATAGCAGCAAGTAATACTATCATAGAAGTGATACAAGATTCACCAAATATATTAATGGGGGTGCTAACGTGGCAGCAAAAGAAGTCTTATATATTACCGGCTATTCGTTGTTGTTCCTTGCTTTTGGTGTGCTTTGGTTAGGGGTTTTCTTTCGTGGCGCTTTTCCAGAACGCAAGGTCACCTATCTGTCAGCTGTGAGTATGGGGGCATTAGCATTCATGGTAGCATTGCCTCTGCAAAACTCGCTGCAATTGCTTACGAACAGCTGGTTTACTAAGTTGCAAGCTTCAATGTGGGTTACAGGCGCAGTACTGATGCTGATCAGTGGGGTGATGCAGGAGGCGTTTAGGACTCTGGCAACTTGGTTAACTCGTCACATAATGCAAGAGGAAACAAGTTGGTTGACGTTGGGGCTTGCAGTTGGCTTGGGTTTTGGAGTTTGGGAATCTTGGCGCATTGTAGCTCTGCCTTTAGGCCAAAATGCTATTTGGTTCCTTCCAGCCGTTATTGAGCGTTTTTCTGTAATAGGTTTACATATCGGTTTGGGTCTGATCGTTGCCTATGGCTTCAGCAAACAGCGCCCTTTGCCTTACTTCCTACTAGCAGCGCTGTGGCATGGCGTAGTTAATTATTCGGTAATCCTTTACCACGGGCGGGTGTTTGGGATGTGGGCGATAGAAGTGTTTACGTTTGTGATGTCCTTAGCAGTGCTTGTTTTTGCTAGTCGCCTATACTATCGTTCACAGAAAACTGAGTCGTGATTTAAAGTTAGCGTCATCGTTGGAAGGGCCTTTTCCAGTTTAGCTTGTGGGAGGGCCCTAGTTTCGTTCTTGATGCAAGACATTGGCGTGAATTTTTGCCCTAAATGGCTAAAATTTGTTATGATAAAGTGATAATGTTAATCGTATTAAATGATATGGAGGTCTAGCTATGAACGTTTACGATCAGGCCCATGCCCTGGCTCGGAATTTGCGACAGCACCCAGACGTAATTGCTATGCGGGATGCCAAAGCTAAGGTTGATGCGGACCCGCAGGCTAAGAGCATGCTAGATAACTTCCTGCAAAAGAGTATGCAATTGCAGTTGCAGGAGCTAAGTGGCAAATCTGTTGATGAAGCAGAGCAAGAGCAACTGAAGAAGTTATCGGAGATTGTTTTCTTGCATGCCGATATTCGTGCCTTCCAGGAACAGAGTATGCGTGTAGAAAGATTGCTGCAGGATATCTATGGCATTATTACTAGAGCGGTGCAGCCAGAGGAAGCATAGCTTGGGCTTTTTAGAACCTAATTGTGGTGACAAAGGAAAGGCGGTAATCTAGTAAAATGCTTTCGTGTGGTATTGTGGGGTTACCTACAGTAGGGAAAACAACTTTGTTCAATCTACTTACTGGGGCCCGCGTGCAAAAATCGCAGTTTTTTTCAGGGCGTACTGATGCCAATGTAGGTATAGCTCGTGTTCCAGACTCGCGTATCGATTTGCTCTCAAGGTTATTCAATCCTAAGAAGACAACCTATGCTCAGATGGAAGTCACCGATTTGCCTGGCTTAGTGCGGGGCTCTAGTCAGGGGCAGGGAGTAGGTAACGCTTTCTTAGATGGCGTGCGGCAGGTAGATGCCTTAGTGCAGGTAGTACGTGCCTTTCAAAATGAAGATGTGTTACACGTAGAAGAGAGTATAGACCCGGTGCGGGACATGGAGACGATTAACTTTGAGCTGCTGATGGCGGACCTCGACTTTGTGGATAAGCGTATCACACGCATTCGCCAAGGTAAGAAAATAACGCCCGAGCAAGCTAAGGAACTACCGATCCTCGAAAAGTGCATGGCACACTTAGAACAAGAGCAACCATTTTCTACTCTAGAGCTGACGCAGGAGGAGCAAGAATCCCTGCAGAACTATACCTTCTTGACGGATAAGCCGATGCTCGTTGTTGTAAACCTGGATGAGAATCAGTTTGCTGAGCGCGAGTATCCTGGGCGTCAAGCCTTAATAGATAAAGCAGCCGCCAAGGGATTACCAGTCGTCGAGCTCTGTGTGCAAATCGAAGAAGAGATTAGTCAGCTAGATGCTGAGGATCGTGAGTTGTTCTTTGAGGAACTAGGCATTTCTGAGCCAGCTATTAACCGCGTGATGCGTGTAGCCTATGAGACATTAGGGTTAATTTCGTTCTTTACGGTAGGAGCGGATGAAGTAAGGGCTTGGACGATAAAACAGGGTGCTAATGCCAAGAGTGCGGCTGGTGAAATTCACTCAGATCTGGAGAGAGGTTTCATTCGGGCTGAGGTGATCAAATATGCCGACTTAGCTGCTCTGGGTAGCGAGGTAAAAGTAAAAGAAGCGGGCAAAGCCGGTTTGGAAGGTAAGGAATACGTGGTGCAAGATGGGGATATCATGCATATTCGTTTTAATGTTTAGCTGGAGGGAGGCAAGGCGATGAACAAGCAGCAGGTAGTGGATCAAATAGTGGCCTGGTTGCAAGATTATGTGCGCAAGGCTGGTAGCCGCGGCGTTGTCTTTGGCTTAAGTGGCGGGATAGATTCAGCTGTAGTGGCTGGATTAGCTGTTCGCGCTTTCCGAGACGAAGCTCTTGGTATCATCATGCCTTGCTATAGCGACCCCACAGATGCTGAGCATGCTCAGCTTTGTGCCAAGGCGCTCGGCCTCTCAGTAATTACGGTTGATCTGAATAGGCCGTTTGATGCCTTGTGTCAAGCGTTGCCTGTGACTGATGAGGCACCCCGCTTAGCTGTGGCCAATCTCAAGCCACGCCTACGCATGGTAACCCTCAATTACTATGCTGCAGAACGCAACGCTTTAGTGCTCGGCGGTACAAATCTTAGCGAATGGATCACCGGCTATTTCACTAAGCACGGCGATACTGGTGTCGACTTGATGCCGATTGCGGGTTTAGTGAAACGGCAGGTGCGCGAGTTGGCTGCCTATCTGGGCGTACCAAAGGTAATTATTGATAAGGCCCCTTCAGCTGGGCTTTGGCTGGGGCAAACTGATGAACAGGAAATGGGAATGACTTATGAGCAGCTTGACGACTATATCTTGACTGGCAATGCCGACCCTAGCGTGCGACAGACTGTAGAGCGTCTGGAAAGCCGTAGCGAACACAAGCGTCGCTCACCGCCAAAACCTGAGCTTGATTTATAGTTTTCTGCACGCAAGAGCCGTTTATATTATAGGAGGGTGATTTTGATGGCCGGCCATTCGAAATGGAACAATATTAAACACAGAAAAGGTAAGGCAGATGCCCAAAAGGGTCAGGTTTTCGCTAAAATAGCTAAAGAAATCATAGTAGCTGTTAAGCATGGCGGGGGAGACCCGGATGCTAACTTCGCTTTGCGTATGGCTTTGGACAAAGCACGTAGCGTCAATACCCCTAACGATAATATCAACCGTGCTATTCAGCGCGGCCTGGGTACAGGTGACACCGATAACTATGATGAGTTCTCATATGAGGGGTTTGGTCCGGCTGGCGTAGCGGTAATGGTCGATCTCCTGAGTGAGAATCGTAACCGCACTGCTTCCGATATCCGCCACATCTTCAGCAAACATGGTGGCAACATGGGCGAGAACGGTTGCGTGTCTTATCTCTTTGATAAGAAAGGGCTAATCACTATAGAACGAGAAAATGAATCACGTTCCGAAGATGAAATGCTGCTCTTAGCACTCGAGGCTGGGGCAGAAGACTTGCAGGTAGACGAAGAGAGCTTTGAGATAATCACCGCGCCTACTGATTTAGAGGCCGTGCGTAGTTATCTTGATGAGCAGTCGGTCGCTATCGCCTCGGCGGAGCTAACCATGATTCCTCAGACCACAGTGGCGGTCGAAGGCGAAATGTCTGAGAAGGTGTTAAAACTCCTAGATGCTTTAGAAGATCACGACGACGTGCAAAACGTCTATACCAACGCCGACTTGCCTGACGAAGAAGAATAGAGACCAAAGGGGCTGTTGCTCTAACAGCTCCTTGTTTCATCCCTAGGCGTTTTTTGTATGCAATTACCAAGTTGTGGTTATACTAGCTAACTAGAATAGCGTTTTGAGGTGATTGCAAACATGAAACGTCGTTGGCTAGTCATACTTGGCCTAATTGCGGGCGCCTATATCCTTGCCAGCTCAGGCTGGTTACCATCCTTTCTGGCAAATGCAGGGACCGATCGAATAAGAGAGCCTGAGTATCAACGTTATTGGGCAGAGCTATTTGGTAATGATGCACTTGTTACCTACCGACTTGAATACAGCTGCGGGCATGAGGTGCTGGTGGCTGAACGGGACTTAAGTCCCGAAGTATTGATGGTTTCTCCAGCCGATATGGAGCGCGCAGTGCATGCTATGCAATTGGAAACACGACTCGATGATGCCATCTTACTGCACGGTCAGCTAACATCTATTTGCCCGGAGTGCCAGACCTACTTCTGGATTGGCGAACAGGATGGATGTGTAACCGTCTGGCAGGGGAAGGAGAAGGCGACTGCTGTTTTCCTGCAGCGCTATGAAGATATGTCGGTAGCGCGATTACCGGCAGCTGTGCAACAACAGCTGAGCATTGGTATCCTAGTGCATTCGGAAGATGAACTCGCCCAAGTGCTTGAAGGATTAGATCGATAAGCTAGATATTTAAGTAAGAGGAGACTGTCCGCACCAAAGCAGGCAGTCTCCCATTATTTCTTGCTTAAGTTATCGTCTGATGACGTCTTTATGCTCCCACAGCGTTGGCTCTGATGCGTATCCTAACAGCCTTAGCATTGGTCTCTCAGTATGATCGTCGATAGTGGTGCCAATCCAGTAGCCGTAGACGCCATATACCTTTGCCTTGTGGTACCAGTTGATCTCCCAATAGCCTGGTTCGGTAACCGTGATTGTAGAAGTGGTTCCTGCAGTATGTTGAATGGTCTCCGAAGCTACTAGAGAAGAAGCAACCTTAGATTCAATTGAGGCCACAATTGAACTTGCAGATGCCTTTATCTCAGCAGAAAGTTCAGTTTCTTGATAAAGCGTATGTGAGACAGTTTGCTCCCAGATGTAAGTATACGAAACACCGTCTGGGATGAAGCAACTGTCATTCCAGAACCATTCATTTTTGTCATCAAGTCTATGGTACTCTGTATAAGCACTTCCGGGAACGTACCCATCTTTGTTCCATACGATGAATGATCCTGTAGGGTCAATATCGGTTGGTAACTCCACATCCATGTCAGTAAGTGGAGAGCGGTCGTCAATAATGGCATAAGAATCACCCATGAACTGCCGGTCGGTTGGGCTGAGTGCATTTGCCGTAGATGTCCCAGATAGGACAGCGAACAACAATAGAGATGCAAGCAATAGTCTAGCTTTCTCTAGGTTCATTTTTCTACCTCCCCTAAGAAATCGAGCAGTTGTACGATAAGGTCCGCAGCAGCGTTGCCAGCAGGGTAGGCTCCCTCTTGACCACCATCTGCGTAGGCAAGCACTGAGGCGCAAAGGCCCTTCCCTCCGAGTTGATAAGTTGCGGCCTGCAACGTCTCAGCACCAGGTACACTAATACCATGCTTTTCTTGCAGAGCGGCGCTCAGGTCGGCGCTATTAAGCCAGCGTAGTATTGTTAGCTCAGGCTGGTAAGTGAAGCTTAGCTCCAAGAACACCTGATCATCGTCACTAATATAGAAGACAGTTTTCTGCGTTGCGTTGCTGCCAGTATTGGGATCTCCCAATTGTCGGGGAACGACGGTAACATGACGCGAGTTTTGATGGGATACAACTCTGAAGCCGGTCGGTTGGAAGTTTGCCATTATGTGGGACACAAGTTCGTAATACTCATCAGTAGTAACAGTGATGTTGTGCTGCATATTTTTCTCCGTTGTGCAACCAGTTAAAATAGCACCTACCATAAGAATCAGCAATACTGTTCTTACCCTTTTCACTAGGTTCCTCCGTTCGTCCTTATTCCCTGCTTAATTGCATTGTATATGTAGGCAGTATTTGCGTCAATGCCACGAGGCTGAAAAATAAAAGTATTTAGTTTAAACTGTTACTAGCAATTCAATTCGGAAATATGGTCTTAGGCGCAAGAATCATAAGCACCAATAAAGGTTAAACCTACGCCTCTCACCTCCCAACCCCCACTTCTACGAAGGCAAGCAGGTGTTTGCCCCTAGTCTGTCGAAAGAAAGACAGGTAGCATAAGGAGGAGATTGCTGTGTTAGTGATGGGAGTTGATCCAGGCATAGCTATCACCGGTTGGGCTTTCGTACAACCGGGTAGGCAAGGTAGTGGTAAGGCTATCGAGTATGGCTGTGTTCGTACCCCAGCCCATACACCATTAGCTGATCGTCTGTTACTTCTATATCAGGAGATAGTTGCACTTATTACTGAATTTAAGCCCGATGTGTTGGCTATTGAGCAGTTGTTTTTTAATCGCAATACGACAACTGCTTTTACGGTGGCTCAGGCTAGGGGTGTAGTGGTACTGGCGGCAGCACAGCATGGGGTACAGGTGGCAGAATATACGCCTTTGCAGGTAAAACAAGCGGTTGTTGGCTATGGTCGAGCCGAGAAGCAACAGGTGCAGCACATGGTGAAGGCGCTGCTTAGCTTAGCTAGCATTCCTAAGCCCGATGATGTCGCTGATGCTTTGGCTATCGCCATCTGTCACATGCATAGCATGCAGTATCAAAATCTAGTGCAAGTAGGGAAGGAGCAATAGGCCATGTTCGCTTATTTGCGCGGTAAATTGGTTAATAAGAGTGCCAACTTCGTCGTACTGGAAGTGAATAATATTGGTTATCGAGTGTACGTGCCGCAGCGTATGCTTGAGCGTTTGAACTTAGATACTGAGGTAACATTACATACCTACTTGCAGGTACGGGAAGATGATATTTCGCTCTATGGTTTTACTGAGCAGGAAACGCTTAATCTTTTTGAGATCCTGTTGACGGTTTCTGGAGTGGGGCCCAAGCTAGCGGTGAGTATTGTTAACGCAATGCCTAGCGACCTATTTTGCCGAGCAATTCTACAGAATGAGCTGGCGGTGTTGACCAAAATACCAGGCATTGGCAAGAAGACAGCACAGCGCTTGGTGCTGGAGCTCAAAGATAAGCTGGCAGCGCAGGCTGATTCTCTCTCGTCTGCTGTAGATGCAGCGCCGCTAGCAGAAGGTGGCGTGCAGTCGCAAGTGGTGGCGGCCCTCACTTCCCTTGGCTATAGAGCCGAGGAAGCCGCAGGCGCTTTGCGAGCGGCAGCCAAACAAGCGCCCGAATTGCTAGAGAGCGATTCGGACTTACTGCGTGAAGCACTAAAATACCTAGGCCGTAGCCGATAGGGGGGCAATCAATGCAGGAAGAGCGAATTGTTGCTGGTGAGCTGCACAACGAAGATATGGATATGGAGAATAGCCTCAGGCCGCGCTACTTGCAGGAATATATAGGGCAAGACAAGGTAAAAGAAACGCTGGCTATCTTTATTCAGGCCGCGAAACAGAGGCAGGAGGCCCTAGATCATGTGTTGCTTTATGGCCCGCCCGGTTTGGGCAAAACAACCCTGTCGCATATCATAGCTAATGAACTCGGGGTCAATTTACGCATTACTTCAGGCCCCGCTATCGAGCGCCCTGGCGATCTGGCAGCGCTGCTGACCAATTTGGGTCCGCATGACTGCCTCTTTATTGACGAGATACATAGGCTTAATAGAAGTGTAGAAGAAGTGCTCTACCCAGCCATGGAAGACTATGCCCTCGACATCATCATCGGCAAGGGGCCGAGTGCGCGTTCTATCCGCCTAGACCTGCCACCCTTTACGTTAATCGGGGCTACTACAAGAGCGGGGGCGCTTTCAGCCCCCTTGCGCGATCGCTTTGGGGTCATTAGCCGCCTGGAGTTTTACACAGAAGAGGATCTGCAGACGATAGCCTATCGCTCGGCCCGTATTCTAGGCATTAGCTTGGCTGAAGACGGCGCTTATGAGCTCGCGCGGCGAGCGCGGGGTACGCCACGCGTTGTCAATCGCCTACTGAGGCGTGTGCGTGACTTTGCCGAAGTAAAAGGTGATGGCGTAATCACCTTGCCAGTGGCCCAAGCCGCCCTGCAACTGCTTGAAATTGATGAGTTTGGACTCGATGCCACCGACCGTCAGCTGTTGGCCACTATCATTGAGCGTTACGATGGTGGTCCAGTGGGGTTAGACACCATGGCAGCAAC
>DIPA01000024.1:2007-5706 GCA_002427055.1 Firmicutes bacterium UBA5500 | reverse complement strand
CTTGCCTTCTATTTTCCCATCCACATCTTTGCGGGAGATATCTTCCATGATTTTTCGGGGGTCTATTTCGCCTTCAGTAATTTCTTGCACTATACTCAGCAGCAAATCAAAAACAAGGAATAATTGATCGCTGACTTCTTGCACATCACCTATTAATCTATTCCCTTCCTTATTCATGACGTCAATCAGCTGAAACACGGAGTTCGATACATTACCTATAGATCGGAAAAGGCCCTCCTTTGTCTGCTGGTATTGATCATCAGTTGTAGCGAATTCTAGTTTGGGCTGCCTGCGTAGATAATCTAGCAGATCAGAAACTCCCCGTAGTACAGTGGGCATACGCTCCATGGCCTCTCCCAGCAGCTCAATAGCGCTCTGTAAATAGTAGAAAGCATACCTCATATCGTTTCCTGCAACGCCTAGCGTCTTCATGATTTCCGGTATGCTCTCTGCCACTGCTTCTAGATTCGCGACCGCTTCCTTTATGTTTTTTCTGGCTGCACAAAGACTGTCTAGAGCAACTCGCAGTAAGGGGCACCACACCTGCTTACTCTCTCCAGCATATAGCGATTCCAGCGCCTCAAGTAAATACGCTAGGGCTTGCTCCATGTTGTGCTTGGCTTCAAGCAGCTGTGTAAGAGCGTAAGCCAGCTTGTTATACTGATCACTTAGCTTATCTAGCTCGCCCATAGCATGCGCCAGATAACGCAAAGACGTTCTAATAGAGTAAAGGGCCTTATTCGCTATTTCCATAGTATCAGTAAGGTCTTTCATAATTGGCATTAACCTATCCACGACCTCAATAGCCGTTACACTAATGCTGTTGATTGCTTCAACATCCTTATTGAGCAAAACTTCCGTTTGATTAATCAGCGACTCAGCATGAGCCCTGCTCGTATCAAGATCGCCTTCAATAGAAGACAAGTTCTCGTTTATCGCATCGGAACTGCTTTCTGTATCACTCAACAGCTTTGTAATCAACGATTGCAGATTCTGCAGTTCTTTCTGTAAATCTCTCAACTTTGACGGAGGAATGGATGAAGCTATATAAGGCTCTATCTGCCCCACAATCCCTCCCACTTCCTTGCGGCCATAAACGCTGCCGTGGTTTACACATATAGTTATATAGCCACTTTGCCTACCAGCAACGCCGCCCACATTGTAGCCCACATGGGGGTAACCAATAACGCCATGGTTTTCAGAGTTCTGTACTACACCCGTGTTAAGCCCGGTGATGCCTCCAATATCAGAGGCGCCAAGCAAAAGCCTGGATAGTCTAACTTCCTCTATTGTTAATCCCTCAAGGTTTAGCTTGTGTTCCTCCACGGTAGTATTTACTTGGGAATTGTTAACGCAGCGCAAAATAGTCCCTGCATTGGACCCGGCCACCCCGCCTACTTTGCTTTCCCCATAGATGACTCCGCTGGCAGAGGATTTAACCAGCTTTCCGGTCGTACCATTCCAGCCCACAAGGCCACCTACATTGCCCTTGCCTTTGACATAGCCGGAGAAACTGCAGCTTTCCAAGGTCCCCATGTTATTGCCTACAATACCACCAATGTAGCTTTTTTCTCCCCCTGGAGTAACAACCCCTTTGACCTCCAGGTTTCTTATAACTCCGCCCCGCGCTAGATACCTAAACAGCCCCTGATTAGCTCCCTCTACATTGATAGATAAGCCACTAATGCTGTGGCCCTGCCCATCAAAGACACCACCAAAAATGGGAATGGGCGTGAAATCCCTAGCCTCTAGATCAATATCTGCCGTTAAGATCACAGTCCGACCATGCGACCAGCTATCCAAAGAGCAACTTTTGGATAGTGCCAACAGGTCGTCGGCATCTGCAATGTAAACCGTCTGCGGGGATGCATCCTTAGCCAGTGCTGGGGAAATCTGCAGTAGTGACAATAGAGGAATCATTAGCACGGAGATAACTCTATTAGCTCTCTTCATGATTCACATCCCCCATTTCCTCAACGCCGGCTGCTTTTTTCGTGTCCTTAAGCGGCCGTATCTCACCAGTGATGGTACCATCTACATAAGCATCGACTTCCCCCTTGACATGCCCATGCAATCTGCCCGCAAAATGAACCTTGCCTACCGATCGGAAAGACTGGGTGGAAGTTTTCAGTTTGAAGGAAGTACGTTCAATAATCACATCTCCCAGGTAGAGCAGCTGCGGTAGGACAAAGATTACTAGGAACACAGATATAATCGTGCCCTGCCCTAAATAGGTGCCTAGTACAGAAGTCGCGCCGTCTGTGGAAATCTGCCCGATGAGAATGCCTGCCACAGCTAAAATGGAGCCAGAAGTAATTACCGTGGGGAAAGCTTGGTTCAAAGCTTCAACTATAGCTTGCCGGGGAGGCAATTCACTCTTTAAGGCTAAGTAACGGCTCGTAATCACTATGGCATAGTCAATATTGGCGCCCATCTGAATGGAGGAAACAAGTAAAAAACCGAGGAAGTAAATGCCCTGTCCTTTTACATAGGGGAAGGAAAAATTAATCCAAATACTAGCCTGGATTACGGATATGAGTAAAGGAGGTAGCCCAGCCGATTGGAATGAAAAGGTCAATATAAGGACCACAAAAAGTACAGAAAGAATGCTGATGATAAGATTATCCCTGGCAAAAGTGGAAGACAGGTCTAGAGCATTGGTAGAGCCACCGACTACGTATACCGCGCTACTATCATAGTATTTATCGGCTTCGGTGTAAATTGTTGACAAGAAGTCATAAGTCACCTCACCCTCTTCTGGTAGATTAAGGTAGAGCAGTAAACGACTAAAGCTCTTGCCCTCCATCTGCTTACGGGCAGTGGACAAAAGATCATGATACTCTTCTAGCTCTCCCATTAACTCTTCATCAAGAGCCACATAACCTTGAGCAACTTCATCATACAAGAACTGATACATGTCTATCAGCGGCACACCGTAGTGGCTAATACCGCTGATCACTTTCCCATAGTCCTCATCATTAATGGCATAGGCTGAGTACAACAACTGGGCTAGTTCAAAGTCCAGATCAACCAGCTCTGCAAACTGCCTTGGCGTTAAGGAATCGGCTAACATATAGCCACCAATGGCCTCCGTATTAGCCAGCCCCACGGCCGAGTCCACTTCGTCATAGCTGCCCAAAGCAGCCAGCAGCTGCTGCTCCGCCCCATAGTCACCCGCTGGCACAATCAGCGCAACCATGTTCTGCTTACCGAAATTGCTCCTAATCCGATCTTTGGCTAGCTGGGTGGCGCTTACCCTATAGGCACGTATCTCGCTCATGCCAAATAAAAATGGGCATTTACTAGAGAAGATGAAGGATACCACAAGTAGTACCGCAAAAATTGGCGGTATTACATACCTCGTCTTAATGGAGAAGCGCCCTAGGGCCGCTACAGATGGAATGAAGTTCTTGTGCTGCGTTTTCTGGATTAAGTTGCTGAACATCACTAACAAACCAGGCATCAACGTAAAAACTGAAAACATGCTGAAGAAAATTGCTTTAATCATAACCGCAGCTAGATCTTTGCCAACCCCAAACTGCATGAACGCAAGCGCGCCCAACCCCCCTATGGTAGTTAAGCTACTAGAAGATATCTCGGGAATAGCCTTAGTGAGGGCCACTATGGCCGCATCTCTAGCCGGCAGCTGTTCATGTTCCTCGCTAAACCGATGGCAAAGGATAATGGCGTAGTCAATAG
>DIPA01000024.1:632-1814 GCA_002427055.1 Firmicutes bacterium UBA5500 | reverse complement strand
AAAAGTATGGGAACTTCCGCATAAGATTTGGACGTGAACGTCAGAACGAGTATGACGATAATAGTGGCCAATATACCTACTATCGTCATCTCCTTTGTCAGCTGAGTAACCATGTCTACACCTACTGTAGTCGAAATGGAAGAATCATAGGGTTCGACGATATCTCTTATGCTAGCCATGCCTTCCAAAGTTATTGGGTCCGTATCTTCGCCGTTGAAAAGAACCACGAAAAGAGCAGAAGAATTCTTGTAGAATGCATCTCTATTCTCAAACATCACCGAGGCCACCGCAGACAGCTCGGCTATTTTATCAGCCACTTCTTTGGCATGGTTATAAGAGATATTGGAGATCATTACATCCGCCATGGCAAAGGTGGTGAATTCCTCATTCATAACGGTAATGCCCTGGCGCGTCTTGCTGTCTTCGTCCAGATAAAAGGTAATATCGTTTTCTACGTCGACCCACTGCATAGAAAATGCGCTGAAAGCCACCGCAATGACATAGAATAGGAACAACAGATTGCGCCTATCCACAATTACTCTTGCGATTCGCGCTAACAATCTCACCTATGCCTCATTCCCATCCCTGGCTAATGTATAAATCCATGGGGTTACACCGAATAAAGTCTCTTCCTTCCCCTGCAAAAATTGTTAACTAGTTAACAATTTCATATTACTATTATGTCTGACAAGGTAAAAATACGCCCCACGGCGATAAAGGAACGAGGAAAAGAAAGACGGCTTCCGGACAAATTGCCCAGAAGCCGTAATCTAAGAATGGCCGAAGGTATCCCTACCACTACTCCTGTACTATGCGTTTTCTTTTCAGTGCGCGGTAGGCGCCAAAGGCCTTAAAGTAACCAACACCGAGAAGCGCCAGCAAGACAGCATAGACACCGAAAATGCACATGTACTGCTCCGGGACATACCCCAAACGCCAGCAATGCGAGGCCAATGATCCAGCGTAAGCAAGTAAGCCAAGGGAAAGGAAACCTATCAGTCGGGTGATCCTTCTGAAATGCGTAATGCGCGAGTCCAAATCAGAGAACAAGCTAAACGCGCCCTCAGCTGCTTTCTTTCTAAAATACACCCACTTCTTAAACGAGCCAACATGCTCGGCCCCAGTTTCCTCCACGAACTGTATATAAGCACGGCTTTCAGGATGGCTAGGAAAATGCTGCAA
>DIPA01000024.1:0-531 GCA_002427055.1 Firmicutes bacterium UBA5500 | reverse complement strand
CACTCCAGATGATATTGATACTCACCAGGTGCCCCTTCCTGAAACACGTATCTGCAAACGCCCACGTCTGTCAACAGCAAGCCTTTTGCTGCCATTTCGTTAAGCCATTTCTCCTCTTGCTCGAAGTCCCAGGCCCAAAAAAGCTTGTAGATAACATGTTTCATTTTGCTCCTCCCCCCGTAATTAGTTCTCCGTTTGCCAGCAACTCACGCAAGCGCCGGATCTCACTTTCTACCGCTGCCTTGCCTTGTGGCCGGATAAGATACTCTTTCCTCCGGCTATTCTTTTCGCCGGGCAAAGCCTCTATCCAGCCCCTTTCCACCAATGTGCTTAACGCCCCATACAGCGTCCCCGCCGCCAATAGCACCCGCCCATCACTTAGCTCTTCAATTTTCTGCATTATGCCGTAGCCATGCAAAGGCTCATAAAGAGACAGCAAAATGTAGTAAACAGCTTCAGTAAGAGCGATATTTTCAATCTCTTGTGCCACTCGCCGTTATACCCTCCTCCGTTATATCGTTCACCGATATA
>DIPA01000038.1:2573-5819 GCA_002427055.1 Firmicutes bacterium UBA5500 | reverse complement strand
TATCGACAATTGGGCTTCCAAGAACTCGCGCGCTTTCGTGACAAATACGGAGTCAACGTCTTGCTTAGAAAATAGGGCCGACGGGGGTAGCAAATGGATAAGAAACTTAGCCTGTACGCCACGCCGCTGATTATTCTGCTTGTTTTCCTCTTTGCTTTCCACTACCTGCCTAGTGTTAAAGAAGGATACCTAGACACAATTGTGTCAGCATCTGTTCTCACGCCTCTATTTGTGGTTTTCCTAGGTAAAGCTGGCCTATGCAGGGCGGTTTTATGCAGGCAGTTGCCCTACAACTTGTTTATGTCCTGTATGGAAAGTGGCACTAGAAATACCAGAATACCCTCACCGACCGTTTCTTCTCCTTCGAGAGCCACTTAAATATTGGGTTTTTGCTCAAACTCTTTGTCGGGTCTCTCCTCTTTGCCATACTAATACGAAACACTGAAGAAGAAATGAGAGGCACATCAAAAGGCTCTTAGAAACACCACATATCTTCTGTAGGCTATGTCTGAGCGGGGAAAGAGGCTGATAGAGTATTATGGAACCCGTTTTTGTCGAAAGCGTATCGGGTGTAGGTAAATCCACCACAGCGGCAAAGCTATGCGACGCCATGAACACACGTGGTTACTCAGCTAGCTGCTACCTAGAGGGCGATGCAGACAATCCAAAGAAAGCCGTCAGCATTTGATTCCCTCCTCCCTCCAAGATTAATATTAGGCCGAGCTGACTGCAAGCCTATCGTTCATTTCTTACTTCAACTTCCACTCCATACTGTTTAAGTACTTCAATCAGGTGTTCTGACTCGGTTTTGTTGCCATTGCTCACCGAGCATTGTGCGCCGTCCATAGATGTATATTCATAGCTTAGGTAGCGGAAGCCGCCTCTAGGGCCAACATGCATGATTACGTTTCGAGCACTCTTCAGTTCAATCATCTGTTTCTTTCGAAGAAATGCCACCTCTTCAAGATAAGCCTCGTCAATAATCTCAACGGATTTCCACAGAACATCAAGCGTAGCAATACCAGGAAAACATACGCCGATGAATCTGTCTGATCCACGGCTCCAAAGTCCGTATTCGCCAATAGTGTAGCCTTCCACACCAGCTACCAAGCCAGGTGCATATCTAGACAGATCTGCAGTCAGTCTGACCTTGATATGTTTTTTCATTCTTCTACCCCCTCTGCAACATCGTTATACTTCAGCTCACATCTAGTCTAGCCTTAGCACTTAGCAGCACCGTCGCCTTGACTCGATAGCGTAGCGCCCCAGCGTCCCTCTTTGTGGCTTCACCCTGCACAGCTCTCTTTGCGCGGAATGAAGGGACGATGTTTGCCATCGCTTAAGACCCTTAAGCTACTTTACCCCCTTTTGCATTGTAGAACATAAACCGCCACCCCTCTCTGTTGAGTTCCTTTAGACAGTCTGTCTGAAAACCGCTGAAACATGTAGTTCTAATCGTCAAAAGGCCATTGCCCTCGGTCTCAAGACTCATCGTTTCAGATATTTGCATGTTGTTTGTACATACGGAATATCTTTCCACAGATCATAATCTCCAACAATACCAAGGCGATATTTGGCGCGCGAAACAGCGACATTTATGATGTTAGGCTTTTGCCCCACCCATTGCGCGGCCCCTTTTCCGCTTTGCGCATCGCAGCCAAGCACCAGCAATACTTCGCTCGCTTCCTTGCCCTGAAACGTATGAATGGTTCCGCAGTGTTCCTTCAGCCAATTGGAACTGTCTTGAATATCCATCCGCGGCAATACTCTTCTCATCAGCGGCTGGAGCGCTTTCTTCAAGGCCGTGTCAACTGAAGTAAACGGCGTGATAATATACAAGTCAGGCCGACCATCATATACATCGATAGCCTGAGTAAACAGATTAGCAACAAGCTCAATCTGTTGCGGCACTGCATGATCCTTATTGCCCTTTTCTTTACCCTTAACATCGAACCACGTTGATTGCTGCAACAGGAACTTTTTCTTCGGGCTGGGTTCCGTGGTTTTGCCAAACATCCTGCCGCTATAGGCCACCTCGTTGGAAATCTGGAACATGGGGTTAAGGCAACGTCTGTGCACAACCAGTGGACAGCCCAACCACAGCGTCTCGCCATCCAAATTCCGTATTCCCCCATATGTATTTAGCTGGTCAGCGAGTATTTGTACGGACAATTCCGGTAACCGATATGCAGAGGGAATATCATTTTCATCGGCAAAACGTTTTCGCAGCTCGCTAGGAATAGTGACAATCGGTTCGACCTGTAGCGGATCGCCAACAATGATAGCTTTCTTCGTTCTCCACAATGCCCCCAACGCACTCTGGGGAGTAGCCTGTCCTGATTCATCAACAACAAGAATTCCCAGTTGTTCGGCTCGTACGCCCTCTAAGAAGGATTGAACAGAAGCAAAGGTAGTCGAAACCACTGGGATTATCAATAGTAAGGTGTTGAGCAAGTCGCCATAGAACGCCTCGCAATCACTTGACGTAAACTTACCGTCCCACATAGCAAACAGGCGCATCAGATTTTGTTTGACGCAGTTACTGGACAATATAAATGCTTTATGCAACATAAGAGCCTGATAGAACAACTCTTCCCGAAGCTTATCGTAGTCCGCATAAGTCCATGGGCAGGCCGTCTGAGAAACCTCATTCTCACTGACATTCTGCCAGAAGGCATCATCTGCCCAATTGCCCCCAAAAAGCTCCTGATACGAAGCAATTGCTGCAGTGAAAGACTGCAACTTTTGCTCGGCTTGATATAACTCCTGCTCACATAGCTGAAGCTGGGCTTGGGATGCTTGCACTACCTCCCCTTGCGCTTGTGCGGCAGTTCTCTGCTGGGTAAGTTGAATAACAGTTTCCTCAAAATCCCTCTCAACATGCCTCCATTCTTTTACAACAGGGTGGTTCTTATACAGTTGCCAAAAAAGGCGCTTTGGAAACGAGAGTCGAGCCTGCAGTGTAGCGATGTTCTGCCGCTGCAATTCCAGCCTCTTTTCCAGCCTGTCCAGCTTCTGCTGTTCAGCTACTAGGCTTTCGTGTCGACTGGCAAGTTCAGCTTTCGCCTCAGTGTATCTTCTGTGCATAGTTGCTTGTTCTGCTATCGCTTGTTTCTGTTCGTCTAGCAAAGCCTGCGCTCGCATAATATCTTTTCTTGCATCAATAACAGCTTGCAATGCTGTCGTAAAACTCCGGCACGCTGCATCCCAGTCTGGTGTGGCTACTTCGTCAAAATAACGCCTAAG
>DIPA01000038.1:1576-2480 GCA_002427055.1 Firmicutes bacterium UBA5500 | reverse complement strand
CGTTTTTCTATCATTCGCCCACCAGAGGCGGTCCTTAAGTGCTTTTAGATTGCTGCTTTTCCCCAGTTTGGCGGAGATCAGTCCCCACGCAGGGTCACCTAATAACTCAGTCGCGACATCAGCAAAGTACGTATCCTCTGGTGGCAACTCTGCACTAGAAAACCGCCCAGTTCTATCTTTAGCTAGTGCTTTCGGCAACTCCACCGAAATATTCTCGACTGCCGCATTGTTATTGGACGCCACAATCATGCCAAAATTAGTGAGCTCTGTATCAAGCCTATAGAAGCTCCTATTAAACTGGTCTGGTGGGTTCTGAATCTCGGCCTTGACAAAAGCTCTATCAGGCACCTCATAGCCAGCCATTACGATGGCTCTTTGAATAATGTTGGAAACCACAATCTCCTTTAACAAGGCCGTTTTCCCTGTTCCAGGGGGACCATTAACTGAGAATATATCTTGCTTCCCGCTGATAGCTATATTAATCCCTAACTGCTGCATCAGGCTTGGACTGTATCGCGATGGCCATGCCCCAAGTGGAAAGGCATCTGCCCTGAGCCACTGCTGCATTTGTGTTACATCAGTATCAATCTGTATACGTTCGCCTTGAGCTTTAGCGGAAAGCATCGCATCCACATAGTATTGAATTTTCGATGTCGGAGCGTCTTGGATCTTTTTAATATCTTTGAGATAAAAGCTCTGCAACAGCTCGGTGGAAGTGTGCATCGGTGGGAATTTGCCAGCCTTATTTGCGTGCTGAACCTTCCGACGCGCCCATATAGCAGCCTGCAATACGTCGCTTTTAATACTAATACTGTTGCAGACAAGAGCATAAATCTCATGCAAATGGGCTCTTGAAATATTTGGAATAGTTTTAGCGTCACCATGCTCCAATAGACGCTTATTT
>DIPA01000038.1:1253-1480 GCA_002427055.1 Firmicutes bacterium UBA5500 | reverse complement strand
ATGCTCCAATAGACGCTTATTTATCTCTTGCTGCAGCTTATCAAGCTCCAGTTCATCCAGTTTTTCATTCAACGAACCAGCTTTAACCAACTTACAGATAGCCCAAACAAAACTGGATAGAGCAAACGAGTCTGCAACATATTTGCCTTGCTCATCAACCTTAAGAGCACAAAGGCAGACCAGCGAATTGTCATCTTCAACGGAAACTCCTTCCGGACGCAGATTCA
>DIPA01000038.1:817-1089 GCA_002427055.1 Firmicutes bacterium UBA5500 | reverse complement strand
TTCAGCGTGTCTAGCATCCAGATAATCAGATCGTTGGCTTTAGCCTTCCCAAAGTATACATCATAGCTTAGCTGCAGCTTAGGATCTGATTGTGTTTTTTCCCAAGGCAGTTCTTTCTTAGTTAGATCAACGTCCTCGTGCATCTTTACCGGCCAACATGGGTTGAAGAATTCTAGTTGATACCAATAATTTAATATCTGACTCATTTTAGTTGCCCCCATAACGATTCTCTATGATAAGTTCAATTATTACTGTAATAATACATGCATATG
>DIPA01000038.1:451-657 GCA_002427055.1 Firmicutes bacterium UBA5500 | reverse complement strand
TATAATACATGCATATGGTGTAACTCATGGCTTCATTGCGGCTTGAAACAGGCAGAGATTTAAGCATGTAGCTATTTCCCTCATGAAGAATAATGAAGTTCCCATTTGCCCCACTGTATACTCTGAGTTTACTCACTTCACACGCTGCAGTTCATGTGGTCTAGGCCCTCTACAAGTCCATTGCTGTATTTGCTAACCTAAAAGTA
>DIPA01000038.1:0-193 GCA_002427055.1 Firmicutes bacterium UBA5500 | reverse complement strand
AAAGAGTATATCAGAAAACTGTATTACCTAGAAGGCTGGTCCATTCGTAAGATCAGCCGCCAGCTTCCCGTGTCTCGTCCAACCATCCGTAAGATGCTACTGGATGCAGAGATACCAAAGTACAAGCTAACTAAAGCGCGTCCTTCTCCAGTAATGGACCAATATCGCCTCATACTGGAACAATGGTTACTAG
>DIPA01000109.1:7180-13557 GCA_002427055.1 Firmicutes bacterium UBA5500 | reverse complement strand
ATCGATAAGGGGTATCCCCAGTATGTAGGTGCTATTGTAGCTCAGGGTTACAGTTGGCCTGTAGGTATCGGTGAACAACTAGAGCTTAAGTACTTGATTCAGCTAGAGCCAGGAATAACCGCCCCGATTAGGGCAGGAGATAGGTTGGGGCATCTGGCGATTCTGTACCAAGGTACTACAGTAGCAAAGCTGCCTTTGGTGGCTGACCAAGTTTCCCATAGAGGCTGGTTAGGTTACAAGTTGGGCGTTTTTCTAGATAATTTTCGGCAATTGCTGTTGCGCGAACTTGGAGAGTCCAGCGGTATGATGTCAAACCTAGTCTGGCTGTTGATGATTTTAGGAGGTATTATAGCGGCTGCAGCTACCGGTCAAATTGATTTAGTTGCTAAGTCGATCGTAAGTGGTGGTGAGCAGGCTATTACTTTGTGCTTAGCCCTAGTGGCCGTCCTTAGCTTTTGGATGGGGATAGCGCGTGTAGCGGAAAAAGCAGGTTTGTTAAGGGTATTGGCGCGGCTTCTGGTTCCCTTCTTGCGACCATTTTTCCCCTCGCTACGTGATGATGACGAGGCTTTGAAACACATTGTGCTCAACTTTAGTGCCAACCTATTAGGTTTAGGAAATGCTGCCACTCCTTTTGGACTCAAGGCGATGCGCGCTATGCAAGACAAGAATAGCGACCCTGATACTGCTACGGATGCCATGTGCACGCTTTTGGTCCTGAATACTGCAGGTATGACTTTCATTCCCTCGTCTGTGATTGCCCTAAGGGCCGCCTCCGGTTCACAAGATCCAACAGCGACAGTAGCCATCACACTGCTCGCCGGAGTGGTAGCTACTTCTACGGGACTAGTGGCCGATTATCTTTTCCGCAGGCTGCGACACAGAGTAGCTAAGCGAGGTAAGCACAAATGGCACTAATATCTATATTGAGTAGTTGGCTAATCCCTCTCTTTGTCGCTACTGTGCTATTGGCAGGTTGGTTAAGAGGTGTAGCAGTTTTCGATGAGTTTATTGAGGGGTCTAAAGAGGGGTTGAAAGTCACCATAACCTTGTTGCCATATTTGGTTTCCATGATTATCGCAATCGAAATCCTTAGCGCTTCCGGGGCCTTAGATGCATTAACGAATCTCTTGGCACCCTTGCTTGCTTGGGTTAACTGGCCGAAAGAGATCCTCCCGCTGGCGCTCCTACGTCCCATGTCTAATAGCGGCTCATTAGCCGTGACAGCTGATATTCTACGCCGCTTTGGCCCTGATTCCTATGTAGGTCTTGTAGCGTCCACTATGCAGGGGAGTACCGACACAACCTTGTTCATAATTACTGTGTATTTTGGCGCGGTCGGCATTAAGAAGATTCGCCACGCTCTTTGGGCGGGCCTGATTGCCGATTTGGCAGCTATGTTAGCTTCCCTTGTATTTTGTCGATTACTTGTGGTTTAGCGTGCAGGAAAAGCAACAAGGGGTAAAGAATAATACAAGGTGGGAAATATAAACTCTAAGGAGTGACTGACATGTCTTTTGAAGCAAAAGTAAAGGA
Source organism: Firmicutes bacterium UBA5500 (assembly GCA_002427055.1). GTDB lineage: Bacteria > Bacillota > UBA994 > UBA5500 > UBA5500 > UBA5500. The sequence goes on along the minus strand of DIPA01000109.1, from coordinate 12,021 downwards.
ACTTGGATTAACAATTCCGCCTGCGCCCGCACCTGCAGCTGCTTACGTACCTGCCGTGCAGAGTGGTAATTTAATTTTCGTGTCGGGGCAACTGCCTAGTGAAAATGGGCAATTAGTTAAGGGTATCCTAGGTAATGACTTAGTCTTAGAAGATGGGTATCGAGCTGCCCGCTTGTGCGCCATCAACTGTCTAGGAGCCGTTAAGAGTTTAGTTGGCAGTTTGGACCGTGTTGTGCGGATTGTCAAGGTTACCGGTTTTGTCGCGGCTACCCCAGAGTTTACTGATCATCCTAAGGTTATTAATGGCGCATCTGAGCTAATGCAGCAGATTTTTGGCGAGCACGGAAAACATGCACGTGCGGCCATTGGTATGGCCAGCTTACCGTTAGGCGTTGCGGTAGAAGTCGAGATGATCGTCGAGGTTAAGTAGCTAGTGCAATTGCGCTGGTATTAACAGTAATCGTAATCAGGCGGGCAGATGCCCGCCTTCTTTGTGTTAGAACAAAACTTGTGGCCCCGAAGTTTGTGGGCACCCGCAGCCGTCGAAGGTAAGCCTTATAATTGGGGTGAAGTTTTTGACTTTCCAGCTTCCAACCTCCAAGCTCCAACTTCCAACTTCTAACTTCCAGTAAAGGGGGGTAGCGAATGCAAGAGCGCTTGCAAAAATACCTAGCCAAAGCTGGGTTGGCGTCAAGACGTCAGGCCGAACAGTTGATATTGCGTGGTGAAGTTTCTGTTAACGGGCAAGTAGCACATTTGGGCATGAAGATTGATCCGGAGCACGATATAGTTAATTGGCTTGGGCAGACAGTTGTGGCGCAGCAGGAGAAGCTCTACTTTATGGTGAATAAACCCAAGGGTGTGGTGACGACCGCTAAGGATACTCATGGGCGACCTACTGTGCTAGACTTGCTACCCGCTGATGGGCCGCGGGTCTATCCCATTGGCAGACTAGATATCGACACCGAAGGTCTGTTGTTGTTGACCAATGATGGTGACTTTGCCTATGCTCTTACTCATCCGAAATTTGAAGTGGTCAAGACCTACTATGCCTTTGTTAAAGGCCAGCCAGCTCCAGAGCAGTTACGACGAATGGCCAAAGGGTTGCTTTTGGAGGACGGACCGACTGCTCCGGCACACGTGAGGCTGCTAAATCAGGGGCAGAAAGGCAGTTTGCTTGCTATTAGCATTCATGAGGGCCGTAATCGACAAGTGAAACGTATGTGCAATGCTATAGGACATCCCGTGTTGGGCTTGCAGAGAGTAACCTTCGGTAGCCTTGAGTTAGGTGATTTACCATTAGGCCACTGGAGGTCGTTGGAAGTCACTGAGGTGGCTGAACTGAAACAGCAGGCTGGTATGAAAGAGTAGTTTCGGGGAGAAAGAGGGGCATACGTGTGCATATAAGAAATGCTATGGAGATAGTTGTCAGAGCAAATTTAGAGGAAATAGTACAACACGGCGACAAGTACGGTGTAGAGGATATCTGCACCTGCGAGCGTTGCTTGTTAGACATCATGGCACTAGCTTTGAACAAACTGCCACCGCGATATGTAGTTTGCGATCAAGGCGAAGCGTATGTGCGTAGTTCAGCGCTCGATCAGCAATTTAAGGTAGATACCTTGTTCGCAGTACTGAATGCTGTGCGCGTTGTGCAAGCAAATCCACGTCATTAAGAGTGATGCTTATGCTGAAGAGAATTTTCTTAACATTTCTGGCAATCATCTTTGCCATCATATCGTTCGCTGTCGTTGCCGTGCAATATCAAAGGCAGCCAGAAGTTTTGGTAGTCACAGATGACATTGGGCATGAGCTGCAGTTCTTTGAGTTACCAAAACGTCTGGTCGTGCTCGAGCCTGGGGTCGGATATTTGCTAGAGCAATGGCGACGGCAACATCTTGCCGTAGCTACAAGCGATGAACTTGTAGCATTATTTCCGAGAGCAGAAAACCTGGGGAGTGCTAGTGACATAACGGTGTTGCAGATAGCTGCCACAAGGCCAGATCTGGTGATCGCCGGTGCTCGGGATAGAGAGTTGGCCAAGAAACTCAGGCAATCGGGCTTTCCCGTGTTAATGGTTGCTCCAAACCGCCTGGAGCGTTTGCTTGCTTGGCCCGAAACGTTAGGTACTCTCGTATCAGCTAGCCGATATGCAAAACAATCTGCGCAGCAACTAGAGAAACAACTGGCTGAATATAAGCAGGCATCTGCTGAATCGCCGGGAGCTGGACAGCGAGTGCTTTGGTTTGCTGATGAGCAGTTTACGGCAGCTGGCGCCAACACACTTGAGGCAGATCTAATTGAATTGGTCAGTGCGGCTAACGCTATAGGTGGCAAGAACGGATATACTACTGTGGAGTTGAAGGATATCTTGGCCACTACCGCTACGGTTATTATTGCGCCGGAGACAATAATGCCCACTATTGAATCACAACTACCGCAACCGGTTTCGTTGGATGGGGAGGTACCTGAGCGGCCAAGCCTTGTACTGCTACCAGTGGGTGAGAAACCCATTAGCTGGGATAACATCTTCACTTACGCTGACTGGCTGCAAGACAACCTCTTGCCCAGTGAGCCGGTCGCAGAGTAGCTTGTGGCTAAGTAAGCAAAGAGGAGTTGGATAGATTGCAGGCAATTAGAGGAGCAACTACGGCTGATATTAATGAGCCCGGGGAGATCCTGCTTAAGACTCAGCAATTGCTTAGAGAGTTGCTGATGGTGAACAACTTAAAGTCATCAGATATTATAAGTATTGTCTTTACAGCCACACCTGATTTGAATGCTGCATTTCCGGCAGCAGCAGCTAGGGCAATTGGCCTCACACAAGTAGCTCTGTTAGATGCGGTTGAGATTGCCGTCCCTGGAGCACTGCCAAGAGCGATTCGCGTTCTAGTGTTGGTCGATCGCCCGCATGCTCCCCAGGATGTACACCACGTTTATCTGGGTGAGGCGAGGAAGTTGCGCCCTGATTGGGTTAATCGTTAAGCTTAATTGGTATAGTTTTGAAAGAAGTTGTTGGTTAAGATACTTAGCCTATCAGCTTGTGGTATAATACTTCTGATTGCTATGCACTGTTCGTCCCAATAATCACTTTAATGCATTTTTGCATACATATAGGAATAGTGGATAATTTGACAGAATAATGCATAGCTGACTACTTGCCTAATTGGAGGAATGAATTTTGCTACCGTGCCAACTGAATATTGCTATTGACGGGCCGGCCGGCGCCGGTAAAAGCTCCGTGGCACGCGCGGTGGCTCTAGCCTTGGGACTTGTTTATCTTGATACAGGGGCCATGTATCGCGCCATTACCTGGAAAGCTCTCGAGCAGCAGCTTCCTCTTACGGATGCCACCCAGTTAGGTAGTTTGGCAGCTACCACTGTTTTTAGCTGGGGGCGCGGTCAAGGGCAGATACCTGAACTATATATGGATGGTAGCCCTTTACCCGCGGCAATTCGGTCGCTAGAGGTGACCAGCCAAGTCTCTCTGGTAGCTAGCTATGAGGAAGTACGTAGCGTATTGCGTCAAAAGCAGAGAGACTTAGGCAGGGGCCAAGGTGTGATCATGGATGGGCGTGATATTGGCACTACCGTTATGCCGGTAGCTGCCCTCAAGGTTTTTTTGACAGCTAGCTTGCAGGAACGAGCTGAACGAAGGTTAAGGGAGTTTGGCCACGATATTAGCCTATTACCCCAGAAGATGCAAGAAATGGCGGAACGTGATCGTAAGGATTCCTCGCGACAACATTCTCCGCTTAGCATTGCTGCTGACGCTATCGTTATTGATACCACCGGGCTATCTCTGTCAGAGGTTGTGGATCTAGTCATCAAGCATGCCGAAGCAGTTTGCCATAGCAAGGAGGAATAAGCTTGCGTTTATATCACTTCTTGCGCGCACTTCTTGCTTGGCTAGTGCCTCGCTTAGTACGTTTTCGGCCTGAAGGGCTAGAGAACATCCCTGCTAAGGGCCCTTTTATCATAGCGGCCAATCATATTCATGCTCTAGATCCGATTATGATAGCCATTATTGCGCCACAACATGTCAGTTTTATGGCCAAAGAAGAAGTCATGCACTCTCGCTTGTTAGGATGGTTTGTGAAACACGTAGGTTCTTTCCCGGTTAAGCGAGGTAAAGCTGACGTACAGGCTATCCGGCAGGCACTTGGGGTATTAGCCGCAGGTAACGTGCTTGGTATTTTCCCCGAAGGAACCCGTAGCAAAACAGGTGAGGTGCAAGCTGCTTTTTCTGGTACGGCTCTGCTAGCGGGACGTGCTGATGTACCAATAGTGCCTGTGGCATTATGTGGTAAATACCGTTTTGGTAGTGTTTTTAGGGTTAAGGTTGGTAAGCCAATGCGCATAGCAAGTGCAATAGCCGGCAGGCCGACTTCTGAAGAACGTGCTCAGGGAACGGAGATGATTATGCAGCATATCACCACCTTGTTGGCGGAGTGCAGAGGGAGGAAATAAGAGGCCGATGGATAAGCGGATTGCTGCTGCCAGTGGATTTTGTTTTGGGGTAAAGCGAGCTATTTCACTGGCTGAAGAAGCTCTGGGGCAAAAAACCATCTACGCTTTGGGACCTTTGGTTCATAACCCGCAAGAGATGGAAAGGCTGAACAAACTTGGCCTAACCGTTGTTGCTTCTGTTGATTTAGTGCCGGATGGTGCTGCCTTGCTGATTAGGGCGCATGGGGCTTCACCCCAGGTTTATGCTGCAGCTGAAGCTAGGCAGCTGAGGATATTCGATGCTACCTGCCCTCACGTCGCACGGTTACTACATGAGGCGGCTGAATTCGTCCGGCGTGGCTATCAATTGCTGATAGTAGGTGATGCTAGCC
>DIPA01000109.1:4085-7065 GCA_002427055.1 Firmicutes bacterium UBA5500 | reverse complement strand
AAGTACAGGCTGCCTTGGCATGGGCCCGTGGATTCGCTACAGTGGTCGCCGGTCCTAGCGAGATAGCTGCTGTAGATTTGTCCGATCGAGTAGCTATTGTTGCTCAAACTACCACGAAGTTCGATGTGTGGGACGCCGTTTTGCGAAAGTTACAAGGTCGAGTTGCTGACCTTCAGGTTGGCAATACCATATGTCATGCGACTAAGGAGCGGCAGCAGGCGGCACAGGAACTCTCAAAGCAAGTAGATATAATGGTTGTAGTGGGCGGACATAATAGTGCTAACACGAGAAATTTGGTACAATTATGTTCTGAGATAGGAACGCCTACTCACCATGTTGAAACTGCCGCCGATTTAGACCCGGCTTGGTTTCATAAAGGGGCTGTAGTTGGTATAACGGCGGGAGCTTCAACACCGGATTGGATAATAAAGGAGGTCGTCACTACTGTGGAGAACATGGAGAACAAGAACAACGAAGTTATTGAAGAAACTGTCCGATTAGAGACAGAAGAACAACCTGAGGCCGAGAAACAAGAGGTTAATCCAGAAGTTGAGCAAGTAACGCCTGAGGTTTCCGAGCCAGAATGCGAGGGACCTTGCCAGTGTGCAGAGCAAGATTCTGAGCATGTTTGCGACTGCGCAGAGGCTGAAAAGGCCGAAGATACTACCGATATGGCTGATGTAGCTGGTGATATGGTTGATATCAAGACTGGCCAAGTTGTCGAAGGTACTGTAGTGCGCGTTACAGATAGCGAAGTTTACGTTGATATTCGCTATAAGTCTGATGGCATCATCCAAGCCAACGAGCTAAGCAATCTGCCCAATGTACAGCCAGCTGATGTTGTTAAGGAAGGCGACACAATTCGGGTAGTCGTGTTGCGCTTAGAAAATCGCGAAGGTAATGTAGTGCTTTCCAAGCGTCGCGCGGATGCAGAGACAGGTTGGAAGTTAGCCGAAGCAGCATTTGCGGATAACCAGGTTGTCAACGGTACCGTAACCGAGGTTGTCAAAGGCGGACTGATTGTTAACTTGTTTGATCTACGCGCATTTTTGCCGGCATCATTGGTCGATATGCGCTTTGTGCCTGACCTAAGCATTTATGTTGGCCAGGAAGTTGATGTCAAGATCATTGAAATGGAAAACAATCGTCGCCGTCTAGTCGTTTCTCGCAAAGCTGCTATTGAAGAGATAGAAGCGGGGCGCAAAGAAGCTACCTGGGCTAGCCTTGAAGAGGGCCAGCTTATTGAGGGCACGGTGCAACGCCTTACCGATTTTGGTGCTTTCGTCGATATCGGTGGAGTTGATGGTTTAGTACACGTTTCTGAGATTTCTTGGGGCCGTGTGAATCATCCGTCTGAAGCTCTTGCAGAAGGCGATGTAGTTAAAGTAAAAGTTCTAGGTTTAGATCGCGAACGCGAACGCATTTCCCTTAGTCTGAAACATGCTCAACCAGATCCTTGGACATTAGTTAGCGACCAATTTAAGGTTGGCGACATCGTCCCAGGTAAGGTTATGCGCACAGTATCCTTCGGTGCATTTGTAGAGATTACTCCTGGTGTAGAAGGTTTAGTGCATATTTCCCAACTTTCCAATGAGCGTGTGGAACGCACAGAAGACGTTGTTAATCCTGGAGATCAGGTGAATGTTCGTGTCTTGAGCATTAACCCAAGTGATCGACGCGTGTCTTTGAGCATGCGTGATCCAGCCGAGCCACGTGCTGAAAGGCAGCAAGGTGGCGGCGAGCGTTTTGAGAGACGCCCGCGCGGTGGTGGTCGTAGCCAAAGCTATCATGAAGAGGGCAGCGTTACTTTAGGTGATGTTTTCGGCGATCTGTTCGACCAAGAAGAGAAAGAAGATCCAGAAGCCTAAATTAGTTGCATAGAAATACAGCCAAGAGCGCAGGGCAGTTTGCCTTGCGCTCTTTTTGGCATGGCGTAGAAAGCAGTGTTGAGATAGACGAAGAGCGGCGTTATAAGCTCAGCATAGGCAGGAAAGACTAAGCATGTGTGAGAGTTTGCATAAAAGGAGTGTTTGGTCATGAGACTACCGATGGGCTCCATAGTGTTGTTGGTTGCCGCTGTTTTAGTCTATTTCGGTGTAGCCCAGAGATTACTAGACCGCATGCGCCTAAATGATCGGGCAGCCTTGTTATTCATTGGCGCTATGTTACTCGGAACATATTTGCCTGACATACCATTAGGCAACCGCTTGGCCATTAACTTGGGCGGAGGATTAGTACCAATAGGCTTTGCTCTCTACCTATGGTTTACTGCTGACGAAAGTAGCGAACGCTGGAGAGCTCTTTGGGCTACACTGATTGCTACTGCCCTTGTTTATGCAGCCACCATTTATCTGCCAGCCGAGCCGCATTCCTTTATCATTGATCCTATTTATGCCTTTGCGATCATTGCTGGCTTGACAGCCTATCTCTTGGGACGTTCGCGCCGGGCCTCTTTTATTGCGGGCATCTTGGCAATTACCTTGAATGATATTATATACGCATTTCAGGTTAGCTATTATCGCCAAGAAGGTACAACTACCATTGGCGGAGCGGGGATTTTTGATACTATAGTATTTTCGGCGTTACTCGCAGTTGGCTTAGCAGAGCTAATTGGAGAAACGCGAGAAAAAATGGCCGGAGGACATCAAGGAGAAGGCAAGTCTAGATTACGCTTGCTGAAAATGGAAAATGATGATCAGACAGCCCCAGAGGAGGATGGAAGCAGATGAAAGAAGCCATACGCAATAGCTTGCTCCTGGCAATAGTAGCTGCATGTATCTTTGGTGGCCTATATGCTTTGCCAAGTCATGCTTGGGTAGTTGAAGATGAGCTAGATGAGTTTGAGGTAGGGCAATTCTGCACTGTCTATGATGAGGCTGATCCTGCTCAGGTAATTTTCACTAGCGGGCGATTTGTCAGTGTGGGCGATGAGTATCAGACAGACGATGATCGGTTGTTTCAGGTTGTGCGAGTAGAAGGT
>DIPA01000109.1:717-3983 GCA_002427055.1 Firmicutes bacterium UBA5500 | reverse complement strand
AGGGCTTACGCGCGCTTTGTGCGCCAAGTAGGGCTAGATGACCTAAGGACTGATTTCTCTGCCATCTTGGACTCGATGCTTGCGGCAAAAGCTGCACCAGGTAAACAAGTTACAGTTGGACTCTACCATACGCATAGTGACGAATCATACACACCTACTGATGGTTCCAGTAGTATTCGTGGCAATGGTGGTATCTATAAAGTGGGCAATGCTTTGGCATCCAGCCTGGAAAAAGAGGGTGTGAATGTCATTCATAGCCAAGCCAAGCATGATCCTCATGACGTTGCAGCCTATAAACGTTCTCGGCGCACAGCCAAAGAGCTACTGAGAAAATCTACTGCAGTTTTGGATGTGCATCGCGATGCAGTGCCTAAGGAACAATATAGCGGGACTGTCAACGGACAGAAGGTTGCCAAGGTACAGTTGGTTGTGGGGCGCCAGAACCCCAATATGGCTACAAATAGGCAATTTGCACGAGAGCTTAAGGCAGCCGCTGATAAACAGCAACCAGGCCTAGTTAAAGGTATTTTCTTCGCCAGGAGTGGTTATAACCAGGACCTCAACCCCCGCAACCTATTGCTCGAAGTTGGTACGGATAAGCATAGTAGAGCAGAAGCTGAAAAAGGTGTTAGCATGTTTGCCAAGTCATATGCCAGTTACTTAAGTGCTAGCACTGCCGGTAGCCAGGCGGGCCAACAGCGGGAAGGGCGCGTCGGAACCAGCACAGCGTTTTGGTTGGTAGGATTGGTTGTTGTAGGTGCAGCTGTTTACATGTTGCTTAGTACTGGAAGTTTGGAGGAACTTGGCAGTAAGATACGAACTTTTGGCACGAAGGAGTTCTCCGATACCCTACCGCGAGGAAAGGGGGATCAAGATAAAAACAAGTGAGACGTCTTTCTGTATTTCATAGCCGTTTGGGGGCGGCTGCATTAGCAGCTGCCCTCAATTACTCTTGGGGCGGGGCTGGGCGTGCGGAGTTATTGACCGGACTACGACGACTACCTAGGAACAAAAAACAACCAAGAGCTTTTGTGCGGCCGGGTGAGGCTCTGCTAGTAGTTGCCGATGCAAAGCGGCAAGCAGTCCTACAGACAGCAATTAGTGACGTTATTGGCTGTTTAAAGCCCGACCTTGAGCTAGTATTCTATAGTTTCGAGGAGATAGATTGCCGCCTGCTGGGCCTCTGGCTATGGTTACTAGCCCGTGGTTTGTTGCCTATGTTTCTAGCACATGCTGTTGCGGAGCGCATTTGGAACGGAGTGAAAAGATAGGGGGCCATATATCCTGAAAATCATATACTTCTGTTGGGGTGGCGCTCATTCTTCCGTTACGGCAGCCTCCATCCATCTAGGTTATTTACCTGCGAAGCGCATGGCTACCCGGCAAGAGATCTTAGCCGCCCCTAGATTTGATATGTCCACGAATGCAGATATCGGCAGGCTGATATATATGGGGCAAGATACCTTGGGTTATGAGGTATATATCCTCGGTCTTGGCGCGGGACACCGGTACATAAAGTACGCTGTTGATGCCGCACTTCGACTGGCAGGTGTACCTAAATCAGAGTATCGCTTAGTCAACTGCTTGCCATGTGTTAATCTGGCAACCCGACTGGGAGGATTCACATCTCGTAGTCTAGGGATTGTGAAGTTAGGCCGTCCATTGGTAGCCTGGGGTGTGGCTCGTAGCTATCGTAACTACCTGCATATTGTACAGAAAGTACGCAGCTCCTTGAACCAGCAGGCTGCTTTTCTTGACTGGGTACCGCCCTTATAGGATAATTGACATAGTTGTTTTCTTTAGGTTGATTTACTATGTTAAGCTGATGATTGCCAGTTGAGCGGTCTGCTCGACTGGCCTCTTGATTTGGGGCTGGGGAGGGAAATGTTTTGCCTATGGAATACCCGAGAATTGCACAAGTGGTACCAGAATCGATAGCGGCTGAGTTAGGAGTGAAAGCAGGATTTGCTCTCGTTGCTGTTAATGGACAAGCGGTGGTAGATATTCTAGATTATAGGTGGGCGTTAGCTAGTGAGAGGCTCACCTTGACTCTGCTAGATAAAGCTAAGGACGTTTGGGAAGTCGAGATAGAAAAAGATTACGGCGAGGACATTGGGCTTGTGTTTGAGCATCCGACCATCGCTCCGTTGTACAAGTGTAAGAACAATTGCCTTTTTTGCTTTGTGGCTCAGCTTCCGCCAGGTGTACGGCATACGCTCTGCATAAAAGATGACGATTACCGCTTATCTTCGCTGCATGGCAGTTTTATCACATTAACTAATCTATTAGATGCCGATTGGCAGCGTTTACTAACAATGCGTCCTAGCCCGTTATATGTGTCAGTACATACAACCAATGGCTCCCTGCGGCAGAAGATGATGCGTAACCCGCGAGCTGGTGCTATTCTAGAACAACTGCAGATACTAGCGGCTCATCATATTGAGATTCATTGCCAAGTGGTTTTGGTACCTGACCTAAACGACGGGGCAGAATTGGATCGTACTATTACGGATCTCTTGGCATTATGGCCGGCAGTACAGTCGGTGGCCATTGTCCCTGTCGGGTTGACGGCACACCGTGACCACTTAACAACGCTCAGAAGGGCGACAACGCAAGATGCGCGGCAAGTCATTGATAAGCTATTGCCGGTAGCGCAGCGGGCTAAGCGAGACCTAGGTGTTTCTTTTGTCTATTTGGCAGATGAGTTTTTCCTCCTGGCTCAAAGACAAGTGCCGGAGCGCACTTATTATGACGATTTTCCGCAAATTGAAAACGGTATTGGTCTTACGCGGCTTATGCTCGATGAGCTTGAACCAAGCTTACAGCGGTTGCCTAGGCGATTGGCAACAGAGCGCCATGTGATCTGGGTGACCGGGCATTTGATAGCACCTGTCTTGCAGGAAATAGCTTGGGAGCTAAATCAAGTTGAGGGTCTGTGGGTTGATGTTTTATCTGTTCCCAATAACTTTTTCGGCCAATCAGTGACTGTAACAGGCCTGTTAACTGGGCAAGATATCTTAGCAGCGTTACAGGGCATCGCAACTGACAATGCTTACATTCTTGTCCCTGAGGTAGCGTTGCGAGAGCAAGAGCAAGATTTTTTGGATGATATGACTCTAAATGAACTTGAGCAGGCTCTGCCCAGGGCAAAGGTCATTGTCACCCCGACTGACGGAGAAGCTCTCATTCATAGAACTCTAGGAGAGGAGGTATAGACCATGGCAATTGTGGCTGTAGTCGGTCGACCTAATGTAGGTAAATCGACT
>DIPA01000109.1:0-597 GCA_002427055.1 Firmicutes bacterium UBA5500 | reverse complement strand
GGTAAATCGACTCTGTTTAACTACCTAGTGGGTAGACGGCTCGCTATTGTAGAGGACGTACCTGGCGTTACACGGGATCGGCTTTATGCTGACGTAAAGTGGCTTAACCATGAATTCACCCTAGTAGACACAGGTGGTTTCGAAATCAACAATACTGACGCCATGGCTACTTATATACGTAAACAGGCTGAGATTGCGATTCGAGAAGCTGACGCCATCTTGCTTGTTGTTGACGGGCGTCAAGGTCTAACTGCTTTAGATGAGGATGTAACTCAGGTGTTGCGCAACACTAAGAAGCCCTTAATACTCGTGGTAAACAAGATTGATCATCCTAACTTAGAGACCCATGTAGCAGAGTTTTACCAACTGGGTCTGCCGCACATGATTAGCGTGTCTGCTGCCAACGGCCTAGGCATCGGTGACTTGTTAGATCTGATTGTGGGGCTTTTGCCCGAAGCAGCAGCGGTACCAAGCGAGGAGGACGATGTTACCCGGGTTGCCGTGATCGGCAAACCGAATACAGGTAAATCATCTCTAGTGAACACTTTGTTAGGGCAGGAACGCGTTATTGTTAGTGATATCCCAGGAACCACTCGC
>DIPA01000032.1:17986-19274 GCA_002427055.1 Firmicutes bacterium UBA5500 | reverse complement strand
TGGGTAACACACTGCAGGCCTTTACAATGGATAAGACGCGGCAATCGATTCGCTCTTTAGTTAAGCTGGCACCTAAGGAAGCACAGGTGCGGCGAAATGGCGTGGAGATGACGTTGCCTGTCGAAGAGATCCTATTGGGTGATGTCATAATTGTACGTCCGGGTGAGCGGGTAGCCATGGATGGCATTGTGCAGCAAGGTACTTCAGCCGTTAACCAGGCCCCCATCACCGGTGAGTCGATTCCGGTAGACAAGGCAGAGGGTGATCGTGTTTTCGCCGGCTCTATTAACGGCAACGGTAGCCTAGAAGTCGTAGTCGATCATCTGGTAGCCGATAATACCCTGTCGCGCATCATGCACTTAGTTGAAGAAGCGCAGTCGCAACGGGCACCATCACAGCAGCTGGTCGACCGTTTCGCCGCTTACTATACACCAATTGTTATTTTTCTAGCGGTGGCGATGGCAACGGTACCTCCCCTTTTGGGATATGATTTCGCTACTTGGTTCAAGCGCTCACTAATTATGCTGGTCGTTTCTTGCCCCTGTGCTTTAGTTATCTCTACCCCGGTATCTATTGTATCGGCTATCGGTAACGCATCTCGCCATGGAGTGCTGATAAAAGGTGGGGCTTATCTTGAGGCTATGGGCAAGGTACGCACCATCGCCTTCGACAAGACGGGAACGTTAACCTCGGGTCAAGTATCGCTGAGTGAAATACTACCCTTGGTCTGCGATGAAGAGTCGCTACTTTTAGCAGCCGCTGCCCTGGAGGCTCGTTCGGAACATCCGCTAGCTCAAGCCATCGTGCGGGCAGCGCAGGAGCGGCAACTAACACTACCTCCAGTTACCAATTTCCAGGCGCTCACTGGTAGCGGAGCTACGGGCTGGATCGAGGGGCACCAGTTCTGGATTGGCAACCAGCGCCTAGTCGAGCAGGTTGGCCTTGAGCTATCATCCGATGTGCTGGAGGCTGTAACCCGCCTACAGACAGCTGGTCATACAGTTGTTTTCTTGCTTGATCAAAACCATATCTATGGCCTATTAGCTCTGTCCGACGTAGTGCGCCCAGAAGCAGTTAACGCCGCCAATGAACTGCGACAAGCCGGCGTGCAGTCGCTGGTAATGCTCACTGGCGATAACAAACGGACTGCAGCGGCTATTGGAAGGCAGCTCGGCATTGATCAAGTAACAGCGGAGCTTTTGCCGGAAGATAAGGTAGCAGCAATTAGTGGCCTGGCCGATCAGTACAGCCATGTAGCTATGGTGGGCGACGGTGTGAACGATGCCCC
>DIPA01000032.1:17569-17894 GCA_002427055.1 Firmicutes bacterium UBA5500 | reverse complement strand
GGCGACGGTGTGAACGATGCCCCAGCGCTTGCGGCAGCAACTGTCGGTATTGCCCTTGGTGTTGCCGGTACCGATACCGCCATTGAGACGGCCGACATAGCCCTGATGGCTGACGACCTGACCAAGCTACCGTGGCTGATGCGCCTCAGCCGCAGAACGGTCGGCATTATTGGGCAGAACATTATTCTTAGCCTGATTATCAAGGGAGTTGTTCTCGCGCTTACCTTCATGGGCCGCGCCGAGCTCTGGATGGGTGTGCTGGCCGACACCGGCGCTGCCCTGCTGGTCATCGCCAACGGTATGCGCCTCATGCGCAGCAACTAAA
>DIPA01000032.1:10191-17414 GCA_002427055.1 Firmicutes bacterium UBA5500 | reverse complement strand
AGCTCTTAGTATTTCAGTATGTAAAAGCTAACACTCTTTCCTTTGTATTTGCTACAATATTCATAATAAGCTATTGGAAGGAGTGCGATTTAGCATGTGGTTTGTCGTTATACCTTTCCTTGCGCCCTTTCTTTTTGCAGCTGGTGTCTCAAGCATAGTTCGGTATCGAGAGGGTAAAGGGGACTTGCTGGGATTAAAGCTGAGTTGGGGGTTACTAGTATTCTTCTTATTCTCGTTGCTTCTGCCGTGACAGGCGTATATTAATAACATGCAAGTCACGATTGGTAGTGGTGGTCTGTCCCATCTGGTTTGTGATATCTAAAAATCCCTTTAGGTCTTCCATTGGTTGGTTGCTGGCATCCCTCGATGCCTCATTACATAGAATTCGCCAAACCCAATGTGGGTTTGCTGTTGCTTTATTTCTACAATCTCAAATCCCTGGGATTCATAGCAGTTCACAGCTCTCTTGTTCCAAGCCCTAACTTCTAACATAACAGGCTTATTGGGGAACCTTTTTTGACTCTCAATTAAGGCCATCTTTGTTATTATTCTTCCTATTCCCCTGCCACAGTAGTCAGGCTTTAGGCCAATTCCGAAGCATACTTTATCCCCTTTATCTGATAGGTTTACAAATCCAACTAACTCCCCATAATCATTGGTATAGCCTATGTATCTTTCTCTTTTTGCAGGGTCCGTCAAAGAATAGTCCTTTTGGACCATTTTATCCCATGAGGGTAGACTATAAATTGAATACTCCCCAGTATATTTCCAGTTTGAAATTTCCTTTGCTTGTTCTTCCGAAAGCTTGTGGCCTGTTAACTTCATCATTGTTCCTCCAACTTCATGCTGTGAACCGAACTGGGACAGCCCCTGTTCGGCTCATCGACGAAGCATCTGGGCCTCGCCGCCTTGGCGAGGCCAGACCTTGCTATGCTTCTGGCAGCAGGTATCCCTCTAGTATTTCTTCTACCATCTTCATGAAAGCGGCACCAGCCCCTAAGTCATCATCATCAACGAACATCTTGTGGCCGCCAGGCGCTAGATGAACAGCGGTTTCGCCCCTAGTGTTATCCATGGTTATGATGAGCGTCACAAAACTGCCAACGCGGGAGTAAAACCTCGTAAACACTAAGGAAATCACTGTCGCTCCGGCCCATTCGATTCTATGATCATCAAGTAATAGAGGTTCCCGTCCTGCTGTCAGAAGCTCAAATATGCCGAGTAGGTTGCTCCTAGCTTTTGCTGCAAGTGCGGCAATGATCTTCTCGGCCGCTTCTTCAGGTGAAATGGATATCAGGAAGTCCCTAGGTTTAGTCATATGCCCCACCCCTCCAGTGATTCATTGATTCTACCCGTTGACGTGGCATAACGCGGGCCCTTAACTCAAAACCAGAAGGTAACAAGAGCGGTGCATACCCGCGTTTGTATAGAGTTGCAGCCATTTCGGGGGGAAGCGGGTTAGAGCCTCCGGGCAGAAAAACAATATCGGCCTCTTGCGGCTCGTCCGAGACAAATATGAAGTCAGTAATATCATCTATGATTTTCTTATTCACTTTAACCCTCCACAAAACGATCGCTTTTACTAGATTTGTTACGGCAATTTGCAAGCCTGTGTACATTGATTAAGTTCGGTCTACATATCCGACTATCCTGCTAAAGCTTTCCTTAGTAATCCTGTTACTACCATTGCACATTTCGCACGGCATGCAGCGCAGGGTACAGCAAGGGGGGCAGTTTTTTATTTGCACTTTTTGTCACAAAATGCTTGACGCCCATTTACTCCAGTGCTATCTTATGATTAGTAAATTAGGTTTTGCTAATATAGTGTCAGGAGGTGGGGTTGTGAGTCAGGAAGTAGCGCAGAAGATGCTCTCCGGTATCTTTAAAGCTTTGGGTCATCCAACCAGGCTTGCCATTGTCATGCTACTTAAAGATGGCGAGCTCTGCGTCTGCAAGATAGTTGAGGAATTGGGGAGTGAGCAACAGTCTAATGTCAGTCAGCATTTGGCGGTGCTTAGAAGCGAGGGGCTACTCGCTAGCCGCAAAGTAGGTCTGAATGTACATTACCGTCTGCGATACCCCGAAGTATTAGAACTGGTGCAGGCAGCCGAGCGTATGCTGCTGCGAGAACTAGATGATACCCGTAAATCTCTAGGCAATTGGCAGGAAAGGCAGAAGGAGGAGTAAACTATCATGGCAATATTTGAATGGCTGAACGCTCAGCTCCTCAAAATGAAGTGGTTGTTTGACGGAGTTACTTGGCTTTTAGAGACGCTTGGCATGGATGTCAGCACCCGGGTGGGCGCTAGTGTGCATTTCTTTATTTATGATACCATTAAGATACTCATTTTGCTTTCGGTGATGATTTACGGCATTTCTTATGTTCAAAGCTTTTTCCCGCCGGAGCGTACTAAGCGGATACTGGGCAAGCTGAGCGGATTAGGTGGTAATATCATCGGTGCCTTGCTGGGCACAGTGACACCTTTCTGTGCTTGTTCTAGCATTCCTATTTTCATCGGTTTTACTCAGGCTGGATTGCCGCTGGCTATCACCTTTTCGTTCCTGATATCATCGCCTCTAGTGGACGTAGCAGCACTCTTGCTACTGATCTCGGTCTTCGGCATCAAAATTGCCGTATCCTACTTGCTAGTGGGCTTAGTGTTGGCCGTGGTTGGAGGCACCATTATTGGTAAGTTAGGAATGGAAGACCAAATTGCTGACTTCATTACTCGGACTCAAGTGCAGACGGGTGAGGAAGCTGCAGCTCAGCAGGAATTAACACGGCAAGAGCGGCTTGCTTATGCCGGAGAGCAAGTGCGCGAGATAGTGGGTAAAGTATGGCCCTATATCTTGCTGGGTGTGGGCATAGGCGCTGCCATTCATAACTGGATACCAGTGGAGTGGATACAATCTGTGTTAGGTAGCCGTAATCCGTTTGCCGTTATTCTAGCCACATTAGTTGGAGCTCCAATGTATGCCGATATCTTCGGTACCATCCCGGTAGCCGAAGCTCTCTTCGCCAAAGGCGTTGGTGCCGGTACGATTATGGCCTTCATGATGGCGGTTACAACACTGTCGCTGCCTTCACTGGTAATGCTCAGTAAAGCTGTCAAGCCGAAATTACTGGCTACGTTTATTGCAGTGGTTATGGGTGGTATCATTATCATTGGTTACTTGTTCAACTGGTTAACCCCAATACTCATTTAACAGAGGAGGAAAATGAATGCAGATTAAGGTTTTAGGTCCAGGTTGTACGAACTGTAAGAAACTCTATAAGCTGGTGCAGGATGCAGTCAAGGAGTTAGGTCGTGACGACGAGATCATCTACGTAACAGATATGGCCGAAATCGCTATGGCCGGTGTGATGCGTACACCAGCCCTGATCATGGATGGACAGGTGAAGATTTCAGGTCGTGTGCCGAAGCTTGAGGAGATCAAGGCGTTACTGAATTCTTAGTTAGGCGGATTCATGGATTTAGGTTGACGGGGCTGACTCAGTAGCAAGTGGGTCAGCCCTTTTTACACCGTAAGTCCAGCATTTATTGTGGCTATTAACTGAATAGAGAAGGTTTTGTACATTTAACTGGCGAATACATTAAGTGGATTCTAAATAAACTCTGATTGGAGGAGAGACTATGCAGTCAAAGAACCGTCTTCTGTTGGTGCAAGTGTTGGGATGTCTACTTCTACTCGCCTCATTTGTCGGTGGCCCTAGACTAGCCATTGGTGCATCTCCTAGAATTGAGGTCGTGTCCCCCATTTGGACTAGATTTGAACCGACGGCAGAAACTTGGACCATCCCTATTGGACTGCTGACAACTGACAAGTCAGCTGCGGTTGCAGATGTGAAAGCGGTAAGAATTGATGGAATGAGCATCCTGCAGGCTACAAAAGTGTCCCCGTCAACCATTGCAGTAAACAATATTACGGGCCTTTCACAAGAGGAATTACACCAATGGAATCTACTACATAGTATGAAAGCACACCAAGAACTAAGTAGTTCCGAGATGGAGCAATATAGCGAACTCAGTCGAGCCTTAAGTAACAATAGAGATTTAGAAGGGGCAGATATTGAGGTACGAATTACCCTACTCCCCTTCCAGATCGATAACGGAAAGACTTATGCTCTAGAATATGACTTAAGCATCGGGAACGATATTATAACTACAACTACTGAAGTAGCAATCGTTTCAATACAGACTGATCCATTATGGAAGCCTGCGGAGTTGCATGTGCACTCAAAAGCATCCGATGGACATAGAGAAATTGCAGACCTACGGAATATTTATGCCAGTAAAGGCTACAACGTTCTATATCTGACTGACCATGTGGACCTGATACCAAACTATAGCAGTGGAGGCCGAACTGGCTGGGACGCCTACACCTATGACGCTAATCTTTTTACTACGTCCTCAATCAGTGTTTATCCTGGAGCAGAAGTTACTGCTGAGAAAAGGAAAGCTGATGATCCGACAATTGTGTACCATACCGATGTCCTGGGTTATGGCATTACTGGTATTACAGATCTGCCAAATCAGTGGTATGAGCCGCAGATAATAATTAACCGGATTAACGCCCAATCATCGTACGCTTCAGCAACCATTGCACATCCCTCGGCCTCCACGGGCTATCCGACTTCGCAGTTCACAGTGGATAGTTATCGAGGGATGGAACTGATGTCTGGTCTGCAGACCAATTTTAGAATAACTTCTCCTCCAATGAAGCTCTGGTATGAAGAACAGGCACGTATCCTCGGAAAGACCACAACGTATTTCCCATCTGCCCGTGCAGGCGGCGATTACCACGTGTTCCCTGCCCCAATTCCGGATTACGTCACTTATGTACGGGAGGCGGCTTACAATAACAAGAATTCCTTCGATGCCGCTCTTAAGGCAGGAAAAACGACAATTAGCCAAAAAGGAGGATTGGGGTATATAACACTCGGCGAATCTTTACCTGGAGATCCCCCCGTGATTGTTTCCTCGGGCACGCAGCTCAGTTTTGGCTACTGGTTTAGGCCTGCCGTCAGCGGTAACTATATACTACACCTGTGTGACGAGACGGGCGAAATACGGGTAAGCAAAAACCTCAATGATGCCCAACAAGGTAAGGTCTACACCGATGTTTGGCCCAAATCTGTTTCGTTTACCGGAGGGAAGAAGCTCTTTTCGTTATACATTGAAGGGCCGGATTATGTGTACAGCAGCCCAATCATAGTGAGAACCTAGCTAGTTTTCTGGCCGCAGAGGGCAATTATGCCCTCTGCGGCCCCTATAGTCACTAAAAAACGGAGGGGGAATGCATGTGAAAAAGTCACGCTTGGAGGCTGTTCTTGTTCTAGCGTCTTGGCTCGTGACGATGGTCTGTTCTTACACAGCCTTTCAACTGCGTAGCATAAACCAGCAGTGGCCATACTTCGCCCTGCTGTTAACTGTTGCTCTGGCCTTAATCAACACGGCTTTCACGCTCTCTTTAAGAAAAGGTATTATGCTTATCCTTCTTGCGGGGCTGCCCATCATGGGTGCCTTATCCTTTTTTACAGCCCCCGCGGTCGGGTATAGGATGCAGACCTTTGCTTTCGCCCGCAATATGGTATTTGCTGTTCTCAGCATAACCATTCTCAGCTTCTATGCCATGAAACGTACGAAGGCCATAAAGTCTCCGTGGAGGAAGATATTTGTAGCCATTCAGTTTGCTGCGTTAATCTCTCTCCTACTGCCATATGGGAGTAATCTTGCGGGTGTAAAAAACTATGGCGCAAAAGAAGTAAAGGCCTGGGCTATACCGGTTGAACGCAATGGCGTAACCTTCGTGGCAGTACATGATGATTCGGTCTTTGCAGTCAGTAAACGATATCTCTACTACATAGACGTACTTAACAAGCGGACTATTACCCGGATAAAAATGCCGAAGTTAAATGCGGCTGATGTCGGTCTGGGTGACGCTATGTACAGCTCTGCTGGCAAGCTGAAGCCAAACCCTGTACAAATGCAAATAGAGCCGCACATTGTAAGTACAACGATTAGCATAGGCGAAGTCAACGAGCAGCGCATCAGTTTTGGGATTAGGGCTAGTGTTTGGAAACCAGTTACCGAGAGTAGCGCTGATGGCCTGTTCTTCACGCTTCGCCTTGATTTTGATTTACTTACCCGGCAACTAGTCTCCTATGCGGCCTACCCCGAGTCGAATTACGGAGAAGTTGAGATTCCCGGTTTTAAGCCGCGCCAGAACGAGGTAACAAAGGAAGGCAGTGACTACTACTGGGGCCCATATGAGATAACTGGTAACAGAATAATAGGCCCAGATGTTCGTGCTGCTTTCAATACTAAGAAGATGTTTTCACACTTCGAAGAGAGAGTATATCCGGTCCCTGTTGGCGATAGGTTGGTGTTGATGGGACCCTTTGGCAAGGTTTTTATTGTGGAGTTTCCTGACTGAACTGCGTCCGCACCATCCAAAATGAATATGCAGGAAAATGCACTCCTTTTGTCGAAATGAGCTTGTACCTATCGAAAAGGGGTGCATCTTTTTGCGACAAAGACGTGTATTGGCATTATTACTTCTCATCGTGGCGGTCGCAGTTTGGCCTAACTTTCAGGCAGAAGCACAGGCTGCAGGTCCACTCAGGGTTGGGTTATACTATAATTCAACTGCCTTGCCTCAGGTAACCGTAACCGGGGCCAATGGTCTACGCCTTGGTTGGTTACAGTCTGGGGAAGAGTGGCCTTTAGAGCTGCTCACAGCACCCGGACAAGTTAGTTGGCTGGTGCGCCCAGAATCGCCAGGTTATTATCGTGTTGCCAGCAATGATCTACCAGATGTAGCTGCTGCTGAGGAGCTAAGAAGCTTGCTTGATCAGGCAGTACTTGCCTGGACAGGAGCCCACTGGCAGGTCTGGGTCGGCGCTGCCACCGACGCTAGTGAGGCTGATGCTCTTGTAAGCGATTTGTCTACCTTACACCCGGAGCAGACATGGGGAGTTATTAGCCCCGACGCAAGTCGTAGTGAGCTTTGCACTAGCAGTGGCCAAGTGCTAGTAGTTATACCTGCCGGAGATATTTACCTTGGCGCTACCGATGGAGGGCTGATGGGGCTCGCAGGCAAACAGCATCGCGGCTGGTTGCAGCTAACCCAGCAGAGCGGCCGTTTTCGTGTTATTAACTACATAGACGTAGAAGATTATTTGCTGGGTGTTGTGCCGCGCGAAATGTCGCCTGGCCAGC
>DIPA01000032.1:7046-10144 GCA_002427055.1 Firmicutes bacterium UBA5500 | reverse complement strand
TTGCAGCTGAGATGCCCGCTAACTTTGAATTAGAGGCTTTAAAGGCTCAGGCAGTTGCCTCGCGCAGTTTTGCGTTGACTTGTCGCAAGCATCAAAGCTATGGCTTCGATGTTTGCGCCACCACTTGCTGTCAGGCCATAGATCACTCCAGGGAATCGGCTAGTACTAACCAAGCCGTGCAAGAGACCCGAGGGCTAGTAGTCACATATAACGGCCAGATGATTCCTGTCTACTGCCATGCAGACGCAGGCGGCCATACGGAAAATCCATTATATGTATGGGGTAGTTCGATGCCATACCTAACTGGTGTACCCGAGCTCTACCCTACCGATTCGACGTATGCTAGTTGGGAAGCAAGGCTCCCGGCCGCTGAAATTGAGCAGCTATTGGGGCAGATGAACATTAATGTTGGTGATGTTTTGGCAGTGGAAGCGCTCTCCTATACGCCGGCGGGAAGAGTAGAACGTCTACGCATCGTCGGTTCTGCGACTAGTACTACACTGGAAAAAGAGCAAATACGCCTCAACTACCACCTGAAGAGTCGAGTTTATACAGTAAAACCAGATATTCCAGCAGTTAGCGTGTTGGGTGCTAGCGGTCAGGTAACCGCCCTTAACCCGAGTGGACTAAATGTAGTAACCGCAGCGGGACCACAGACCTTACAATGTACAAATGCTTACTATATACTTGGTAGCGACGGACAGCAGCGTCAATCATCTGCCCAAGCGGCAAGCTTTCTATTTACAGGCAGTGGTTTTGGGCATGGCGTTGGTATTAGCCAGCATGGGGCCTACGCTATGGCCCGTAATGGGCATACCTTTGAGGAGATTATCAAATACTATTTGCAGGGTGTAGAGATCGTTAAGTTAGGAGACTAACCTAGAATGACAAACATCAACGATTATGATTATTATTTGCCGCCTGAGCTAATTGCTCAGGCACCTTTGCCTAGGCGTGATGCTTCGCGCCTCCTGGTGTTAGGGCGCCAAACCGGAGCAATAGCACATAAGCACTTTCGCGATTTGACTCAGTATCTAAAACCGGGTGACTGTTTGGTTCTCAACGATACCAAGGTATTGCCGGCCCGCTTGTTTGGTCAGAAGCAAGGCGGGGATGCTGAAATTGAGGTTGTGCTGCTTAAGCAGCTCAACCTGACTGATTGGGAAGTGCTAGTGCGCCCGGGGCGTCGTGCCCGCGTTGGCACCCGGCTCAGCTTCGGCGAAGGAGAGTTGGAAGCAGAGGTAATCGATAATACCGATGCCGGGGGGCGCGTTTTGCGCTTTCCTTTCGAGGGGCAGTTCCTGGAGATACTAGACAAACTGGGGCAGATGCCTCTGCCTCCTTATATAGTAGAAAAGCTAGCCGATAAGAATCGCTACCAAACTGTCTATGCCCGGGACCTCGGCTCTGCGGCAGCGCCTACAGCGGGCCTGCATTTTACCGAGAATCTGCTTCAGACTTTGTCCGAGCAGGGGGTACAGATAGCCTATCTTACCTTGCATGTCGGCTTAGGAACCTTTCGCCCGGTGCAAGTGGAGATTGTTGAAGAGCATAGAATGCACAGCGAGTTTTATTCAATTTCAGAGGAAGCGGCAGAGCTGATTAATCAAACGCGGCTAGCAGGTGGACGCATTATCGCCGTTGGCACCACTTCAGCCCGTACCCTAGAAACGGTAGGGCAAGCAGATGGCAGCGTGCGCGCCGGTTCGGGTTGGACAGATATCTTCATCTACCCGGGTTACAAGTTCAAGGTGCTCGATGGGCTAATCACCAATTTCCATTTGCCGAAATCGACTCTAGTTATGCTGGTCAGTGCCCTCGCCGGTCGCGAGCGAGTGCTGGCTGCTTATGAAGCAGCTATCAAAGACCGCTATCGCTTTTATAGTTTTGGCGACGCAATGTTGATTATTTAACCTTCGTGGAGGAAAATGCATGGCAATTAAGTTTGAGGTTTTGCATGAATGCAAGCAGACAAGAGCGCGGGTGGGGCGTTTAACCACCCCGCATGGCGTTATTAATACCCCGGTTTTCATGCCGGTCGGCACCCAGGCAACAGTTAAGGCTGTAGCCCCGCGCGATTTATACGACATGGGAGCCGAGATCATCCTCAGCAACACTTACCATCTCTACTTACGCCCGGGTCACGATCTGGTGCAAGAGGCCGGTGGCTTGCACAAATTCATGAACTGGAATGGTAGTGTGCTCACCGATAGCGGTGGCTTTCAGGTGTTCAGCCTGAGTAGCTTGAACAAGATTTCCGAAGAGGGTGTCTGGTTTCGCTCGCACCTTGATGGCAGCAAGCATTTCTTCAGCCCCGAGCGGGCAATTGAAGTAGAAAATACCCTAGGGGCAGACATTATTATGGCTTTTGATGAGTGCACACCATACCCCTGCGAGCACTCCTATGCGCGGGAAGCAATGGGCCGCACGCACCGTTGGGCTGCGCGCTGTAAACAGGCTCACAAACAGCCCGAAACCCAGGCCCTATTCGGTATTATCCAGGGGAGCACTTTTGCCGATCTGCGGCAAGAGAGTGCTAAGCACCTAGTAGACCTAGACTTCCCCGGCTATGGTATTGGTGGTCTCAGCACGGGCGAACCCAAGCCTCTCATGTATGACATGCTCGAGGTAACAGTTCCCCTAATACCGAAAGAAAAACCCCGCTACCTAATGGGGGTCGGTTCACCCGACTGCCTGGTGGAAGGGACAATCCGTGGCGTAGACATGTTCGATTGTGTCTTGCCCACGCGTGTGGCGCGCAATGGCACTGCTTTCACTAGCCAGGGGCGTGTGGTGATTCGTAATGCCACTTATGCTCGTGATTTTTCACCCCTCGACCCCAATTGCAGTTGTTATGCTTGCCAAAACTTCACGCGTGCTTATCTTAGGCACTTGATTAAGACTAACGAGATTTTAGGATTCCATTTGCTGAGCATTCATAACCTGCATTACCTGATTCACGTCATGCAGGGCTTGCGGCAAGCTATTTGGGAGGATTGCACCCTAGATTACGTCCGGTCAGTGTTAGCCAGTTACGATAGTGAACCTTACAATGTAGACGGTTGCCGCCCGTAATGGCGGGCAGTCCTTTCAATAAC
>DIPA01000032.1:1716-6936 GCA_002427055.1 Firmicutes bacterium UBA5500 | reverse complement strand
CCGCAGTCCTTTCAATAACAATAGACCATGCCGCACCTGACCGAGGTGCGGTTTTTGTTTGGTCGTTGTATGACCATCAAAATATTGGGAACAAGGAATTATTGGCTTGCATGTCGAAGAAACCCAATTGGGCCGTAAGGTGAGGGGAGGGGGGGTAAGTAAATGGGAACATACATCGCGAAAAAGAATTGGCTTATCTGCGCTGTCATCTTTCTAACGGGAATTCTTTCCCTCATTGTAGGTGATGCCGTATTCAAGGCCCAAGTTTACGATCAAATCAGCAATGATCTATACTTGCCTGGCGTTAGCTATTTTCGTCAATCCGTCCCGCTCTCCTTCAATGAAGTGAGCTTTCTGATGGGGGAATCATTTGTGTCCAAGCATATTGATGTAACAACGCGAGCGCTCTGCTTTGCTGGCAATAGTTATTACTTACCTGTTACCGAAGGGCGCTTTTTCTCACAGGCCGATTTTAGCAACAGAAGCCGTTTTTGTGTAATAGGAACTGATCTAAGAGAGCGGTGCTATGAGCGGGACAATGTGAGTTACATTAATTACAGGGGCGTCGAGTTTGAGGTAATTGGCACGATCGGTCTGCCGATAATCAGTCGGCTGGACCAAATGTTGATTCTGAATATGCTGTCTGTCCCGGAATCACTAGCTAGTACAGGCGTAGTTGTTTTTGGTGACGACAATGTGAGAGTAGTGAACCGCCTGTTAGAGCTAGATATACTCGCTGGGTTTGAGCAGTTTTATCAGGCGAATGAAGGCATCCAAGCAATCTGGAATACCGTATCCATTTACACCTTTCTATCCGGCTTCGTTTATCTGACGGTCCTCTTAGGCGTGGTACTCATGGTTGAGATAAAGAATCGCGGTTATGGAGAAATGATAAGGGTTCAACATATATTGGGTAGAACAAAGCAGCAGATATTCGGACGAATTTTGCTTACCGAATCATCACTGTATGGGTTTTTCTATCTATCTGGAAATTGCGTGCCCGCTCTGATCAAATCAACTACACTCACATATGCAAGCAGACTGCCAGCAGCCTATCTAATCGCCCTAGCAATAGGCTTGGGGGCACCAATCATTATCAATATCAGCACCTTTGCCGCTAATTATCGACGAGTGATAGGAGAAGTAACCCATGATTTATGATCAAGCCAGACGGTGGATTTTTCGCCACAAGCTTATCTCTCTATCAACTGTAGTCTATATTGCCACAAGTTTATTCTGCATGCATATCCTCTTTGGTAACGTCATGAGCATTAAGACACGTACCGATGAAGTATTTTCAGCATCAGCTGGCGAAGAACTCTATCTTTATGACAATGTTGAACCACTGGGGCCAGTGATTAGAAATCCTGAACAGGTGCAGGCGGTCAAACGCTACTATGCCGATTTGGCCACAGATGATCGGTTCAAGTTCTATGAGAGAATAGGTCAGCCCATAAGTGTAGGCGGTTTTAAGGGGACAGACATATTTTGTTATGGATATGAGCATGGTGGTGCGGTTAACATCTATGAGATGCATAATATGCAGCAGTATACGACTGTGAAGCAATTAGCTCTCAATTTTGTGGCTTATCAGGACTTCTTGGCAAACCAGGTAGCCGACGCCATAGGATTTACCGAGGAAGATTTCTATCTCGATGAAAGCTATATTCTCCCGGTTCTGTTGGGCGCAGAATACGAGGGTGTATATGAGGTCGGTGATGTTATAGATTGCCTCTACTATGGTATTACCACGAAATATAAGGTGAGGGGCTTTCTCCGCCAGGGAGCGTGTATCCCCAGAAAAGGGCAAATGGTGTATTTGGACCGCTATATGGTCACTGTTTCTCCAACTGTTACCCTTGAACCACAAAGTGAAGACGAGGCTTACTGGCAAGGGGCCCTATACTTCCATAAGCTAAACGGTTCTGTGCTACTGCAAGATCTTACTCTACCCGGGTTCATTAATGTGTTGGAAGCGTATCGGCTAAAGCACGGCATGTTCGAGCTACACATCATGACCTACCCTGAAACTGCGATCACTTCTCTGAGATTGCTCACATATGCAAGCACGGATATCTTGGTGTTGTTGGCCGTTTTGCTGTTTGTTTTTGTAGCACTGGTGCTTGTATTAGGCACCATACTGAACCTTAGTCAGGATAGAAAGAACATGCGAGCCATGCTAGTTTCCGGGTTGACAACCAATGACCTGCGCAAGATCAAAATTGCAGAGTTCAAACTTCTTTATAGCGGTGGAGTTATACTTGCCGCTATAGCCATATTCTTTCTGGCTCTGCCGGCAACGCCATCCTTGGCACTGGTGCTGGCAATGACCTTGCTTACACCTTATATGGTTACAGTCATCCCGATTAATATCCACGCAACTAGGTTCATCAACAACAGGGTGTTGAGGTGATAGCCAGATGATACGATTGAATAATATCTGTAAAACCTATGAATCAAAAAAAGTGGCTAAAGAAGTACTCAAGGGTGTTAACTGTACCATTAGGAGGGGCGAACTCGTTGCCATTATGGGTAAAAGTGGTGCGGGGAAATCTACTCTGCTTAATATCATCGGTGGCCTACTTGAGGCTACATCCGGTCAGTATTTTCTCGACGATTTGGACGTAACTGCAATGACCCGGGGTACTAGAGATAGATTTCGAGAACAACAGATAGGGCTGATCGTTCAAGACTATGCGTTGATCGGCAGCTTAACTGCATACGACAATATTGCCATGCCCTTGGAATTTCGCAATGTCCCTATAAACCTGGCCAGAAAACTGATCAAGGAGATTGCATTGGAATTGGAGATCGCCCATCTGCTGTCTCAGAAGGTGCATAGTCTATCTGGAGGGGAATGCCAGCGGGTGGCGATAGCGAGGGCTTTAATAAAGCAGCCCACAGTGTTACTAGCGGACGAGCCTACCGGCGCACTAGATGAACAGACAGAGCAGAAGATATTGGAATTACTGCAGAGGCTAAAGCAAGATAACCGTATTATAGTTCTCGCCACCCACAGTAGAGACGTCGCCAATTGCTGCGACAGGGTTTTGCGTATAAGTGAAGGCGTTTTGGTTAGTAACTAAACGGTTAACACAATGGCTCTGGAGACCACAGTGCATAAGGCGGTTAATTAAGCCCTCCACAGACACATAGGGCTGGGTAATATGCCCGTGCCGCATTGTGGTTCAGCGGACGCAATATATATATTAACTAGCTTCTTAGCTGAGACAAACATTTTTTCAATTAGGGTGTCACATGTTGGGGTCTAAAAGAGATATATAAGTGAAGGGTAAATTCGCTGGACAAGAGATGGCTATGCCACGGGTTATTAAGTTTGATGAATCTTCTGGGTTTCAAACAAGGGCTTATTTATGGAGCTTGCGAAGAGGAAAATCGCTATCTAGAAGAGTTATTATTAACCAAGTTAACCAGATTGGGAGGTGGAAGGTTTGTTTCTCGTTGTTGCGGCAGGGCTGCTAGCACTTTATTGTTGGTATAAACGATTCTTTGAGAATTGGGGTAGTAAATTTCTAACCTATGCTCTAGTAGGTGTCGGTTCGGTGTTTCTCTCTTTTCCCATCATTCTTTCGTCTTATTTGTCCGACTATAATTACCGAATGTGGATTGTCCAAGGTCCAGACCCCTTTGACAAAATGGGCAGCGGCCCATTCCTAATAGGCAAGGCTACCGGCTGGCTCATAATTGGCTTTGGACTGATTATCATCGGCCTGCAGCTAAAGCTACGTGCTGATAAAAGGAGCAAAAGCGGTTAACTAGATACCTCCTTTATTGTGAGAGGGACAAGAGAGCCTGAGGAAGTACATTTAGTGATGTCTATGTTTCCGCACATACCAGCAACAGGAAGAACTCGCGGCTCTCAATTGTCTATCCTAGCGGAGGTAACCTTACATTTGTGAAAGTGCCGCGATTTAAATACTTGGAACCAGCGGCCAGCTCTGACTGAAGAAGGTGAAAGAAGGTGAAGGGGTTGTCTACTCGGAGACTAGCAATAGCTCTGCTGACAATGCTGCTATTGTGCACTATTACAGCCTGTAGTGGTCGGCAAGAGGAGTTGCTACGCCAGCAGAATCTTGTGGAGCAGTATATAAAAGAAGAATTTGCGGCGCTGGAGTTCTCTTCGCTCAAGCCTTTGGATAAGGCGGGTAGTTTTGGTGCCAAGGCTAAGATCTTGGAGCAGCAGGTTGAAGTGTTGTTTACTGTACAAGGCGAACAGGTAAGTTGCAATTTTCAGGACGCCATGGCTGCGTTCATTAAGGCACCGGTTGCCAGTTATTTGAGCCGGGAACTGCCACTTGATGTGGAACAGTCAGGAACTATCAGCATAGGCGATGAAGCTCTTGCCCTGATGTCACTGGCTCGGATTAACGAGGACTGCCAAATAGAGTTTAACATCTATTGCCCTTATAAAAGCTATGTGATCTCTAATGACCTTGTGGATTGTCTCCAGAGCAAGCCTATATATCTGAGAGCCCCCTGTGTACTGCTGGCTGATGCAGATGGGCAAGTAATTGAAGTCACCATTAATGGCCTAGCTACAAAAGGCGCAGAAGTGCGCGTGGAAGAACTCGCAAAAACCAGCACTGGGGAGGCAATGTTCTTGGTGCGCTTGGAGGACGGAACCAAGGGCTGGGCCCCAGCTTGGTACCTGACCGATTCGCCAACAGAATCAGTGGACTTGCCTGCAAAAGAGTACAATCTTGTTCTCGGCGAATGTGAGTTGCTTCCTTATCCAGGCTTCTCTGCCACAGCACCTAATGCTAATGCACGTACTCTTGCTTTAGAAAAGGGGAGTGTGGTTACTGTTCTGGCTAGGGAGGGTGACTGGGCTCTGGTACATACTGCCCCCTGGAAGGTCGAAGAGATTGTGCACGTGGGCTGGGTTCAAGAAAGCAATCTGGGTTCCTTTGATCCTAAGGACTCGTTGGAAGGTTGGACTGCACAGCCGGTAACAGTCTATGAAAGCAAAGATGGAGAGCCGGATTTCACTATTTCCCGTAAATATGACGAGGCGTTACGTTTCCGCATCGTGGACAGCAAGGATGACTACGTGTGGATTCTCTTTGGCGGTGGAGGCTCGGGCTGGATTAGAAAAGATTGCATCTCAACCCGCAATCCATTTGTTCGTCCCTAGCTCCGCACTTCACATCTTACGAATTGGCTTAGTTTAAGCTAATTGGGCCGGCATACGGTTAAAAA
>DIPA01000032.1:1203-1617 GCA_002427055.1 Firmicutes bacterium UBA5500 | reverse complement strand
TAATTGGGCCGGCATACGGTTAGAAAACAGCACCCCGGGGTCTAGCTATAAAAGCTGAGGCTCGGGGTGCTGTTTGTATTAGCCTGTTGTTATCCTTAAGACCTGGGTTTGCTAAAAAGCTTTTTCCACCAATCGGTCAATCAGATCTTCTTCCGGCACATAGGGCAGAGTGATGTGGCCCTTGCCGGCATAGTTTTGGTTGAACTCGATACTGGTGCTGATCGAGTTCTCATTTCGGGCCCAAGCTCTGCGGGCCACGCCGCCCATCACGTCCCACAGGAGAGCAGACTTGATAATCTCATCCACCCGCTTGCTGCCATCGAGCACTAGGCCAAAGCCGCCGTTGATAGACTTGCCTATGCCTACGCCGCCGCCATTGTGGAGAGCCACCAGGCTCATGCCGCGGGCTGCATT
>DIPA01000032.1:818-1072 GCA_002427055.1 Firmicutes bacterium UBA5500 | reverse complement strand
GCCATATCTGCCATGACATTGCTGCCGTCTTTAATGTTGGCTGTCTCTCGGAAAGGAGAGTCGGTGCCGCTAACATCGTGATGGTCTCTGCCTAGCATGATGGGCCCAACCTCGCCTTTTCGCACCATGTCATTAAACTTGAGGGCAATTCTCAATCTGCCTTCGGCATCTTGGTAGAGAATTCTCGCTTGCGTTCCTACCACAAGCTTGTTTTTCTCAGCGTCTCTGATCCAGATGTAGTTATCCCGATCCTG
>DIPA01000032.1:418-668 GCA_002427055.1 Firmicutes bacterium UBA5500 | reverse complement strand
CAGATGTAGTTATCCCGATCCTGCCCTCGCCGGTTAGGGTCTATGCACTCCATAGCCGCGTGGTCAGTTTTCCTTAAGTCTTCCGGTTTGCCGCTCAAGCAGACCCAGCGGAACGGCCCATAACCGTAGTCAAAGAGTTCGGGTCCCATGATATCTTCTACATAGGAGGGGAAGACGAACCCATCTTTTTCGTCTACGCCGTTCTTAGCGATTTCCTTAACCCCGGCGTCATAAATAGCTTTCATAAAGG
>DIPA01000032.1:0-216 GCA_002427055.1 Firmicutes bacterium UBA5500 | reverse complement strand
GTGGCGCTGTAAGCTCTTATCCACCAGTTTGTTGAACCGATCGCGGTCGGTAGCCAAAAGCTCGGTCCGCTCCTCGAAGCTGAGCCCCTGCGGGCAGTAGCCGCCGTCGTAGGCTGCGTGGCAGGAGGTCTGGTCCGATAACAGCTCGATATGGATGTTCTTCTCCACCGCATATTCTAGGAGATCAACGATATTGCCATGATAGGCAATGGATAT
>DIPA01000084.1:15707-15887 GCA_002427055.1 Firmicutes bacterium UBA5500 | reverse complement strand
TCGTCAGGCAAACCTAGCCTTAGGTGGTTGGCGGCTTACCAGATGCACTTTATATGTCACGCTTGAGCCCTGCCCGATGTGTGCCGGTGCTATCGTGCAAGCACGTATTCCTAACTTAGTGTTTGGAGCACATGATACAAAGGCCGGGGCCTGCGGCAGCCTGATGGATTTGGTGCGTGA
>DIPA01000084.1:6741-15405 GCA_002427055.1 Firmicutes bacterium UBA5500 | reverse complement strand
TTCGAATCTCACTCTCTCCGCCAGTTTTATCTAACTTCATAATATCGTGGAGGGGTGGCCGAGTTGGTCGAAGGCGCTCGACTGGAAATCGAGTACACGGCAAAACCGTGTCGCGGGTTCGAATCCCGCCTCCTCCGCCACTTAATTACCGATAACATGAGGCTTTCTGGAAATGATTCAGAAAGCCTTTTTGCATGCCCGGAAGATTGCCGTTGGGAGTTGACTATCGGACAGGTGGATGCTAGACTGCTTGAGCAAATACATTCCAAGGGGTGAAGAAATGGACGACCAAAGTACCCGGAACAAAGCAGCCTGGGAATATAGAGCTTATGAATTCTGGAACATGTCATGCGGCACTCCAGCTGAGAAGGCGACCCAGATCATGCGCGACCCCAAGGCCCGGCTAAGGTATCATCAGAAGTACTTTGAGCACGTAAGAGGGTTGAGAATAGCCAATCCATGCGGATCTAACGGAAGAATTGCTGTTCCGCTGGCGCTGCTCGGGGCATCAGTTACGGTGTTCGACATCTCTGAGGAAAATGAGAGATATGCAATGGAGCTGGCCAAATGTGCAGGTGTGGACATTCAATACATAGTGGGTGATTTCTATGATGTTTCATCTTCGCAGTATGCTTCATTCTTCGACATGGCTTACTTGGAAGGTGGAGTCCTGCACTACTTTAATGAGATAAACCGCCTAATGCAGTTGCTCTATACCATTATCAAGCCAGCAGGCGAATTGGTATTAAGCGATTTTCATCCGTTCAGGAAATTGTTGTCTTCGGGGTCATCCGCGATGAGTGCGCCACAGACGAAAGGTGATTACTTCGACTCAGCGTTACATGCAGGAGACGTAGCCTACAAGCACTTCTTTCCTGAAGAACAGCAAGGTGATTTCCCTGATTGCCTGTTGAGGTTCTACACACTAAGCGAAATTATCAACGCAGTGATCAATGCTGGGTTTACCATGAAAGAATTTAGCGAGCATCCCAACTGGGATGACCCTAGACTGCCGGGAGAGTTCACCATCTATGCGACCAAATAGACCTGTTGCGGGCATGGGTGCCCTGTATTGAACAATTAGCATTGGATCGACAATGGCTGGGTAAAGCCGTAAGGCTATACCGCCAGAGACGAGGCGCCTAGAGGTCTGGATTAGTATCTGCGGATACTAGCTATTGCCAACGACAGCCCTTCTCCAAGTCTTTTGCAGTAGAAATAGAAAAAAGAAGCCGCAAACTCCTATGTGCAAGGGGTTTGCGGCTTTATACTTCTGTCACAGTAAAATGTACCCTAGAAAATGGACAACAAGGGTTTTGGAAACCCGTTAACTTGGACAGATGGATTTTTAAAACCCTTAACCTCGGACAATAACAGTTGTTCTAGCTGCGGATGTCAGCCTGCTTTTTCCTTCGCGTCCTTTACTTTCGCGCCCAGATGAAGTATGATAAGGGCGTGAAAGTTAGGTGAAAAGATGACAAACAAGGAAACGTTGAAATACCTAGTTGAACTGAATAATGGGTTCTTAAAAACGGCAGATGCCGTGGCCGCAGGCGTTTCCAGGCCTGTTCTCGGAGACTTTGTGCGAGAACACGGGCTTGAGCGTGTTGCTCACGGCCTATACATGGCGCAGGATGCATGGGAAGATGAGTTATTTGTAATTCAGGTGCGATATCCTCAAGCGGTATTTTCTCACGAAACAGCCCTCTATCTTTCAAACCTCGCTAACCGTGAGCCGGCGCCCGTTTCCCTTACCCTGCGCAGCGGCACAAATTCGGCGGGATTATCTAAGCAGGGCATCAAGGTATACAAAGTGAAAGACGAGCTTTTTGGCGAGGGTATCCTTGAGGTGCGGTCGCCGTCAGGCAACACGGTAAGAGCGTATAACGTCGAGCGAACGATCTGTGACTTGTTCCGCAGCAGACGCAATATCGAAATTCAGGACCTACAAGATGCAGTAAGAGCATATATCCGCCTGAAAGAGAAAAACATTCCGTTGCTTATGCGTTACGCAACAGCGTTTTCTGTGGAGAGAATCGTCCGGCAGTATTTGGAGGTGCTTCTATAGTGATACGCACGTCACGCCAACTGAAAGCCCTCGTAAGGAACGTCTCCAGAGGTGACAGCGCTAAGGCGCAGATTATCATTAGAAACTACGTGATGGAGCGTTTTCTCGAACGGCTCTCACTCTCACAATACAAAAGCAACATCATTTTGAAAGGCGGAACATTGGTTGCCGCCATTGTTGGCCTGGATAACCGTTCAACTTTGGACGTTGACGCAACGCTCAAGAACTTGCCTCTAAACGAAGAAAAAGCAAGAAAAATGGTTGAAGACATTATTTCAGTACCCGTTGATGATGGTATGATTTTTGAGATAAAAAACGTGGTGCCGATTATCGATGAGGCGGATTATCTCGGCATTCGCATAATGTTGGAAACGACACTTGAAAACATGCGTACGCCACTGAAAATTGACTTCTCTACCGGTGATGTGATAACTCCCCGTGAGGTGTCTTATTCTTTCCGATTGCTCTTTGAGGAGCGAACCATATCCATCCTTGCATACAATCTGGAGACTGTCTTAGCAGAGAAGATTGAGACCTTGCTTGTTCGTGGTACGGCGAATACTCGTATGAGGGATTTCTATGACATTTATGTGCTTATTAATACGCAGGCGCGCAACATCGATAACGTCACACTTAAGAACGCGTTTGCTAACACTAGCGGGAAACGAGGTTCATTTGCGTTGCTAGCGGATGCGGACTTGATTGTGAATGAAATATCTGAAAGCGAGAGGATGATTGGCCTTTGGCAAAGCTATCAGCGTAAATTTGATTATGCCGCAGAGGTTCAATGGGGCGACGTGATTGAATCTATCAAGTACTTAGTGCGTGTTCTCTAAAGTGAACCAATATCAAAAAGAATAGCTTCGCCCTCAAAGAGCTGCTTTTCCGCGTGTGTGAAGTGCGTGAAGCAAAAGGCATTGTCTATATAGGGGCTAAAGATTTGCCCTATCTGCCACAAATTCAGCCAACATTTCGTTGATTTCCTCGAGATCCTGTATGCTCTGCTTCTCGGCTGCCTTCAACATTTGAATCTCTTGGCACGTAAACACTTGAGATGGAGCACTTGTTGGAGGAATATCGCGGAGAAATGCAGCACTTATATCCTGCCGAGCGGGCGGCACTGTTTCATCTGCGCTTCGAGTCCAGTCACCCCTTGCTTGATGCCAACGGTCGCGTCGGGCGGCTCTTGGTGAACCTGGAACTGATGAACGAAGGCTATTCTCCCATTGATATCAAAATCCACGACAGAGCACGCTATATGACAGCCTTTTAGGTATGGGACAGTTACAACGATTCTGACCCCGTGACTGACCTGATTGGCATTGCCATAGATTTAGGCGAGAATACCAGCCATGTTCAGTACCAACAGTTGTGTGATAGCGAACACCTGAATGTTGGGACGCTCTGGGTTTACAAGACAATACATAAATGAGTGCTGAGTTTACCCCTATGGTTAGCTTCGGAGCAAGGAGGAGGTGAAACGTATGGCTAAGTATTCGGATGATGAAATTCGAGGAAATGAAACGTGATTTGCTTTTTCTATTAAGTGAAAAAGAGCAACAGGAGTGATAAGACAATTTGACGTCATTAGGGGCAAATCAGACGCATCAGGTGAGGGGCGCCAAATAAGAGATGACGACACTGCAGGTAGTGTTACAATGCTCAGCCCGAAGGCAACTATGCCCTGCAGAAGGGTCCGGAAGAGATAGCAAGATTTGCCGCATGCGAGATAGAATCAAGAAAGGAGGAGGTCGCTGTGGTAAGAATTCCAATCATCAAGCTGACACGACGCCAGCTCTATGATGAAATCTGGGAAATCTCTGTGGCTGGCGCAGCCAAGAAATATGGCGTCCCGTACGCACTGCTTATGAAACAGGTTAAGGAGGCGGGCATTCCGATTCCTCCATCTGGATACTGGGCCAAGCTTAGTTTCGGGAAGCCAGTCGTTAAGCTTGAGCTTTCGGAACCATTTGAGGAAGTAGTTTCTATTTTTGATACCATGGAGAGAATACGTGAAAGAAAACCAAGGAAGATGCCAGAGCCGAAGCTTGTTATCGATCCGATGCCTAAGAATCACAAATCTAGAGAGTCATCAAAGTCTGCACTCCAGACGGAAGTTGCTCCCTCCGCTTCCATCCAGGATGAAACCATAGCAGACGCTGCAATTGCGTCTATCACTCATGTCGCTCCAGATCCTGAGACAATAGACCTATTTGGCAAGCCTTACAACGTGTATAACCGGGAAACACTTTACCAGGAAGTGTGGGAAGCTCCGGTGACTCAGGTGGCAAAACGGTATGAGGTTTCGGATGTCGCGATACATAAGGTCTGTAAAGCGCTAGAGATCCCAACCCCTCCTGCGGGCTATTGGGCGAAGGTACGCGCTGGGAAGGCTGTTACCGTCATACCACTGCCCAAGAGCGACACAGCCTCTGAAAAGATAGGCATCCGGACAGGGATGACTTACCAGCAAGAGGCTGCAAGGGAACCACTGGCTTTTCTCACTGAGGAAGACCGCTCCGTTGTCCTGACTGTTGCATCTCAGATTCTGCTACCGGATGCAGATGCTCGGATGCACCCCAAAATTATAGCGCATCGAAAAACCGTTACGGAATGGAAAAAGCAGCGAAAGAGTGCTGGGAGCAAAGGCTGGACACTGCACAGCTCCGATTCTGCCCCCTTCCTTGCCGAAGTGATTTCGAACGATGCCCTTCCGCGGGTATGCCGTATCATTGATGCACTCATCAAGGCCATGGAGCCCTTAGGATGCTCCTTAACGGATGACCTTGGATTCATAGTGACCGGTGAAACCGTGCGGGTCTCCTTCTCAGAATCGAAGGATAAGGTTGCTCATATGCTTACAAAAGAAGAGAATATGCGGCTTTTGGAATATGAGGACGCGCGTAGGCGGTCTTCTTGGGCGTCAAAGCCTCAAATAAGGAAGTACGACCATGTCTATAACGGGCGGATCAGCCTGACTGTCGACGGAAAAAAGACCTTCCGCGACTGTAAGGCCTATGTTCTGGAGGAACGCCTTGGCAACATTATGATTAAGATATATGAAGCTGCGGAATCGTTAAGACAGGCTCGTGTGGCCCGTGAGGAAGCCAAGCGCAAGCGCCTGGAAGAAGAGCACCGTATAGAGGAGCACCGAAAGCTATATAATACCGAAGTTGACCGAACGCGTGCTTTAGCGAACCTTGCGAAAGACTATGCTACCGCGTGTGAAATACGGCGGTATATCTCCGTTGTTGAAGCATCGGAGTCTCTGAGCGATGAAACCTTAGGGTGGATTGAATGGGCTAAAGCTAAGGCTGACTGGTATGATCCGACGGTCGCCAAGGAGGATGCTTTATTTGGAAAGCGAGAACATCAGAAAGATGCGGAAAAAAAGAAGCTCCAGCACATGGGCTACTGGGAGTAATGAGAAATTCGGGGCGAGGCAAAGCGTGTAAGAGTCGATACAACCATCTTGGATGTTGCCCGAGGCGTGGGTATCCCAATGGCGATGATCGCCTGCGCTAAGGGCAATATTTCTTCAAACAGAACCGCATAAAGCTGCGGTGGCGTCCTAGCACGCGAAAACGTCTAAGGGGAAAGAGCAGTACATATATACCCGACCGCCGTTAGGAGCAGTTGCTCGCAGGATGCGTTTTAGATATATGGGGCAGGCACTAGGGACATGCATCAGGCTGGCGTAGCCCGCGGGGCTAGTCTATATGATATTCGGATCTAGAGTCATTACAGCCAACCAGCGGTGGTTGCGGCTGTGGCTGGCTTCGTGCATGAAGCTGAGGAGGAAATCAAAAAGTGAGCCACTTCGACCACAAAACCCTTACTGCTAGAGGCTTAGTAGACCTCAAGCATTGTGGCAATAGGAGTGATAAAAGCGGCTCAATGTCAGACCACTAGATTGCGGATCGGGATTGATCACTGGCTGCCCAAGATAGCCTTGGCCAGATCATTGATGGCGGTGCTCAACACCTCCAGCTTCCCCTCTATGCGCACTAACAGGTACATGGACAACACGACGGGAAAGCCAACGTTGGCAATTTGGGGTAGAAGATCTTCCATAGGCTCACCTCCTTAAGCAGCGCCATTGGCGCTGTCTTTAGATAAGGAGGCGCCAAGCCTGGCCTGGCGCCTCGGGTAGTTTACTCAACTGGGAATAGGGGGGTCACGTCGCGGGCCACAATCTTGGCCGCCTTAATCTCGGACAAACTGCCCGTGGCGGATGTGAAAACGTCCTTATCGATAATCGCCTGCATTGCCAGCCGCACCTCGGCCTCAGTGAGGCCAGGCTTCGGATCAGGGATGCTGAGCGTAACGGTTTTACCTAGCTCGGTAGCGAAAGACATTTGTAAGGTAGTTGCCATCAATAGTCACCTCCTTTCCAATCAAAAATGAGCTCCTAGGGTGACGCTTTACACGTCGCTAAGCTTATGATCGTCAACTCGGCGCACCGCTACTAGAGTGTGTTCTTGCAGCTCTGCCATTGCTAGGGCAACGGCATGCACGTTCTCATCCAGTGCGGTGGTATCAACCCGGCTGAAAGAAGTGCTGCGCAGGATGGGCTTACCATCTCCGTCAGTGCCGGTCTGTACCACTAAGACTAAACGACTACCAATCGTTTCTTTACTTAAGGCCATTCATTTTCACCTCCCAACTCACCACAATAGTCGGCCGACCTGGTGCTTTAAGCATAAACGCCGCCCCATCTTGGAGCGAACCGAGACTTTGCTCAAACTGGGGCAGGTGCACAGGCCTAGGGCAAGATGGTGCTTGGGTTACTGGGGAGAGTGGATTAGAATTCAGTGTTACTTGCCACTAACTAGCTAAGTGGATACAAAAACGCCGCATAGCATGCGACGCGTGTGATGATGGGCCTTCTTGCATGTGAGCATTGTACAAAACATTCGTGACATTATAGTTGCGTCCTCTGCCAAATTAGGCGCGACGAAATTTACAGGGACTTCAGAGGGCAGTTTCAGACGCTATGTCAATTCTGCACTGGAGGATAAAGCAAGCTTTGTTGTGAATATAAGGAACTGAGAGCAGATAGCGAAGGGTGGGTCCTATATGTGGTATCTGATAGTGGCTACTTTTCTGGTGCTGTTGCTGATGAGCGTGGCCTTTTATGGTAAACCCGATGACGAGCAGTGGTTGTGGATCAAGCTTC
Organism: Firmicutes bacterium UBA5500; assembly: GCA_002427055.1. Classification (GTDB taxonomy): domain Bacteria; phylum Bacillota; class UBA994; order UBA5500; family UBA5500; genus UBA5500. The sequence goes on along the minus strand of DIPA01000084.1, from coordinate 8,158 downwards.
CATTTTACTTGGCGACCTTCATTGTTAGCTTCAACATTTTCGTTGTGCGCATACCTATATTGGTTCTGTGGACATATCTCTCCATTCGCAACAAGCAACTTCCTAACAAGCGGAGCAAACAGCTTGCCCTTGGCTTCGCGCTAGTATTGTTCTTGATTAGCAATTATCTCATTCCGGTTATTGGCTATGCCCACCTAGGGTTAAGCAGGGAGATCTATGGAGCCATGCTGAGATTTCAGCGTGTTGATTCCGTTCAGGTCTTCTCGCCAGACTTGGTTATTCAGCAGCAGGTACGGAGCATGGGTGAATTCAACGGGCCAGCCCTAGCTCTCGGGTTGTTCGTGGCAGGGCAGGAGCAGTTGGAGCTCGCTGAGCAGGAGCTAGGCTGGCACACGCAGCAGGCACTAATAGATGCCTACGGTTTTGACTATTACCTAAAGACGATCAAAGGAGAGACCTATGTAACAACTCTAGGCGCTAGGGAGGTTAGTGACGGATATGAGATACATATGGCATTCAGAAAGCTGGGGCTGGACTATTACGCAATCTTCGACACCCATGACGGGCAGAAGTATCTAAAGTACGTAATCAAGGGTAAGCTTCTGCAGGATGCTTGGCCCAAGTTTCCCTTTTAAACAACGAAAAAACAACGGACGGTGGGGAGGTGCTATGCTGCCATCGGCTGATCTGCCGGGAAACCGGGAAGAACCCCGCTTAGCTTGACAGGGTTTTCTTAGCCCCCCATAATGAAATGAAATACTATGAAAAACGGTGCATATATGATGAAATTAAACACTTATGATTTAACCCAAGGAGGAATCCTGAAAAAGCTTCTATTGGTGGCGGTACCGATCATGGGTACGCAGCTGATGCAAATGGCCTATAACCTGACTGACATGTTCTGGTTGGGGCGCACGCCTAATTCGGTAACGGCGGTGGCAGCGAGTGGTTTAGCTGGGATGTTTTTATGGTTTGGCGCTTCACTTATGATGATGGGCCGCATGGGGGCGGAGATCGGCACTTCGCAGAGTCTAGGCCGGAGCGATATCGACGCGGCACGGGGTTATGCGCAAGATTCCGGCCGCATCGCGCTTATCCTGGGAATCGTGTATGGAGGCATCTTGTTGGGACTGGCCCGGCCGCTGGTGGGTTTGCTACAGGTTAAAGACCCGGTTGTGCTTGGCAGTGCCAGCGCCTACCTACGCATCGTGGCCTTTGGCATCCCGCTTACCTATCTTTCCGCTGCGATTACCGGGGCGTTTAACGGGGCCGGAAATTCTCGCCTCAGTTTTTTGGCCAACTCAGTGGGGCTTCTGGTCAACATGATTTTAGATCCGCTGATGATCCTTGGGTTAGGCTGGGGAGTAGGCGGGGCCGCGATTGCTACGGTGACTGCCCAAGGGGTGGTTTTACTGCT
>DIPA01000084.1:5078-6651 GCA_002427055.1 Firmicutes bacterium UBA5500 | reverse complement strand
TTGGTTCGCCAAACGCCATCCCCAGCGGCCGTTTGTGCACTTCAATGTTTTTGGGCGGATAAATTGGGAAACAGTAGGCGAAATCACACGCTGGAGCCTTCCGATAGCCATTGAAAGTGCGGCTTTCACCGCGCTGGCGATGGTAGTTACCGCCATGGTGTCTGCCAACTATGGGGAAACCGCCGTGGCGGTGCAGCGGGTGGGGAGCCAGATTGAGTCGCTGTCCTGGCTCATCGGTGGTGGTTTTGCTTCCGCGGTCACTGCTTTCGTCGGCCAGAATTACGGTGCCCGTAAATGGGGTCGTATACGGAAGGGTTATCGAATTTCACTTATGGTGTTGCTTTCTTGGGAGGTCCTAGTGACAGCGCTTTTGGTATTGGGCGGGCGATTTCTGTTTTCCCTATTTCTTAGAGAGCCGGAAATACTTGATATGGGCGCTACTTATCTGCGTATCTTGGCCGGATCTCAGCTGTTTATGGCGTTGGAAGGAGCTTGTTCCGGGGTTTTTCGGGGGATTGGAAAAACCCTGCCACCCAGTATCTGCAGCATTACATCTAACCTGTTTCGCCCGCTGCTTTGCTGGTGGTTGATGCACAGGATGGGCTTAAATGGATTGTGGATGGGCATCACCTTATCAGCTTCACTACGGGGCCTGTCGGTGTTCGTCTGGTATACGCTGTACCAGCGTCGGATGCCGCTAGCCAGTGAATCGGCAGAAGCTATGAGTGTGAGCGTCTGATACATAATACCGATAAGAAAGGCTTTCTGGGAGGTCCCAGAAAGCCTTTCTTATGGTGCGCCCGGTATGGGCGCCATCTATCAGGGACAGTCTTGGGCGATGAAGGTGGTGGTAGTCTTAGCCTAAGGCAAGACTCTAAGGATCTGCCCGCAGCTATTTAGCCATCGCAGCCTCGATTTCCTTAATGGTCCTTGGTATATGGCGGGAGAGGTTCTCGCAACCGTCTTCTGTAACCAAACAATTATCCTCGAGGCGGAAGCCGATGCCCCACTCTTCGCAGTAGATGCCGATGTCTACACAGAAGATCATACCGGGCTGTAGCGGACCGCCACGCACAACATCGTCGTGCACGTCCAGACCGACGTGATGCGCCCCGCCGTGCCACATCAACTTGCCGATTTCCTCGTAGCTGTCCACCAGACCGAGCTGGTGTAGCTGTTCATAGTTATGTTCGCGCGCCAGACGGTCCACATCCTCGTGCAACATGCCCGGCTTGATAATCGAGAACATGTAATCGGAGGAGCGTAAGGCGCACTCATAGAGCAGTCGCTGGCGTTCGGTGAACTTGCCATTGCAGGGCCAGGCACGGGAAACATCGTTGACGATGCCCTTCCAGCGCGCACCGACATCATTTAGCACCATATCGCCATCCTGCGCCTGCCCACTATAGGAGTAATAATGAATACAGAAGTTGTTCTGTCCGGCGCTGATGATTGGAGGGAATCCTGGCTCCAGCACATCATGATCTGTAAGCACATGATCGAAGATGGCCTTGTACTGGTATTCCCACATACCGGGGCGTGAGGCGCGCATCATTGCCTTAATAGCTTCGCC
>DIPA01000084.1:4460-4827 GCA_002427055.1 Firmicutes bacterium UBA5500 | reverse complement strand
TATTCCTTCTGACAGCTATGTGCAAAGCGGTGCTCCTCGTTTGCTGGCTCCTCAGCAGTGAGTTTGGTCAGGTCGAGATAGAGTTGATCAAACTGACTGCTGGTGGCGCGCTGATGGAACTCACTCTGGAATTGGTCAAGATAGGCGATNNGCGCTGGATGCCAGAAATGGCAATGGCCTCGTCTGCTTTCAGACGCCGGCCTGACCAGCGCTCGGCCAGTAGGTCCGGGCGTCGTAAGTAAAGTGTTTCGGAGATTTTGCCAGCACGTCTCTCCGCTAGTAGAATTATGCCTTCCTCATTGCAACCCGTTGCATAGAGGAAGTTGCGGTTACAGAAAAAGTTGTAATACTGGTCCGCACTCTGGCG
>DIPA01000084.1:3592-4309 GCA_002427055.1 Firmicutes bacterium UBA5500 | reverse complement strand
TCAATGCCTTGGTAAATACGCTCACGGTTGCCGAAATAATAGCTTTGCTCCATGATCGAGATCCTCCTTCTAGATGTGTAGGTTCAGCCGCTGCTGACTATGGCTGCCAATCTCTTCTACAGGCTCCGTTCATGTCCTGCTTAGGTATGCAGGAATAGCTCTTCTCTTTTTTCTAGCCAAAGCAGGTATAACAAATGGCGCCTCCGCCTTCTTGGTTCGTAAGTACTTGCTTCTTATTTCGGCGGCGACAGTTTTTTTGCCACTAGGTGCATCGGGCGTCAATTCTCAATCAGCTCATACCCATTCCAGTGCACCGCCAGCGCTTGATTATCGCTTAGAGAAAAATGGGGTAACCCCAGATCAGTTCGTGGTGGTGTTCCTGGGGCCTGATGAACTGATAGGTAAGCCTGGACAAGCGCCAACCCTGCCGTTCTCTCATCAAGGGGGTTGCCAATGTTGGGAGTTGCGATGAGGCTGCCGGCACTCACGCCGACATAAACCCTATTTGCATACACCATCTTCTTAATAATGGCCTCAAAACCAGTATCTTTGATGCGCTGCAGCAGGTGACCTGTGTTACCGCCGGTAAAGTAAATTACATCGAATTCCATGGCTGCTGCTTCAGTCAAGCTACCATCAAGATCATAGTCAGTGATGTTTTCCGTGTCTATCCCTACCCCAATAAGCTCGCGCCTGCACCACTCGGCCATGTCCTTA
>DIPA01000084.1:3038-3484 GCA_002427055.1 Firmicutes bacterium UBA5500 | reverse complement strand
TGCACCACTCGGCCATGTCCTTAGCCGCGTCATCAATGGCGGCAGTGGGGATGAACAGTACTCTAGCTTCCGCGACCGGCTGGTGCAGCATTGCGAGAAAGCGGTTGACTATATTGACCTTCTGTCTGCCAGCCATGTCCTCAAATCCCGCTGCCGTTAACAAGACATTGCGCCACTTCCATCTGCCACTTTGAGCGGCCCAGTGCCGGCAGACACTCACTCTGTCACCCGGTGGCCTGTCTCCGTGTTCAGGATCAAGATAGGAGTAGGCATAGAGCCTATTGCAGGGAGTACTGTCGCATTCGCCGCAGTGCGTGACTTCTCTGCTTTGGCAACAGGCGGCAATTGGGCATGCGCCGTGAAACGGATGGCCCTGGGTCTCGATACAGCCGCCACAACCTTGGGATTCTTTCCATAGACAGTCGGTGCAATGCAGTCCACAACGG
>DIPA01000084.1:1601-2986 GCA_002427055.1 Firmicutes bacterium UBA5500 | reverse complement strand
CGGTGCAATGCAGTCCACAACGGGAATCAACTCTGAAGTTTTCCGGTTTCTGTGCGCCGATTTCAATCTTCATAAAGTAGACACCTCGTTTCTTCTACCATTAATATCCTTTGAAACGGACAACTGTATGTTCTGTTCATTCATAGCTTGCGGCAATATTTTTTGCTGTCATGTATGGCTTGTTTAATCATCTGTCGGGCCTGTAGTCAGCCCCTTGCCTACTAGTAACGGAGATCAAGTCGCATTAGCCAGGTCTCTTCATATTTGTGTCGTAGCAGTGCTGTGCCCATTGGCTGCACACGTTCAAAACCGCTGGCCAGAAACACTGGTTCCGGTCCATTCGGATAAGGCGTTTCCACTCCACTAATTACGCTTAGCCCGCTGTAGCCCCTATTCCTCAGTTCCGTGCCTAGGCTTCTGAGCAGGCTTGGTCGGTAATCACGTTCAAGGCCCCACTCGTTAGGGCTGTACACACAGGTGATGAAAGCGCGGTCCGACCGTTTGTCAGCAAGCGGGTAGGGTATGGCTGCCTCTGGGAGTACCTCCACGAATCCCACCGGCTCGCCCTCTTTGAAGCCTATTAGGCCTGCAAACTCGCGGGCCTGTGGGTAGCGTGCCAGCCACTCTTGCTTGCTGATGAGCTGCGAGTCGGTTAGGTTAGGCATGCAGATGCGAAAGGCGAGGCCCGCTGTTGCTGGAATCAGTGGCCTAGTTACATCTACCTCATCGTATGGCAGGGCTGCGTAAGCCTGTTTGCCTGGAAGTGTACTGCGTGTTCTGTAGCTCTCTACAATCTCCTCTGGCCTCCCCGGATAGTGCAACTGGAAATCATCAATGTTGATGGTGCCTGGACAGAACAGGTTGTATTGCTGGGCCAAATCCGGGCGTTCACTGATATCCAACTCTCTATAGGCATAACCCAGAAGACCAGCTGCCTTCCTGGCCTGTAATCCCATGTAGTATCCTGGGCATTGCCTGCCGAAATAGAGATAAAGTACCTCCTTTGTCATCTTCTCTCCTCCATTCAGACCATCTCTATCTATTCTATCGAACATTTGTTCCGCTGAAAAGCACAGATTTAGATAGTTGCCTCGCTGTTCACTTTTGGTAAAGAAAAGATCAGGCAAAGCTACGGCCCACGACAGGTCAGGAAAGAAGCTCTTGCTAATATATTTTCTTAGGCGAGGGCAGGGATAAAGGTACGACACCAGAAATTACTTATAGAGGGGCTACTCTCGGGAAACAGCTAGAATAACAGGAGGTATCACAATGGAGTATACAGTGTCAGAGAAGATCGCAAAGGCTTACGAGTTGCTTAAGGGGCTAGGGGCAGTGCAGAGTGGTATAGAGTTCATCAAAGATGATGAGCAAAATACCTTAGAGGA
>DIPA01000084.1:0-1481 GCA_002427055.1 Firmicutes bacterium UBA5500 | reverse complement strand
CGACTTGGTTGTCATCGAGGCCCCAACCTTCCAGGAAGCTAACAGAGCTAAGGCATTCGCCGAGAAACTGGCAGTGTTGGGCTTGGAAGATGTGCAGGTAGATCGCCATGGCAATGCATTTGGTGTTAGGCGTGGTAAAGGTAACACTGGTAAGGCCATCGTCATCGAAGGGCACTTAGATACGGTTTTCCCCATGGGGACGGTAACTGATAGGCCCGAACCTCAGGATGGCGTCTACCATTGTCCCGGTATAGCTGACGATACTAGGGGTTTGGTTGCAGTGTTATCTGTCCTACGCGCTTTTGAGCAGAGCAAGATTGAGACTCACTATGACATCATCTTTATGGGGACCGCCCGCGAAGAGGGTATGGGCGGTTTCGGTGGGATCAAGGGCTTTTTAGCTGATCACGACAACATCGTTGGTTGTATTAATATTGATGGTGCGAGTCTTGACTCCATCACCTACCAGGCTACCGGGATGAAGACCTTTGCCGTCAACTTCTACGGCATAGGGGGCCATGCTTACGGTTCCTTCGCTAAGGTTGCCAATCCGTTACACGCTGCGGCCAGAGCTGTGGCCAAGATTGCGGATATCCAGGTACCTGCCTCTCCCAAGACTACCTATGCCGTAAGCAATTTCCACGCTGGCAATGATGCCGGTGTGCATGCCATCGTTCCACAGGCCACCATCAAGATGAACATGCGCTCAGACGCTCAAGATGAGCTGGATATCATGTATGGGAAAGCACTGGAGTGCATTAAGCAGGCCTGTGACGAAGAAACCGCCCGTTGGGGGATGGATACCATCACCTATGACATTGTCACCTACGTTGATGTCAAGGCAGGTACGCAATCGATGGACGCACCCATCGTGCAGGCCATCTACACACTGATTAAGGACACAGGTATCGAACCCAGTTTCGGCAACGGTGGTAACACCAACGCCACCCCTCCCATCGCCAAGGGTGTTCCGGCCGTTTGCATTGGTGGCGGCGGCAATGCTGGGATGGTGCATACGACTAAGGAATGGTGGGATTCCACCGATGCCTATAAGGGGCCACAGCTGATCTTCTACTTCGCCAACCTGTTGGCTGGAATTGAAGGCGTCAGCGAGTCGATACTCTAGTTCAATAATGTAAATAGCATAACAAGCCAGCGCTCCTGCGCTGGCTTGTTATGATTTTGCAGGAGAGGGCTCGGTAGAACATGGCATTATTCAGCCTAGCTACCAGTACTGGCATAGTGTCTCACTCCGACGCGCCAAACCACTAGAGACGCTGTGAAGAAGGCAATTCCGGCAGGCAGTGCCAGCCAGCCCAAACCTACTGGCACGCCTTCCCAACCGCAAACGTTGGCTGCCGGATAGTAGCTGCAAACAAACATGGGCATGAAGAAAGTAAAGGTATTGCGTAGCCAGCCTGGTAGCAGTGGTGGCGGGACTTTGGCCACCTGATAGCTGCCGTTGGTGAAGATGTTTACCC
>DIPA01000113.1:3099-17101 GCA_002427055.1 Firmicutes bacterium UBA5500 | reverse complement strand
GAGTGGCTATCGGGGGCAATAAAACTACTGCAAGCGAAAGCTGTAATCCTCGAGTGCCATGCGGCCGCCCGCGAAGCTGAGGGGAATTCTGTTGCGCAAGCCGCCGCAAGGGCTATAGGCCAATGTGCTTCGACTATTCACTCGGCAAGGCACTGTATTGGACTCGCTTTGTATGGTGCGCTAGCGGTTGCCTATGATACCCTCGGAACCAAAGTCCCGTGGGAGCAGCTAGAGCAGTGTGCCGCGGATGAGTGCGGACGCATGCTTGACGCCCTACGTGCCGTGTCAGTCGATAACGAGCCTAACCCGGCAAAGATTGACTGGAAGTGTTGAACATACTTAGCTAGCAAACACTAGGCGTTTTTTTGCGGTAGGAGCAGAACTTCTGTAGAATGTGCTTAAGTAGGGATGGTTTTTTCGGGGCTGTTAGTGCAACAGCCCCTTTTATTCTGGCGGCAGGAGCGGAATTTGTAGAAACCCATTTATGGCGACGTATTAGTCCTGCCTAGGGGTATGAGCTGGCTATCTTTTCTGATATAAGACGATCGTCAAGAACGCTAGTGAAAACGCTAAGGTTAGGCCCAAAAAGACAATTGAGCCAATCCAAAGAGGGCGCGACTGGGCCAAGATGCCGTCGTTATCAATAAACAGATAGAAGGTAGTAATAGATGTAAGGATGATCCCAATTGCTAGGCTGGCAAAGTGCTCGGCAACTACCTGCAAGTTGCTGGCATTGTTTCGGATCAGAACCAAGCAAGTCAGCGTCATAGTTGCCAGGAAGATAAGCGCCGCACTGATGAATAGCAACCCGATCGTATAATTGGTGTGCCAGCTCAGTCTGTGAGTTCTGCTGATATGGGTACCCATGCCATACATTGCTAGGTATGCCCCTATCGGGGGTAGGAATCTGCGCCATTTGTTCATATTATCTGGCCTCCTGTCGTTATACTGATATTTCATATATCCCTTCTTACATTGTGGATATTTGGGGTTTGCTACAGGTATCTTGTGATACGGTACCATCCCCACAGGCAGGGCCTTTAGCCCTTCAAGGAAGCGCCTTTTGGCGGGTAGTGCATAGCCTTTGGGCGCGTTGCTATGAGGGCACCGATGTACTGCTATAATCTGCGAGCATACGCTTATGTCTCTGTTTCATAGGCCGCTTAGGCACGACTAGTGTATTGCCACCAATGTATTCTTGCGGTCCGCTAAAGGACACCCATCTCCCCTGCACTTGCGGCGATGCTCTTATTTTCCTTTTCTCTTCGGCCCTTGACAAACTGAATCTGGGTCACGTTTAGCATCCTTTCGCTCGTCCAGAATTTGCTTTCCGGAGGTTACTAGTCCAGGATGCTAAGCGCTGACCCCTGACACGTTCGCATATTTCCGAGTACTGGCTTATTGGAAGCTATAACTGCGCCTTAAGCACGAAATATACCCACCGCTACATTAATGTACCTCGATTATACCAAACAAAGGAAGTAAGTTACAAGAGTATTCAAAGGAAAGACGTCTTTCTTACATTTTAACTCATTCAGGAAATGAATCTTTCAAAGATTTCCTTCTTCAGAGGCCTCCTTTTATCCTAGCTAGTTCCTATTTAAAAGGACAGTTGAGGCCAGAACACGGCTTTTGACATGGGTTAGGGACCGAATCATAGTCAAAGTTGCCACTGGAATAAGCATAGACATATGCCAGCTCTTGACCACGATAGGCGGTATAATCAGCTATGCCGTCATCGTTCCAGTCCTCAAGGTACCACCTCTCCCAATACTGTGTCTCTTTGTAATTGATATAGGTCCAATACATGTAACCTGTTTCTCCTCGAGATACGTCCCTTTGGGCTGAGGTGTTGCAGTTCATGAAGTTTTTGTATGAATAGTCTAGAGTAGTCTTAGCTTTAACGTCACCGAGGTCGAGGTTGTAGCTAATTTCAACTCTACCTGTGAGCTCCTCTGTATGACCTTTTTCACAACCAATCTTGTTTGATGGCAGGTTAGCATGTTCTGGCATATCTAGTCTATGAATCATGTCTTTATGGACAGTATGACTGTGAGTACTGTGATCGTAGTAGTTATCATACCAATAAAACGAAGATGGGGTATAAGTCAACGATGTAGCATTACCAATCACTTTTTCAAGTTCTGACACTCTGTTGTCTATCTTTTTGTCAAACCATGCTATGACTAAGGACTCAAACTTATCGGGAAGAAGTCCAGGAGAGGTAACCCTCAGTTTGTCTCCCTTGATGGCGAATGAGTTCTTGTTGTTATTTAGCCAGCTCAGGGCTTCGCCAATGTATAGCTTCTGTTCCCGGCTAAGTCTCTCATAGGACTCCCTTGGCACAATTAGCTCACCGTTTGGTGTTACAGCTAAATTTATGTCGGCTATGTCTTGGTCGATAGACCTAGCAGCAGACATTGGGAAGGAGACCAACATCATCAACAGGGCAACTAACGCAACAACTCTCTGTCTGGATAGCGTTAAGGTTTCCCCCTTTCCTAATTAGGCTGATGCCCAATTATTAACTACGACACTACACACCTATTCTCCTTCCAAACAACAGCACTATTTTGATTTATCTAGCTGTTTTGTTAAGAAGACAAGGGAAAATCCTAGATTAAGACTCAGAAAAGCAATCGCCCCAACCCAGAAAATGCGGGAAGCCAAAATTCCATTATCAACAAACAAATAGAAAGTCGCAGCTGATGTAATAACAATACCAACTGCTAGACTAGCAAACTGGTAGGCAATAACACGCGGGGTGAAAGAGCTTTCTTTTATTAAGACTAGGAGAAGCAGTGTCATAGTTGAAAGTAAAATGAGCACGGAACTGATAAATAGTAAACCAATCGTGTAGTGAGAGTACCACATTAGCATGGGAGTTTTTCCTATCCAAGTAGCCATACCAAACATTGCTAGAAAGGCTCCTATTAGTGGTGACGCTTTGTGCAGTTTATTCACAGTTATCTTACCTCCCTTCGTTCTCACCAATATTCTCTGGGTGATCTTCTGTCTGCAACTAAACAGGGAAATGCTATGTGATACTCCCACCCCGCAGCCCCGCAGGGTCTTCTAGGCCTAGCGGGGTTTTATTTGTATAATGGTACTACAAAGCAGAGAGTGATCACTGATTGGAGGATGAGTATGGCCAGAGCTCGCAAGATGCTAAGTAACTGGAACGCACCCTACATTCAGTCGCTGGTAAAGGTGATTGAAACGCAGAGTAAGCCAACGTTGGCGCATTGGGCGGTTGATTATGCTGAGGGCGTCATACTACCGCTGTGGAGCAAACATTACCCCGATGATCTGCGCCCGCAAAATGCACTGAACGCTGCTCGGGAGTGGCTATCGGGGGCAATAAAGCTACCGCAAGCGAAAGCTGTAATCCTCGAGTGCCATGCGGCCGCCCGCGAAGCTGAGGGGAATTCTGTTGCGCAAGCCGCTGCAAGGGCGATCGGTCAGTGTGCTTCGACCATTCACTCCGCAAGACATTGTGTTGGACCCGCCTTGTATGGAGCGTTGGCGGTTGCCTACGATACCCTCGGAACCAAAGTCCCATGGGAGCAGCTGGAGCAATGTGCCGCTGATGAGTGCGGACGCATGCTTGACGCCCTACGTGCCGTGTCAGTCGATAACGAGCCTAACCCTGCAAAGGTTGACTGGAAGTGTTGAACATACTTAGCTAGCAAAAACTAGCCCGTGGGCAGGAGCGGAACTTATAGTATACCCCCACCGTGGCGACGACGAGCCAGAAACGTTGTGTTGCTCGCACATGAAGGGCATACGCTCATTAGCGTAAATCAAATCACTATGAGTGAGAGCCAAGCCCCTGTTGTCTAAGATCAACTAACTTGTCACTTTACGGACCACCACTCGCAGCGCTGCTGATAACTTACTTTTCCAAAAGATGTTCATTGGCCAGTTTTCTCCCTAACAACCCAGTACAAAGCAAAGGAGGGTTGCGGCTGCAACCCTCCTTTGCTTCTTGCGGGTTAGGTTTAACCAGTCCTCGCAAGAAATGAGGCTCCTTATTGGTACACGCCCTCAGAAGCCATCATTTTTAGTGTATGCAATTATAGCGACAAAGATACAAGCAAAAACGGAAGGTTAGGTTTGACCAATCCTTCCGTTGCTTTTACGCGAGGTTAGACTAAGTCATTCCTCACAGCGTTCCAATCCCAGTATACCGTTATGGGTTTTGAAGGTCAACATGATTTTACATAATTTTTATCCCGAAGCGTTCCGGCAGGCTGACATTTCCATCGTACTGATTGTCTAGAATGTGCTTAAGTAAGGATGGTTTTTTCTGAGGGCGGTTAAGTATGTGCCTGGCTATTGAATTTGGGCAGAAGTCCGCTAATTGTAGACCAGTGTTGTTATCTTTCTTTAGTGGGAAGCTAATAGTAGCCACATGGCGTTGTATACAGCGGTTGCTAAGGAATAGCGTCCCAACAGCCTTGAGCACGTGGAACCTATCCTGCATTGCCTGGTCAAGTTCGGGACCCCGAGCTTCTAAGAACAACGAGCCAGTCGCATCATGACAGGCGAGAAAGTGTGTGAAATTCTCAAGGATAATCTGCAGACAAATAGAAAAGTGATTCATACGTCCAGACTCGGGGTAAAAAGAATAGCAGTCATTAGTTTTGACTACAGCGCCCATGAAGGTTAGGCCCTGCTGAAATATGCTTTCCATACCCCGCCAAAATTGGTCTCGTTTGCGCTCATCTTTATGAGCTGCATATTCCGGGTTCTTACTTGGGCTCGGCTTGCGCAGGACCATTTCATGCAAAATAACACCCTCTGAGCCGAAAACATTGCGCTTGAGTGTTTGAAGCTGTGGAATTATTGCTTCCTCGTATTGCTTTTTTTCTATTATGCAGCTAGCAAGACAAAAAGCTGGCAGATTAGCGTTTGCACATGTTTCATCTAGGAACAGATAGTAATGTTTTCGCACAATCTTCCCCCATAGCGCTTAAAAAATATTACATAAATATATTATCACACTTGGATAACATTAGTGAAGTTTTGCAAGCTGAAAATAAACATTGCCATTGTTATGGTTGATGTTCCCCTAACTCTATGCGGCATTATCTCGATCAAAAATTGGTCGACTTGCTGTAATCTCTATTCATGCAGGACTTTTGACCGTACAAACAGAACAAAGGAAGTAGTACATAATCAGGAGGCACTATATGCCACAGCTAGAGAATATAGAAGCTATTGAGAAACGTCTTTGGAGCGCAGCAGATACCCTACGAGCAAATTCTAGCTATGCTAGTAACGAATACTTTATCCCCGTAATGGGGCTCATTTTCTTGCGACACGCCAACAGCCGTTATCTAAGCGTTCGCGATGAAATTATAGCTTCATTGCCTAAGCGTGGTGGGCAGACCCGCCCCTTAGCAAAGGAAGATTTTTCACAGAAAAGTGCCATCTATTTGCGGAAAACAGCCCAGTTTGATTACCTGGTCTCGCTGCCTGACAGCGATGACAGAGCCAAAACCATCATCGATGCAATGGAATCGATTGAGCAGGACTACGAAACACTACGTGGCGTGTTACCTAAAACTGAATACCAGGAGCTTGACAACGAGGTACTAGGGCAACTACTTCGTACCCTGAATCCGGAAGAGCTGAAGCGCGCTTCTGGCGATATCTTCGGACGCATTTATGAGTATTTTCTCACCCAGTTTGCCGATCAGAAGGCTCATGACGGGGGCGAATTTTTCACGCCCGTATCGTTAGTTTCTTTGATTGCTAACGTGCTAGAGCCGAAGCACGGCCTTGTGCTCGATCCAGCTTGTGGCTCTGGTGGTATGTTTGTGCAGAGTGCTCATTTCGTGGAGCGTCTTAAAGCCAATCCTGCCGAACAGCTAACTTTCTACGGCCTGGAGAAGAATCCTACCACTATTCGCTTAGCCAAGATGAATTTAGCGGTGCACGGATTGGAGGGCAACATTCAACAAGCCATTACTTATTACGACGACCCTCATGCTCTCGTAAATAAAGCCGATTTTGTTATGGCTAATCCGCCTTTTAATGTGGATGAGGTCGATGCGGATAAGGTAAAGAGCGACACGCAGCGCCTGCCATTCGGTCTACCAAGCATAAACAAGCAAGGCAAAGTGTCAAACGCCAACTATATTTGGGTTAGCTATTTCCATAGCTATCTGAATAATAAAGGGCGCGCAGGCTTTGTTATGTCATCGCAGGCCTCAAGTTCAAGTGGGGGTGACGCTGCTGTCCGTCAGAAACTGATTGAGACGGGCGATGTGGACATTATGATTGCCATTCGTTCTAACTTCTTTTACACCAGGACGGTACCTTGCGAGCTTTGGTTTTTCAATCGGAACAAGCCCGATGCCCATCGAGACAAAGTGTTAATGCTCGACGCCCGCAATATTTATCGCAAGGTAACCCGCAAAATCTATGATTTCAGTCCCGAGCAATTGCAGAATTTACTAGCAATCGTCTGGCTATATCGCGGGGAAGAACAGCGGTTTTTAGATCTGGTGGCTAGTTACTTAGACCAGGCATTAGTAGAGGGCAGAGCATGTTTTGCGCAGACCGATGCAACAGGCCATGATCTCAATTTATTGGCAGGATATTTGACTTCAATATCGCAGCTAAATGCGCTATTGCAGCCCTTCCTAAAGACCGTACAGAAGCAAGCCGTTTACCAGGAAGCATGGCAAGAGCTCAGTACTGCGCTAAATGCATTCAAGCAAAGCATTTCTACCTTTAGTAATGACGTGCAGCTGAGCTCCAACGCTTGGACCAAGCGGGCGCGTAGCAATGCCGGTTTGAATATGTTTGTCGAGCAATTGGGCGCTACCGCTGAGCTAAGTAGCGCGTTAGGCAAGCAGGCTGATGGACTTTATCGAGCAATTAGCCGTTTGATCGAACTTTGTGAGACTGAGCTAGAAGCCAAAGCTAGCAACTTGTGGCCTGCTCGCGATATTTCACGAGCACTTAAAGCTGCTGATGCAGCCCGCCAACTGGTTGTTGCCCAGCTCAGGCAGGTTCGGTATTTCCAACGGCAAGCGCATTGGCTAACCAGTCGCTTTCCAGAAGCCAAATTGCAGGACGTACCCGGCTTAGTGAAGCTAGTCGATAAGACAGAGCTGGCAGCTAATGATTGGAGCTTGACCCCTGGTCGTTACGTAGGTGTAGCGCCCATCGAAGAAGATGAGGATTTCGATTTCGAGCAGTCTTTGCGCGACATTCACATCGAGCTGGAAGGGCTTAACGCTGAAGCAGCCGAGCTGGCGGCGAAGATTGCGCAGAACTTCAAGGAGTTGGGGATATGAACTTCCTAACCCTCGGTGAGATTATCAAGATGCATGGAGGAGTTGTACAGACCGGTCCCTTCGGTTCTCAATTACACCAAAGAGAGTACACCACAGAAGGAATACCTGTTATTATGCCTAAGGATATTATCGATGGGAGAATCGTGAAAACATCAATCGCGCGTATATCCGAGAGTAAGGCGAGTTCCCTTAGTCGCCATACTCTAAGCGAGGGTTCCATAGTCTTTCCTAGGCGAGGAGATATCAGCAAAAGAGCGTACATAACATCTGAAGATGAGGGCGCCCTATGTGGAACTGGTTGTATCAAGATTGAGGTGCCAAGGAACCAATTATCCGCAAGATTCCTCTATTACTATCTTGGCTTGCCTTCCGTAGTGGATTGGTTGGAGAGGAACGCTACTGGAACAACAATGCTGAACCTGAATACGAGTATTATGGAGAACGTGTGTATTCCTATGATCAGTTTGGACAAGCAGACCAAAATAGCAGATGTTCTTTTCGCCTACGACGAGCTCATTGAAAATAATCGCCGCCGCATTGAGCTTTTGGAACAAGCAGCACGCCTTATCTATAAGGAGTGGTTCGTTGACCTGCGTTTCCCAGGTCATGAGCAGGTAAAGGTGATAGATGGGGTGCCTGAGGGGTGGGAAAAGGCACAAGTCAAGTCGATAATAACTACAGTGCCACGCAAGAAGAGAGTAAAGAGAGAAGATTACCTTTTGCTTGGAAGTATACCATGTATAGATCAATCAAGGGATTTCATTGGGGGGTATACAGACGATGACGATGCAGTAATCGACATAGGTAGTCCAATAATTGTGTTTGGTGACCATACAAGGGTGCTGAAATATGTTGATTTTCCGTTTGCATCGGGTGCAGATGGAACTCAGTTGATTCATGCTAAGTGTAAAGGCCTCAGCCAACAGTACTTATATTTCGCCCTTGACGCTCTGGATTTATCTAACTACTTTTATGCACGCCATTTTAAGTTCCTTAAAAATGAGTACATTCTAATCCCCAACAAGAAGCTGATAACATTATTTACCGGCTTAGGACTCGCCCTGTTAGAGCAGATGGGACATCTGCGGGAGATGAACATAAAACTCGCCCAAGCCCGCGACCTCCTCCTCCCGCGTCTCATGAATGGAGAGATCAGTGTATGAGCCGTCTAAATGAAGATACTTTGGTACAGCAAACCACCGCCGATTACCTGCAGAATGAACTTGGGTGGGAATGTGTAAATGCCTTGGCTGAAACCTATGGCCCCCAGGGGTTGCTTGGTCGGGATTCGGAGCGTGAAGTGGTGCTCACCGGGTATCTTTGGGCTGCTCTAGAGAAACTGAACCCTGGATTGCCCGAATCTGCTTACACTGAGGCCATCCGCCAGATAAGGGAATATAGCTCCAGCCAAACACTGCTAGCTACTAACCAAGACAAGTATGCTTTGTGCAAAGATGGGGTGCAGGTGGCTTACCGTGATGGCAAAGGTGAACTAGTGCGGGACCGTCTGCGGCTCTTTGATTTTAATAATCCTGGTAACAACCACTGGCTTTGTGTGCGGGAGTTTTGGATACAGGGCGATGTTTATCGGCGTCGGGCTGATATCGTTGGCTTTGTTAATGGCATTCCCTTATTGTTCATGGAACTGAAGAGCCCTGCTGTTGGTATTCAAGCTGCCTATGAACGTAACTTCACTAATTACAAATCGGAGATTCCACAGCTATTTCATCATAATGCCTTTGTTGTTATAGCCGATGGCATCGAGGCAAAGGCCGGCACTATTTCCAGTTCTTATAAGCATTTTTACCCCTGGAAGCGTTTAGATGAGTCTGAGCCGGGCCAAGTGGATATGGAAACCTTGCTCAAGGGTATGTGCAGCAAAGATAATTTCTTGGATCTTTTCGAGAACTTCTTGATCTTTGATGATTCATCTGGTCGCCTAGCGAAGATACTGGCGCAGAATCAACAGTTCTTAGGTGTCAACAGGGCGATTAAATCACTAGAGCGGAGTAAGGAACAACAGGGTAAGCTTGGTGTCTATTGGCATACCCAAGGTGCCGGTAAGAGTTACTCAATAGTATTTTTTACGCGTAAGGTGCACCGCAAATTGGGTGGTAACTACACTTTTGTTATCTGCACTGATCGCGACGACCTAGACACACAAATTTATCAGACCTTTGCTGGTTGTGGCTTGGTTGATAATGATCGCGATCCTTGTCGGGCGGCCACTGGGGAACACTTAGAGGAACTAATAGGTCAGCATAAGGCCTACGTTTTCACCCTGATCCATAAATTCAATCGCGACGTTGATCCGAAAGTTGGGTACTCTTTACGTGATGATGTAGTTGTGATCACTGATGAGGCCCATCGCAGCCAATATGGCCGTTTGGCACTTAATCTGCGTAATGCTTTACCTAACGCAAGTTATATTGGATTTACCGGCACCCCGCTTTTTAAGGACGATGAAATCACTCGGAGGGTGTTTGGCGATTATGTGTCTACTTACGGCTTCCAGCGGGCAGTAGAGGATAAGGCCACCGTGCCACTCTATTATGATGCTCGCGGTGACAAGCTAGGTGTTGCAACTAACGAAATGAATGAGCGCATAGCTGAGAGACTAGAGCAGTATGAAGCTGACAGCATCGATGTGGAGCAGCGTCTCGAGCGCGAGCTGAGGCGTGAATACCATGTGCTTACTGCTAAAAAAAGGCTGCGGCAGATTGCCGCCGATTTTGTGCAACATTATTCGACAGGTTGGGAAACGGGCAAGGCTATGCTAGTTTGCATCGATAAGGTTACCTGCCTGCGCATGTATAACCTGATCCGCGAGCAATGGGAGCGGCGCATTATACGCTTGGAGGCCGAGCTGAAGCATGTTGTAGGTGCAGACGAGAGGGCGCAGAGCGAGCAGCATCTTGCCTGGATGCGGGCAACCAAGATTGCTGTTATCGTAAGTGAAGAACAAGGTGAAGCTGAGAAGTTTATGAAGTGGGGGCTCGACATTATTCCACACCGTAAGTTAATTAAAGAAGGCTTTGTTGATAGCGCAGGCGAACGGATTGATGTTGAGACGGCCTTCAAGAATGGGGACCACCAGTTTCGTGTAGCCATTGTTTGCGCAATGTGGCTCACAGGGTTCGATGTACCTAGCTTAGGGACTCTGTACTTAGATAAACCACTCAAAGCCCATACACTAATGCAGGCTATTGCTCGTGCCAATCGTGTGGCAGATGGGAAGGATAACGGGCTAATTGTTGATTACTGTGGCATCTTAAAGAACTTACGCCAAGCCCTAGCTACTTTCGCCAATGGGCCGGCAGCCGGTGGAAATCTAGATGAGCCCACCCGGCCGATAGCAGAGTTGCTCGCTTTGTTGGCCGAGAGTATTCAGCAAGTAAGGGATTTTCTAAGAGCTAGGGGGGCTTCGCTAGACACAATCTTACAGACAAGCGGTTTCGAACGCAATGCTGCAATCTTGATAGCCAAGGAGGCCGCTAATGAAAATGACGAGACGCGTAAGCGCTTCGAAATCATGTGTCGCCAAGTATTTAGTAAATTTAAGGCTTGCTTGAATGAGCCCGGGATCAATGACTATCGGCATGACTATGATGCAATCAATATTATCTACCGTAGTTTGGAACACGATCGCGAACAAGCGGACATTAGTGATATTATCCGTGAGTTGCAGCAAGTAGTGGATGACAGCATTCGGCCCATTCAAGATCCTAAATTGGGTGGTGTGCTCTACGATATATCCGCCATCAACTTCGATCATTTGCGTCAAGAATTCGCCCGCACCCAAGCTAAGCGCACTACAGTGCAAAACCTTAAATATGTTATTGAGCAGAAACTAGCTCGCTTGCTGAGCCAGAACCCGCTTCGCACCAACTATCAGGCCCATTACGAAGAGATTGTCAGCGCATATAATAGCGAGAAGGATAGGCAAACTATTGAAGCCACTTTCGAGGCGTTAATGCAATTCGCCGAGGATCTTACGGAAGAGGAACAGCGCGCGATGCGGGAAGGGTTGGATGAGGAAAGTCTAGCCGTTTTTGATCTGCTAGCAAAACCTGACCTCACTGCCAAGGAGATCAAGCACATTAAGCAGGTGGCTAAGGATTTACTGGCCACCTTAAAGGCAGAGAAGCTCAATATTAGCCATTGGACGGATAAAGAATCCACCCGTGATGCAGTGTTAATAGCCATCAGAGACTATCTATGGGATGGCAGGAAGGGATTGCCCCAGAGCTATACGCCGGAAGAAGTCCAGCAGAAGGCGGACTACGTGTTCCAGCATGTTCGTAGAGCTTACCCACGCTTGCCATCACCCATATACCAGCAGCCAGCTTCTTAAGCAAGTCGGGTAGCAGAAGGGTTTGAAAACACCTAGCTGGGCAAAAACCAGCAAGGTGTTTTCTTTGTTTGTGCAGGAGAGGGGCCCTGGATACAGAAACATAGTTAATGAGATAGTGGCAAACCATATTAGCGGCGTGTGAAGAAGAAGGAGGACATCTAAATGACTAAAGAGCAGTTGTTGAAAGAAGGCGTATTAGCCAAGTTCTTGCGTTACGTGCAAATCGATTCGCCTTCATTACCGGGGCAGACAACTACCCCCAGTACCCCAGAACAGCTGGTTATTGCCAAAGTACTATGTGAAGAATTACAAACGCTTGGCTTAAACGATGCCAAGGTAGATGAGTATGGCTTCGTAACCGCAACTTTACCGGGAAGTGTAACCGGTTGTCCTGTGGTCAGTTTCTTGGCACACGTAGATACGGTTCCCGGCGTACCGGGGCGCGGGGTTCGTCCTCTTGTGCATGAAAATTATGATGGTGGCGACATCAAGCTTCCCAATGGCGAAGTACTTAGCCCGGTAGCTTTCCCTAAGCTATTGGAGGCCAAGGGGCATACTATTGTTACTACAGATGGTAGTACTTTGCTGGGGGCAGACGATAAAGCCGGTGTTGCTGAGATCATGGAAGCTATCTGCTATCTGTTGCAGCATCCGGAAATCAAACACGGACCCATTAAAATAGCCTTTACACCTGATGAGGAAGTCGGTAGTGGTATCGACAACTTCAATGTCGAGACATTTGGGGCCGATGTCGGTTACACCCTAGATGGGGGTACCTATGGAGGCATGCAAGATGAGACTTTTAATGCCGATAATTTCCTCATTACTATCACAGGGGTTAGTTCTCACACCGGCTCTGCCCGCAACGCTATGATCAATGCGGTGCATTTGCTTGGCGAATTTGTAGGGGCAATTCCCGCCAATATGCGTCCTGAGACGACAGATGGTATGCTCGGTTTTATCCATCCGGATGCTGTGCAAGGAAGTTTTGAGCGTGTGGAGTTCAAGGTTTTCGCCCGCGACTTTACGTCTGATGGGTTGGCCAAAAAAGGCGAAATCCTGGCCAGCTTAGCAGAAGACATAATGCGGCGCTATCCGGGAAGTAAGGTTGAAATAGAACGCACCGGCGGCTACCGCAACATGAAGGAGATTCTCAAGGATCGGCCCAAGGTTGTGCAGATCGCCCAAGAGGCCATTCGCCGCACCGGTACTGAACCGATTATGCAGCAAGTGCGCGGCGGCACTGACGGCTCGCAGTTGACCTTCATGGGTTTGCCTACTCCCAACCTATTTACCGGAGGTGCCAATGCTCATTCTCGTCTCGAATGGGCATCAGTGGAGTGGATGGAGAAGGCGGTCGAGATGATTATTCATATGGCCCAACTATGGGCTGAAGAAACAAAAGCGTAAGACGGCGGGACGAACTTTCTGTCAATGTATGCATTCGTTGCTTCATAGGCACCATAACTTGAGGTGATGATATTGGAGCAGGAGATCGACGTTCTAAACAAGATCTTGAAGGGTGAGTATATGGCTATCGGGGTTTACGATAGCCTGGCGAATAGTCTGCCTGTAGGTGGCTTGCGTAAGAGCTTAAGCAGCATTCAGGAAGATCATGAACGGCATGCTCAGGTATTAACACGATTCATCAAGCAGAAGGGCGGGGAACCCGTAACAAGCGCCGGTATGGCAGGTTCCATGGCAGAATGGATGAGTCGCGTCAAAACAATGGTAAAGGCGGATGAGCAAGATATTATTAGACAACTGTATGACGGGGAGGACCAGGGGTTAGCTAAAGCAGTGCAATACGCTGAGCGCTACCTCGGCACCGAGGCCCGGGCATTGGTGGAGCAAATCTTTAGCGATGAGCACGACCACCTGAAGACTTTAGAGGGTCTTTTGCAGGAAGCAGCAGGAGAATAGCTCACTCGTGAGAACAGTAAACTTGAGGGATAGGCTTTTGAGCAATTAGAAGTCTATCCTTTTTTCTCACTAGCAGATCTCTAGACGTAGCTCAAAAGTACTATGCCTTGCTGTTTTGGCAAGTTTTTTTCACGCAACTGCAGGGAATTTCCAATGGTAAAGCGAATGAATTAGTAATAATAATCATAAGGGTGCTAAAATAGGCTTAATCGTGACTAACAAAAAGGAGGAATAGTTTATGGCAGATTTCTTTAGTCGAGTAAAGAAGAACATCAATAAGGGCATATCAACCGTTAGTGAAAAGTCGTCACTCATGCTGGAGCAAGCTAAGATCAAAGGCCAGATAGCTAAGCTGGAAGAGCAGAAAAGCGAGTTACTTACGGAGCTTGGTAGTAACGTGTATGCCACGTAT
>DIPA01000113.1:0-2975 GCA_002427055.1 Firmicutes bacterium UBA5500 | reverse complement strand
GCCACGTATGGTAATGAAGCTCTCGACGAGCAGTTTATTGCGGACAAATGTGCCGAAGTCAAAGCCTTAGAGGATGCGATTATTGAAAAGGCGGAAGAGTTAAGGGTACTTACAGAAGGGGATAAGGTGGCCCCTGCTCCTGAGGCGGATGTCCTTAAGTGCGAGTGCGGCGCTGAACTTCAGCCAGGCGCTAAGTTCTGCTTGAACTGCGGCAAACCAGTCGCGGTTGCGGCCCCAGTCGTGGAAGAAAAGTGTGAGTGCGGGGCCGACCTAAAGCCCGGGATGAAGTTCTGCATGAATTGCGGTAAACGCTTGGAAGACTAGACCCTTGAGCCTTGGGTGATGAGCCTTGGGGGACGGTTCTAAAAGTTCATTACGAGTCACAAGAGGGATGCCACTCCCAGCTCTGGTTAGCGGCATCCCTTTTCATACCACTTATTGCATTCTAGCCTAGGATTGTTGTAGAGCCGGTTGACTGCGTACGGCAAAGAGTCTGATTAATGTGCAGGAAATAGAGGCCTAGGGAGAGAATATTGCTTATGAGAACCATAGGGCTAGCATCAGAAAGACCGATGCGGCATTTTTCGGTTGTTTCTCCTTGCGGTTCATGTTCCTAGCAGATCACGGCAGTTGGGCAGATTTGGTTATTCTAAAGGAGGTAAAGCTAAATGTTTAACAGACAGACGTATGAGCTGGGCAGCAAGCGTTCCTGCATCCGCGAGCTGTTCGAGTATGGCATTAAGCAGGCCGCAGTGGTGGGCGCGGAAAACGTTTTCGATTACAGTCTCGGCAATCCGAGCGTCCCGGCACCGCCCGAGGTCAATCAGTCTATTGTTGATATCCTTAGCACAGAATCGAGCCTGGCGGTCCACGGGTATACTACGGCCGCGGGTTTACCTAAAACTCGTGCGGCTATTGCGGAGGATCTAAACGAACGTTACGGCTTGAGCCTGCGGGCAGAGAATTTCTTCATGACCGGCGGCGCTGCGCAGGCCATCATCTCAGTCTTGCGCGCCTTACATCTAGATGAACAGACGGAAATCCTCACCCCGGCGCCACATTTCGCAGAATACAGACCGTTTATAGAAGGCACGGGCAATAGGTATGTACGCGTGCCAGCGGATACAGCCACTTTCCAGATCAACTTGTCAGCGCTGGAAAAGTTAGTCAGCCCCCACACCCAAGCAGTGCTGATTAACTCACCCAATAACCCCTCCGGTGCCATTTATACGCGGGAGAACTTACAGGGCCTGGCAGAAATACTGAAACAAAAGGCGGCGGAGTATGGCCACCCCATCTACGTCATATCCGACGAGCCCTACCGCGAACTGGTTTATACCGGGGAACAAGTGCCTTTTGTCCCATCAATTTACCCCGATACCATAGTTTGCTATTCTTGGTCCAAGTCATTATCTCTACCCGGTGAGCGTATCGGTTATTTTCTGGTGCCCGATCAGGTTACGGATGCCGCAGCCCTTTATGCAGCAACGGCTGGTGCGGCGCGCGTTTTAGGCCACGTCTGTGCCTCTTCGTTGATGCAGCGGGTAATCGAGCGCTGTGCTAGGGTGCGCCCGGATGTGGAACAGTACAAGGAAAACCGTCAGCTGTTATATGAGGCCCTCACGGAAATGGGTTATACCTGCGTTCCGCCGGATGGAGCTTTTTACTTGATGGTCAAGGCACCAGACGGTGACGGGCAGGCGTTTTCCGATGCTGCCAAAGCCTACAACCTGCTTATCGTGCCGACAGATGATTTCGGCCTGCCGGGTTATGTGCGGCTTAGCTACTGTGTCTCCAACGATATGATCAAACGTTCTTTGCCAGCCTTTAAGAAACTGCGCCAACAATACCTTTAGGCGGCCCTTGGGGACGGTTCTAAAAGTCCACTTCTAAGCTTAGAAGCATATTATGGGTCACAAAAGGGATGCCACTCCCAGCTCTGGGCGGTGGCATCCCTTTGCATACCACCTATGGCATTCTAGTCTAAGATCGTTCCAGAGCCTGTACTATTTTGTCTAGACTCTGTAAGCCCCTTGCTTCAGCATTACGTGCTCGGATGAGGTGATTTGCAGCCTGTTGGGTGTGACAGTGTGAGATAGTTTCCGCTTGTGCAGGGAAGGGGTAGAGAGCTTTTAGCTCAGCTAGTTTCTCCGCCACATCCGCGTAATGCTGCTCCGCTTCTTTGAGCAAAGGCGCTAGGTTCCCACCAATTTTCTCTCGTGCTTCCTGCAAGAATTCAACCGCATAGTGACGACATTCATGCCAAACAGCAGCGTTGTAGGCAAGCCCCATCAGGTTGGGTTGCTCGGCATTTATAGCAGTCAACCAATTATCGTAACCAGCTAAGCCAGACTTGTATTGTGCGAAAATCCATTTGGCGGGGCTAGTAGCATGTTCCAAGGCAAACTGTAAAGCCTCTTTTACCACGGTGCGTGGAGTAGCAGCCTGGCCTGACTCAACCGAGTAGACCTCTAGCATACCAGTATCGCGCAACCCTAGCTGGTCCCAAGGGCGACGAGCAGTAGCATCACCTGTCGTGCAGCCATTATACAGGTACTCTGTATCGCTGTATCCGTTAATAACGTAGAACTCGGGGATGTCCATTTCCCAGCCATAGCAGGGTAAGCCAGCACCAATTGCCCGCTTAATGTGCTCCCAGGCCAAAAGCTGCTTGCGTTGGAAGTCTGGTTCACCTTTTGTTGCCCAGGCCCCTGTCACCATGTATCCCAGGTTATTACCGAGCTCAAATAGCATTTCTGTGCGCCAAGCCGTCGGTCCACTAGGACAGCCAGTGGGGTCGATATTAAGGATGAATGCGTGTCCCGTCCCTCCGTAGAGCCAGCCAGGGCTGACGGGTAGCTGCAAATAGTCTAGGCAGCCTTTTAATGCACCCATATGCGAAACCCAGGTTGGCCAACAAGCTAGATTAGGCAGTTGTTTAGGTATTTCTCATTCCTCCCACTATAAAGTATTTT
>DIPA01000002.1 GCA_002427055.1 Firmicutes bacterium UBA5500 | reverse complement strand
GCCTATAGCCAGGGTATGACGCAGGACATCGGCACTACTCGTAGTGAACAGATGATGCAGAGCGGTATGGGCGGTATCTCGCAGGCCATGCAGGCCGACCGTAATGCTGGTTACTACGGTCCGAGCCAGCCGCAGCAGCAATGGATGCAAGGCGGTATGCAGTATGGTAGAGGCAGTTACGGAGGCCCCAGCTATGGTGGTCAGCAAGGCTATTCCCAGCCGAACCAGTATGGGGCCTATAGCCAAGGCATGACGCAGGATATCGGCACTACTCGTAGCGAGCAGATGATGCAGGGTGGTATGGGAGGCATCTCGCAGGCTATGCAGGCCGACCGTAATACAGGCTACTACGGCCCGAGCCAGCCCCAGCAGCAATGGGGCCAGGGTGGTATGCAGTATGGCCGCAGCAGCTATGGCGGTCAACAAAGTTACCCCCAGCCCAACCAGTATGGGGCCTATAGCCAGGGCATGACGCAGGATATCGGCACTACCCGTAGTGAGCAGATGATGCAAGGTGGCATGGGAGGCCTATCGCAGACCATGCAGGCCGATCGCAACACTGGTTATTATGGCCCAAGCCAGCCGCAGCAGTCGTGGGGTCAGAGTGGTGCCCAGGGCACAGCGCAGTCAGGGATCAGTCAGAGCTATTCAGGGACATACAACCCGGGTGATACCCCAATTGAGCAACAGGCTAAACAGAGTTTAGGGGTTAGCTCTGGTCAGATACCTAGTGACGAGTTCTAATTAAGCAATTAATAAATAGGGGGCTGCCATTGAGGTAGCCTCCTATTTGCTATTCCGCAGGTCTTGCAGTAGTTGCTAAGGGTCCCGCTATACTCTGGCAGGATTAGCTCTGTCAGAGTTGAATTAAGTAAAATAGCAGATTAGGTTGCAGAGCAAGATTGGACCATGTAGATGCTATGCAAAATCACCGGAACTGCTAGGAGGGCGCGTGAATGACTTTTTCTGAAGAGGTAAAGCAAGAGTTGGCTCGCTTATCGAGAAGCGGTAGTTGTTGTCAGCGCGCCGAATTAGCAGCTCTTATTCGTCTCAATGGAAGCATTGAAATCAGCCGAGCAGGGCAGTGGGGCTTGAGCGTTACCACTCAGAATCCGGCTACCGCTAGGGTTATTTTTAAGCTTTTTCGCGCTGTGTTTGGCGTACAGGCAGAGATCTATATTAGGCGTAAGGTAAGGTTGCGCAAGAATAATGTGTATATGGTATGGTGTCGTGGCAATGTCCCGGATCTACTGCGTCAGGTTGGTTTGCTGGAGGAGAAGGGTGAGTTAGGGCATGGTGTGGCTGCTTGGGTAGTGGAACGGCCATGCTGTCGACGAGCTTATTTACGCGGAGCGTTTTTAGCCTCCGGGGCTATCAATGATCCACGTAAGGTTTCTTACCATATGGAAATAACAACCGAATATGAAGAGCAGGCGGTAGTGCTGTGTGAGCTCATGGCGCAGGAGCAACTGACGGCCAAGGTAGTAGCTCGTAAAGACTCCTTGGTAGTTTATTTAAAAGAGGGCGAGCAAATTGTACGCTTCTTAAATGTAGTTGGGGCGCACGCCGCACTACTGCAGTTCGAAAACGCCCGTATCAAGAAGCAGATGCGTAATCAGGTTAACCGATTGGTTAACGCAGAGACGGCCAATCTAAGCAAAACTGTGGAAGCGGCTATGCGTCAAATTGAAGCTATACGTTCCTTGGCAGCCCGACAAGAGCTGGCGAAACTCTCTCCCGGATTAAAGCAAATAGCAGAATTGCGTCTTAGTCACCCGGAGGCTAGTTTGCAGGAATTAGGCCAGTTAGCAGATCCTCCATTAAGCAAAAGCGCTGTTAACCATCGCTTGCGCAAGCTAATGAGCCTTGCTTGTAGTCGCAAGGATAACGCTACTGAAGCTGAGCAATAGGTTTGTGGTTACGCCATCTGAGACAACTAGATAGGACATATCACTATTTACTGGTGGGGAGGTGGGAGGGTGTCGGAGAAACTGGACTTAAATTTGGAGAATGTGCAGAAGCTCGTCGTCACCCCCAAATTGCGGCAGGCGCTGACCATCCTGCAGTTGCCGGCCTATGACCTCGCCAACTATTTACAGCAAGAAATGGCGGCTAACCCGGTGCTTGAACTTGACCGCCCGTGGGAAGAGCCGGTAGGAGAGGACCCATATCAATCGCAAGACGCCTTTGGACAAGAATGGCTGGAGTACTGGTTTAGCGATACTCCTCCCCAGCCGGTCAATAGAAGAGAGCACGTAACCGTCTTACCGGTGGATAGGTGGTATGCACTAGGGCAGGATAAGCTTCAGGAATTGGTGCTGCAAATTCGTACAGTTGTTGCTTCCCACAAGACGCAAGAACTGGCTGTTATGCTACTTGATTATCTGGATTGCTCAGGTTTTTTGCCTACTGTTGATGCCGAGCTAGCCATGGCAACTAAGTCGACAGTGGCTGAAATTATGGCAGCGCGTCGGCTACTGCAATCCCTGGAGCCTCGCGGCTTGGGATGCTATAGCTTGGCCGATTACCTCTGTTTGGAATTAAGGGCAAGAGGCCAGTTAAACGCCTGTTGGGAGAAGGCAATTAGCGAGTATTTGCCTTTGTTGGCGGCTGGGCGGGTAATGCAAGTGGCAGCGGCGCTAGACTGCCCTGCCACTGACATACAGGAATTGCTAGATCTATTACAACTCTTACCACCACGACCGGGTGGAGAGCTAGCTCCTGGTCGGCAAAACCAGTTTGTCCTGCCTGATGTAGTTGTAGCTAAGGAGAAGGGTGTCTATGAGATTTATGTGAATGAACGCTCGCTACCTAGGCTGATATTAAGCCCTTATTATTTGCAGTTGTTGCGGAAAACTAAAGAGCCTAATGTTCAGGTATATATTAGCGAGCGTATTCGGGCAGCTACTTGGCTGGTGCGTAGCCTAGAGCAAAGGCGGCAGACATTATATAACGTAGCCCTTGCTATTGTAGCTGGTCAACATGATTTCTTAGAGCAAGGGTTTTCTCACATGCGTCCGTTAACCCTATCTCAAGTGGCGACTAGTCTTGGTATTCATGAATCGACGGTTAGCCGTGCTGTAGCCAACAAATATATGCAAACGCCACGGGGTATGTACCCCATGCGTTTTTTCTTTACTAGTGGAGTTGCCGATAGTAGCGGCCTAGGGCTGGCAAAAGAAGGGGTACAATCAGCCATGCGGCAGCTAATTGCGGAAGAAGATACTAGTGCTCCATGGAGTGACCAAGATCTAGCCGATCTACTGCTGCGCGATAAGGGAATTACTATTTCTCGGCGCACTGTCGGCAAATATCGTGAAGAAATGGGAATCTTGTCATCACGTAGACGGAAGCGATTTCAAATGTGATATAATTAATGGGCAAATATCATACGCTAATTGAACTAGGGGTTGTCGCAAACATATCTGCTACTAGTGCAACAGCCCCTTCCGCAATTAGTGCGCTGGGAGCTTTTAGCGTATTGTAGTGTTAGCTGAAACAGAAAAGGGAGGTTGTCTAGAGTGGCAGTCAAGATTGGTATCAATGGTTTCGGCCGCATCGGCCGGCAAGTTATGCGTATTGCAGCTAGGCGTGATGATGTTGAGGTCATGGGCATCAACAACAGATCTAACCCGGATGTAATGGGCCATTTACTCCGCTATGACTCTGCCTATGGCAAGTTCGATGAGACAATTGAAGCTGGCGAAAATTACCTAGTAGTTGGTGGCAAGAAGATCCCTGTGACAAAAGGATCTAGCCCTGCCGATATTCCTTGGGCTGATCTCGGTGTTGACATCGTGATGGAGTGTACTGGCAAGTTTAGAGATGCTGAGTCAGTCAGTGGTCACTTACGAGGCGGTGCCAAGAAAGCAATAATTGCTGCTCCCGGCAAAGGTGAAGATCTGACTATTGTTATGGGTGTTAATAATGAGCAATATGATCCTGCTAAGCACCACATTATCTCGAATGCGTCTTGTACTACCAACTGCCTGGCTCCTGTAGCTAAGGTGTTACAAGATAGCTTTGGCATCGTCTCAGGTATGATGACTACCGTCCATGCCTATACAGGCGATCAGCGTATTCTCGACGGAAGTCATAAGGATCTACGTCGGGCACGGACTGCGGGAGCTTCAATAGTTCCCACTACTACCGGAGCAGCAAAAGCCGTAGGGCTTGTTTTACCTGAGCTGGCTGGTAAGTTGAACGGTTTCGCTGTACGCGTTCCTACCCCTGTCGTTTCGCTGGTTGACCTAGTAGCCGAACTGAAGCGAGAGATCAGTGCCGAAGAAGTTAATGATGCTCTGCGTGCGGCAGCCGCAGGCCCTATGAAGGGTATTCTTGACGTTTGCGACGAGCCCTTGGTATCGATCGACTATGTCCAGAACCCATATTCCTCCATTGTAGACGCGCCGTTAACCATGGTAGTGGGCGAGCGTTTGGTTAAGGTTATTGCTTGGTACGATAACGAGTGGGCTTACTCGGAGCGCATGGTTGACTTGGCGAAATACATCGGCGAAGCCGGATTCTAGCGGTAGCGTAAGATGAGCAAACTTGGCATTAAAGATATCGTTGTTGCGGACAAGCGGGTTTTAGTGCGGGTAGACTTCAACGTTCCTCTAACCGCAGAAGGGCAGGTAAGTGACGACACACGTATTGTGGCAGCATTGCCTACGATTCGTTACCTAGTGGATCAACAGGCCAAAGTAATTTTAATGAGTCATTTGGGACGGCCCAAAGGCAAGATAGATCCGAAATTCTCTCTACAGCCGGTAGCTGCTCGTTTGAGTGAATTGCTTGAGCGCCGGGTAGTTTTTGCCACTGACTGCGTTGGAGAAGTGGCGCAGGAGGCCGTAGCTAAGCTCGCAGCCGGTGAAGTATTACTGCTGGAGAACTTGCGCTTTCATGCTGAGGAAGAGAAAAACGAGGCAGAATTTGCCGAGCAGCTAGCTAAGTTAGGCGATATTTATGTCAATGATGCTTTCGGTACAGCCCATAGGGCCCATGCTTCGACCGAGGGCGTTACTCAATACTTGCAGCCGGCTGCCTGTGGGTTCTTGTTGGAAAAGGAAATCAAGTTCTTAGGCGAAGCCCTAGCCAATCCTGCTCGCCCTTTCGTTGCAATTTTGGGTGGTGCAAAAGTATCAGACAAAATTGCCGTGGTGCAGAACTTGCTGAGCAAGGTCGATAGTTTGCTAATTGGTGGTGGTATGGCCAACACCTTTTTGGTAGCTCAGGGTAAGCAGTTGGGGAAATCTTTGGTAGAAACAGAACGTGTTACTCTAGCCAAGGAATTGCTGGAACAAGCGACTCGCCAGGGAGTGCAGCTTCATTTGCCTATCGACGCTGTTGTAGCACCTTCCCTGGATTCAGAGTCGGCTCAAGTTGTATCGATCGATGCAGTTCCGGCAGAGGCCATGGTGCTAGATATTGGTCCGGCCACACGCAAGCATTTTGCCGCCCTCTTGACAGATGCTAAACTCATCGTCTGGAATGGCCCGATGGGCGTGTTTGAGCGTGCAAATTTTGCGGCCGGGACGCGTAGCTTAGCTGAGGCGATAGCCAACACACAAGCGATTAGTATTGTAGGTGGGGGCGACTCAGCGGCTGCTATTGCCCAGGCGGGACTGGCTGATGCCATTACCCATATTTCTACCGGCGGCGGGGCTAGTCTCGAATTTTTGGAAGGTAAAGAATTACCGGGGGTAGCAGCTTTAACAGAACGAGATCACTAGAAAGGAGGGATTCTTGTGAGGCAACCATTGGTTGTGGCAAACTGGAAAATGAACCTGACTTCGCCGGAAGCGAGAGCATACTGTCAACGCTTGCGCGGCTTATTGACTGAGCAAGCAACGCAGGCAGAGGTGGTCGTTTGCCCTCCTTTTACTGCTATTGAGACCGTAAGATCCGAATTTGCGGATAGTAACTTAGCCGTAGGAGCCCAGAATTTTTACCCGGCCCCCAAAGGTGCCTATACCGGGGAAGTTTCCATCTCCATGCTCAAAGCGTTAGATTGCCGCTACGTGATTGTCGGTCATTCTGAACGTCGTTTGTGCTTCGGTGAGACAGCTGAAACGATAGGTGAGAAAGTTAAGGTTGCTGTAAACCATGGGATTACACCTATTCTTTGTGTAGGCGAGACAATGAGTGAACGTAGCTTGGGCATGACAGAGAAAGTCATCGGTCAACAGCTGTTGACTTGCTTAAAGCATTTGCGCCCGGAGCAACTGACCCAGGTTGTCATAGCCTATGAACCACTGTGGGCTATCGGCACTGGTCGCTCGGCTACTGCTCAGGATGCGGCACAATTAGCCAAGTATGCACGGCAGAAGCTACGTCGGTTGATGAATGGCGATACGGAATCCATGCGGATACTCTATGGTGGCAGCGTTACCCCAAATAACATAGCAGATTTTGCAGCAGCTGAGGGCGTTGATGGAGCTCTCGTGGGCGGAGCTAGCCTTGATCCGGACAAGTTTATAGCTATCGCCACGGCCTATGAGGTGAAGTAGATTGCAACCTGTGGTTTTGACAATACTTGATGGGTGGGGAATTAGCGAAGAGAAAACGGGCAATGCCGTGAAACTGGCTGCCACCCCGCATATACAACAGCTTTTCGCTAACTACCCTCATACAGAATTAGCTTGCGCCGGAGAAGCCGTTGGTCTCCTATCTGATCAGATGGGAGATTCTAACGTAGGGCACACTAATATCGGTGCTGGTCGCGTTGTTTACCAACCTCTTGTGAGAATCAATCGAGCTATTTGCGATGGCAATTTTGCAGCTAGTCCAGTCTTGAATTGTTTATGGCAGGCTGCCCAAGGGCAGGCGTTGCACCTCATGGGGCTACTATCAGACGGAGGGGTGCATAGCCACCTTGATCACGTATTGGAGCTTCTGCGGCTAGCACAAGCGCAGGGGCTGCAGGAAGTCTATGTTCACGTTTTTCTGGATGGACGAGACGTTCCTCCCCAAAGTGCTTTAACTTATATAGCTACCCTAGAACAGACTATGCTCAACTTAGGTATCGGTAAAATTGCTACTGTTAGTGGGCGTTTTTACGCTATGGATCGTGACAAACGTTGGGAACGAGTGGAATTGGCCTATAATGCGTTGGTGCGAGGACAAGGGGAACGGGCAGCCAGTGCTCGTCAGGCGGTAGAACAGGCTTATGCCAACGGCTTGACTGACGAATTTGTGCTTCCTACAGTCATTTGCCCGGGCGGCCAAATTAAGGCTAACGATGCCGTATTTATGTGGAATTTCCGGGCCGATCGTGCCCGAGAAATGATGCATGCCTTGTTAGATGAGGAATTTGCCTCTTTTACGCGTGGCGCAAGAGTGCCTATCTATTTTGCTAGCATGGCAGAATATGAAGTGGGTTTTGCGGTCCCGCATGTACTGAAACCTCAGGATCTTAGTCTTACTTTAGGCGAGGTAGTGAGCAAGGCTGGCCTTAAACAGCTACGTTTGGCCGAAACTGAAAAATACGCTCATGTAACTTTCTTCTTCAACGGTGGACGGGAAGCTTCTTTCCCCGGGGAAGACCGTGTTTTGGTTTCTTCCCCGCAGGTATCTACTTACGATTTAGTGCCTGAGATGAGCGCCCTGCAAGTGGCTGACGAGTTACTTGCTAGGCTGGGAGATTACCATTTAGTGGTTGTGAACTTTGCTAACCTAGATATGGTCGGCCATACTGGTAGTTTGCCGGCGGCTATACGTGCAGTAGAAACGGTTGATAGCTGTGTAGGACGTTTGGCAGAGGCGGTGCGGCAGGTGGGAGGCGCGTTAGTATTGACGGCCGATCACGGGAATGCTGAGCAGATGCTTAACTTGGTAACAGGTGAGCCACATACGGCACATACAGCCAATTCCGTGCCATGCTTAGTAATGGCACCGGGAGTGAATGAACTACGTGACCATGGTATGTTGGCTGATATTGCGCCAACAATTTTACAGCTCTTGCAACTAGCGCAACCGACCGTCATGACCGGTAGATCTTTGCTGGCTGGCAACGAGTTGAAAGGAGACTTGTCATGCTGACGATTACTGATTGCTTCGCGCGGGAGATCCTCGATTCACGAGGCAACCCAACTATAGAAGTAGAAATAACGCTTGCTTGTGGTGTTGTCGGACGGGCTGCCATACCCTCGGGTGCCTCTACCGGTGCTTTTGAAGCAGTTGAGCTAAGAGATGGTGATATGAATCGCTATCGAGGCAAAGGAGTAGAAACGGCAGTCGATAACGTCAATAGCCTGATTGCCGATGAGCTTATCGGACTAGATGCTGGTGCTCAAGCAGCTATCGATTCAATGCTAATCAACCTTGACGATACGCCTAACAAAGCTCGTTTGGGTGCTAACGCTATTTTGGGCGTGTCTTTGGCAGTAGCTAGAGCTGCTGCTACTGCTCTTGGCATACCTCTTTATCAGTATATCGGTGGTATTAATGCACGCACGCTACCAACGCCGATGATGAATATCCTTAATGGCGGTGCGCATGCAGATAACAACGTAGATATTCAAGAGTTTATGATTATGCCAGTAGGCGCTGACAGTTGGCGTGAAGCATTACGCATGTCGGCTGAAGTTTTCCATGCTCTACGCGCAGTGTTAAAAGAGCAAGGCTTGGCTACAGGAGTGGGCGATGAAGGCGGTTTTGCACCTAACTTAGCTTCTAACGAGGCTGCTTTACAGGTAATCATGCAAGCCATCGAACGTGCAGGTTATCGTCCGGGAGCAGATGTCATGTTGGCCCTAGACGTTGCTGCTAGTGAGCTGTATCAAGATGGCAGTTATCACCTAGCAAGCGAAGGGCGTAGCTTAACTGCCGCTGAGATGGTAGATTTCTATGCTGATTTAATTCGTAGATATCCCGTTATTTCCATTGAAGATGGCCTAGCAGAGGACGACTGGGATGGTTGGAAGTTGCTCACCGAGCGCCTTGGTTCCAAGGTACAACTAGTGGGCGACGATCTCTTCGTCACCAATACTGATCGCTTGGCGCGAGGCATCGAGAACGGAACCGCTAATGCGATCTTGATCAAGCTTAACCAGATTGGTACTTTGACAGAAACATTAGAGGCAATCGAAATGGCTAAGCAAGCTGGTTACACTACTGTTATTTCCCATCGTTCAGGTGAAACCGAAGATACTACGATTGC
>DIPA01000031.1 GCA_002427055.1 Firmicutes bacterium UBA5500 | reverse complement strand
TGCAGTGAACAAAAAAAGGCTGCTAGCGCAGCCTTTTTTTGTTCACTGCATGTCAATTGCTGCCGCGGGGAAACTTAGACAGGCAAAGCAACTAGCAACAAATGACTTGTAGATTGCCTAAGAGGAGGACTTATTAGGTGCTCAATATGCATTATCTCGATAACGCGGCTACATCTTGGCCCAAGCCAGAGGCTGTCTATCAAACTGCAGACAAATTCATGCGCGAGATAGGCGCTAACCCCGGGCGTTCCGGCCACTGCCTGGCCAAACAAGCAGACACCATAGTGGAAGAGACACGCGAACTGTTGGCCGAGTTCTTTGGTGCGCCTGATCCCAAGCTAGTTACGTTCACTTTTAATGGCACTGACGGATTAAACCTAGTCATCAAAGGGCTGCTTGCTCCGGGCGATCATGCAATTACCAGCAACATAGAACATAACTCAGTCAGTCGCCCACTGCGCCGTTTGGAGCAGCAAGGAGTCGACGTCACCTACTTACAGGCCGACGCGAATGGTCTCTTATTTGCTGAAGATCTGGCTCCCTTACTGCGCCCGGAGACAA
Source organism: Firmicutes bacterium UBA5500 (assembly GCA_002427055.1). GTDB lineage: Bacteria > Bacillota > UBA994 > UBA5500 > UBA5500 > UBA5500. The sequence goes on along the minus strand of DIPA01000031.1, from coordinate 4,069 downwards.
AACTGGTTATTATGAGTCATGCCTCCAATGTCTTGGGCGCAGTACAAGATGTGGCAGCACTGGCAAAAGTGGCACACCAAAACGGCGCTCTTTTTGCACTGGATGCCGCCCAAACCGCAGGGCACCAACCCATCGATATGCAAGCCCTGGGCATCGACATTCTTGTGGTCCCAGGCCATAAAGGCCTGCTGGCACCCTACGGTACCGGGGCCGTTATCAGCTTGCGTGACGCAGGGATTCTACCCTGGCGTGATGGAGGAACAGGTATCAAATCTGACTCCCGCATGCACCCTAACGAACTCCCCTATCGCTTGGAGGGTGGCACACTGAATGCGGCAGGCATTGCCGGTTTAGGAGCAGCCATTAAATTTATTAATGCGGAAGGCCTCACCAATATTGCCGCTAAAGAAAGCAATGACATGCAGCAATTGCTGGCCTGTTTGCAGGCTGAAGAACGCATCACAATTTATGGGCCACGCAGTGCTGCCGAACGAGCCGGCTTAGTTGCCTTCAACGTAGCTGGGCTTAGCTCAGCAGAGCTCGGACAGCAGCTAAATGATGATTGGCGAGTAGCCGGGCGCCCCGGTCTACATTGCTCTCCCCTCTCGCATCGGGCTGTTGGTACATTTCCGGATGGGAGTTATCGTCTCAGTCCGGGCTATTTTACAACGCCCAATGCTATAGAAAGCGTTTGCGCAGCAATCAGGCAAATTTGCCGGGAACAATAACTGCTGCCGCTGCAGTTTGTTCTTGACTCTTGACTCTCGTGTTGCACTACAGTATGATTTTGACAAGTAGCAATGAAGCGGAGAAGTATAGGCTGTCCGGATTGCCAGAGAGTTGCGCACGGTGGAAGCGCAATATGAAGGCGCCTAGAAGAAAGCCGCAGAGCTAGGGCAAGAAAAACGAGCCAGACGACTCGGACCGAGCCCTTCGGCTATCCACCGTTAGCTGGATGTAAGCGGGTTATCTTTTGAGGTAACCAAGCAGGGTGGTACCGCGAAGAAGCTTTTCGTCCCTTCAGGGAGGAGAGGCTTTATTTTTTTCTAGGAGGAATATAAATGTCTGATCTACCTGAATACCGTCTGCAAAAACTAGCTGCCCTTGAAGAATTGGGAATACAACCTTGGCCCGAGCGTTTCACCAGCACTCACACTTTGGCTGCTGCTACCCAGCTACCAGACGAGACTGCTGACGTACAGGTAGCCGGGCGCATCGTTGGCCTGCGCAAACTGGGAAAACTCACTTTCGCCCATCTACAGGATCTAGAGGGACGCCTGCAAATCTGCCTCAAACGGGATAACTTGGGCGAAGCCTACAAGAACTTTCACAAGATAATCGATATTGGAGATTTTGTGGGTGTCAAAGGTGCTATGTTCACTACCAAGACGGGTGAAAAAACGGTAATGGTTAACGAATATAGCTTCTTGGGCAAGGCACTCAGAGAGCTACCTGAGAAATGGCACGGGCTGGCGGATATCGAGTTACGCTATCGTCAACGTTACCTAGATTTGATCACCAATGAAGAAAGTCGACGTGTAGCCCTGCTCCGGTCTCGCCTGACAAAAGCGATTCGTAATTTCCTAGACGGACGCGGTTTCATCGAAGTTGAAACTCCCGTGCTGACCAACCAAGCCTCGGGGGCCTTAGCACGTCCCTTCCAGACACACCATAACGCACTCGATATCGATGTGTATCTCCGGATTGCACCTGAGACCTATCTCAAGCGACTCGTGGTAGGTGGTTTTACGCATGTCTACGAAATTGCTCGCAACTTCAGGAATGAGGGTATTAGCCCTGTGCATCTGCAGGACTTCACCATGATTGAGGGTTACAGTGCCTACTGGAACTATCAAGATAACATGCGGCTGATGAAAGACATGATTCTGCATATACTGCAGACTGTATTTGGCACCTATGAAATCCAGATCGGTGACAACCTCATAGATTTCTCGCAGGAATGGCCTACAGTTACTTTCCGTGAGCTAATTCTGCAAGATGCCGGTTTGGATATCAACGAGTACCCAGACGGCAAAAGCTTGCTGGCCGCTATCAAGAGTAAAGGTATTCAGCTAGAACATGAGAACCTTGAGGCCCTAGGCAAGGGTAATTTAATCGATGTGCTCTATAAGAAGGTCAGCCGGCCTAAGATCATCAGGCCTACATTCCTGACGGCTCACCCCATCGAACTTTCTCCTCTGGCTAGGCGCAATGACGTTGACCCAAGCATTGCGGACAGATTCCAATTGCTAGTAAATGGGGCTGAGATTATCAATGCCTATTCTGAGTTAGTGGACCCGATTGATCAACGGCAACGCTTGGAAGAACAGGCACGTCTGCGTCATCAAGGCGACGAGGAAGCTATGCCACTGGATAACGACTACTTACGGGCCATGGAACACGGTATGCCACCGATCTCTGGCTGGGGCATGGGCATCGACCGCCTGCTGCAGGTCTTGCTTGACCTGCCCAACATTCGCGATGGCGTCCTCTTCCCTCTCATGCGCCCACTAGGCGAATAACTCCTTACTCACCCGACATACAAGCGCACGGTATCTAGCCGTGCGCTTTTCTTATAGCGGAAGCAGGGAAGGTGACGCTTTCCTCGAAAGATACGTACAGGGAAGCATTATAAAAAGGAGATGGTCCTTTGTCAAAACAAATCCTTACACCAGAAAGCCTATTTTCGCTAAAGAACGTTACTGATGTGCAGATGTCACCAGATGGTACGCAAGTAGTCTATCTGGTGGAAGAAACTGACCAAGAAACCGACAAGACTAAGAATTCGCTTTGGTTGCGCAATCTAAAAGAGGATGCGGAGCCGATTAGGCTTACCGCCCATCCCTCCGATAGCTCGCCACGCTGGTCACCTGACGGTAAGCGCGTTGCTTTCATCTCTAGTCGTGAGGGCAGCAAAGCTCAGCTGTTCGTAATTAACGCTGGCGGTGGTGAAGCCGAACAAGTAAAAACCAAACATGCTCCATCATCAGCACCGCTCTGGAGCCCCGATGGCCAACACATCGCTTTCAAAGCCAGGGTTGATTTGCCAACGGGTGAGCGTTACCCGGGCGAACCAACACAACTCATCCCGCAAGCAGTTAAGACAGATGAGACAGAAGCAAAACAAGATGATGCCAAGAAGCCGGCTCCGGTGCATGTCATAACTGATATCAACTTTCAAGCTGATAGACGCGGCCTGATCTATGACAAATTCACTCAGCTATTTGTCATCAATTTGGAAACAGGCGAGTGTCAGCAAATGACCACCGGCGCAAAGCGTATTGAAGATTTCATCTGGAACACCAGTGGCTCGGCGCTGCTCTACGTAGTCGATCGTTACTGTCCTACTTTAGCCAAGCACACTGCGGCTATTTACCAAGTAGACATTGCTAATAAGGCAACTGGCCACATACTCAATTTCGCTGGTTCTCTAAATCACATTAACTTAGCGCCGGGTGGCCGCTGGCTACTGCTTACTGGCCCCGACAATAAGCGCCCACTCGGAATAGGAGTAGCTCGCCTATGGGTAATTGATCTACATAGCCCCTCCCTGCCACTTGACCAAGCAGATGTACACTGCCTCACGCCTGAACTAGATGCAAGTTGTAATCATGCCAAATGGGACAAAAATGGCGAGAGCATCTATTTCGTCAAGCCTTGGCATGGAGCTACCACCTTATGCCAGGTTTTTGTCACCGCTGGAGAAGCTGGGAAAATGATTGAGCATGAGATAACTGACCTAAGTATGATAGCGTTGTTCGATCTAGCGCCAGACAATAGCCTCGTATTTGTGGCCCATGATTTCATCACTCCTCCTGAGCTTTACCTACGCCGGCAAAACGCGGTTAAACAGCTTACTCATTTGCATGCTGATTTCCTCAGTAAACATGAGGTTTGCCCGGCCGAGAAATTTACGTATCAAGGTGCTGACGGATGGGATATCGATGGCTGGCTAGTGCGCCCCCTCAACTATGAATCAGGGCAACGCTACCCAACCGTGCTCAGTGTGCATGGCGGTCCTACTGGTGCTTATTCAGATAGCTGGCAATTCCCCTTCCAGCTCCTGGCT
>DIPA01000052.1 GCA_002427055.1 Firmicutes bacterium UBA5500 | reverse complement strand
TTGACATCATACCGCTGGACTCTTTATCCTAAGTCTAGGCATGGTGGTTAGTGATAAGCTCACCAAAAAGCCCCGCCTTGGCAAAAGCGGGGCACTAACCACAAGTTTCATTGTGGGTATAGCTATGGCCCACCTCCCTTTGATCCGAAGGTCAGTGTCTGGCTAGCGCAAGGCAGGTCTCCTGGCTACCGATAAGCAGCTCGAATTGCTCATCGGTTACAGTGGCGGCACCGCTCAGGTTTTGCACCTGATTCCCTATTAGCTCTGAGCAAGCTCAGAGCACCCTACGCCCTTTCTACATATGACACCTCTACAGTACCTCATTTGCTAGCTGTTAATCAATAGCTATATCTGTGATATAATTCAAGAGAAAAAGCACTACCCTTTACAGGAAGTGCTTTTTGTCATTATCACTATATTTCGGTTTGGTTAGCGTCCCAGAGTCTGTAACTGACTTAATGAACCGTAGAGAGCTTGGGCGTGCTCAAATTGCTTTTGATCATAGAAATGTAAGCCCTTGGCGCCCCATGCTTTCGCTACTTCTAGGCAGAAGCGGGTGGCTACATCTAGATCGGGCAGGTGCGAAGCGCCGGTAGCGCATCCGGGTACTGCAATTTCAGTCGTGATGGCCACACCGACGACCGGAGCCTTGGTAGCTGTAGCAGGCTGTAAAATGCTGTTCACATGGTACAGGTCATTGCCATAGGGTGTGATATCGTAGAGAGAAAGTGGCAATACACGAGCGGGACAGCCAGAGACTATCTGAATTATGTCAACCAGATCGTCGCTCACTGGCAAGATGTAGCCTTCCTTAACTGTAGGGCTAATCGTTACCCCTTTGAAGTTGGTAATACGGTTGCCTTTGGTCGTATCTACAGAAAGGATAGCGTCCATTTCAGGAGTTACTTCATGCTTATTCATAGTTGCCGTATCAACAGGGGAACCCATAAAGGGGACCGGCTCATGTGGCGTAGTAGGTGCGTCGGGACAGATGTGGGTGCTGATAATTAGGTCGCCAGGTAACTGATCGCCCTGTGCTTGCATATGTAATGCTTTGAGGGCTGTTGCCAGTGCAACGATAGCACCGTCAGCGTCTGAAACAATACCGATGCGGCTAGGACGGGCACCGATACCTCCCAAGCGTCCGATAACTCCAAGTGTCGGGGCAGAGCCACCGCTAATGCGGCCCGCGCTGCCTGGGATGGTGACTCTGATAAAGTCGGTAAAGCCATGTTCGCCTTCTATTTTCTGTACGTCAACTTGCTTGGCTCCGTTTTGCTGCAGCCATTCGGCTACACGTGCACCACTAATGTGGGCTGAGTCTAAAAGGTCGTAGGTTTGCATCACTTGGGAAAAACTCATAATGGTTAGCCTCCTTTGGATTGTCATCAACCTTATTCGTCGTTAACAGCCCCACTCCTGCGGGCGTGTAAGAAAAACCGACTCTTCCAAAAATGGAGCAGGATGCTCTGTAGCTAGAGGAGAAATCAACAGTGAACACTAATGGTAAGCTAAGAGATATTATTGCCCCCAATCTGCTAGTGTTATTTACTGGATTCAACCCGGGATTACGTTCTGCCGAGTTGGGACACCATTACGCCGGTCCAAATAATCGTTTCTGGCGGTTGTTGTTTGAGTCCGGATTGACACCCAGGTTACTTCCGGCTAGTGAAGATCATCTGCTGTTAAGCTGGAGTTTGGGCTTAACCAATATTGTAGCACGCCCCACTCGCCGTGCCGCTGAGTTAACGTCGGCTGAACTTAATTCCGGTGGCGAAGTGTTACGGCAGAAGTTTGCACACTATAGGCCTCAGGTGGCCTGTTATGTTGGCATAGGTATATATAAGGCACTGACTAAGTGCCGACAGTGCTTGCCTGGTCGGCAAGCGCAGAGCGTGTCGATGGGGTCATTGATTTCGTGGTCCCATCTCCTAGCGGGCTAAATCGTATTCCTTACGCTGATCAACTAGCTAGCTGGCGCGAGCTGGCAGATTTAGTATCGGACTTGAGGACAGAACTTCTGTCTCGCAATAACTACCAAAAGAACTAAAGGGCAGGTGGAATAGCCATGAAGATTATAGCAGATATGCATACGCATACCCTAGTCAGCGGGCACGCTTATTGCACGTTGCAGGAGAACTTGCGGGCTGCAAAGGAGCAAGGTCTCTTGTACATGGCAGCTACAGAGCATGGTCCGGCAATGCCGGGAGGTCCCCATCTTTATTATTTCGGGAATGTGCGCGTCTGGCCACGTGAGTTTGGCGGAGTGCGCCTTATCAAGGGTGTAGAGGCCAATGTTATGAACATTGATGGTGAGCTGGACTTGCCACAACGCTATTTGCAGCGGTTGGAATATGTGGCGGTAGGACTACATGATGAGTGTTTTAGCCCGGGAACCCAGGAAGAGAATACGCAGGCGATTATAGCGGCAATACAAAATCCCTATGTAGATGCCATCGTTCATCCCGGTAATCCTCGCTTCCCAATTAACTTCCTGCAGGTGCTATTAGCAGCCGCTCAGGCAGGAGTTCTGGTGGAGATCAATAACTCGTCCCTTGTAGGTAGTCGAAAAGGCAGTCCGGAGCGTTGTCGTGAGATTGCAGAACTTGCGGCTAAGCACGATATCGCAGTTGTATTAGGCAGTGATGCGCATTGGTCTGGCCAGGTTGGTCACCTAGAGCAAGCGTTAGCAATGGCTACCGAAGCCGGCATCCCGACCCGCAATATTCTCAATCTAGATGCTAAACGTATAGAAGATTTCCTTGCTGAGCAGCAGCAAAAGCGCAAGCGGATAGCGACCTACTGATGGAATCCTGGTCAGCCTTCGCTGATTGGCACACGCATACTCATTATAGCGACGGGAAGGGCACTATTGCGGCTAATGCTTTGGCGGGACGTGACCGTCAATTGCGACAAGTAGCTATCACTGACCATGGCCCAGCCAGTCTTGGGCTAGGGCTAAAAGAACCGGTTCCTACCTTGAGTAAGATGCGGGCAGAAATTGATGCTTGGAATGCGAGTGAGCAGCAACCATTGCTTTTGTTAGGCGCCGAGACGAATCTGATTAGCCGTCAAGGAGATTTGGATTTACCGCGGAAGTTGCTCAAAGGTTTGGACTTAGTGATCGCCAGCCTGCATCCGTTAGTCAGGCCGCTAACCTGGCAAGATGGGGCTTCTATGCTTTTACCGAACATAGTACAGCGTTATACGCGTTTACGTAGTCGCCAGCTACGCAATACCAATACGAAAGCTATGGTAGAAGCGGTCTATCGTAACCCTGTTAGTTTTGTTGCTCATCCTGGGCTTTGGATTGATATTGATACGGAAGAGTTAGCTAATGCTTGTGTGCGTAGGAATACGGCATTAGAGATCAACTGCCAACATACAGATATTCTGTTCGACTATGTAGCAGTGGCTATGCCGACTGGGGTGGATTTTGTGATCAACAGTGATGCTCATTCCCCGGCTCAGGTAGGTCAACTCGCGGCTGGATTACACCTAGCTCAGAGATTGCAGTTATCGCCGGAGCGCGTTAGAAATATTGAGCAAAAGGGGTGAAAGTAGATGAATGATGCTTTACGTTTTGTAATAATTACTGGTATGTCCGGGGCGGGTAAGACCCTCGCTTTACGTTACCTGGAAGATCTGGGCTATTTTTGCGTTGATAACTTGCCGCCGGCCTTGATTAGCAAATTTGCCGAGTTGTGCAATCAATCATCGGGCAATGTGAGTAAAGTGGCTGTGGTCATGGATATTCGTGGGGGAGAATTCTTTGATAGTTTCTCGGAAGCCCTGCTTTTTCTAAAGTCAAATAACTATCATTATGAAATACTTTTCTTAGAAGCAGATGAGGAAACACTTATCCGTCGCTATAAAGAAGTACGTAGACAACATCCCTTAGCGGGAGAGGGCAGTATTCTACAGGGCATTACGGCCGAACGAGATAGATTAAGCCAATTGCGGCAGCGAGCAGACCTCGTAATCAACACAACCCCTCTTACTCCTCAGCAGCTACGGAGTGAGTTGCAGACCCATTTTGCCGGTGAAGGTTGCAAAGAGAATCTAAGCGTGCGGGTCTTGTCTTTCGGCTTTAAGCATGGGCTACCGCTCGATGCTGACCTAGTGTTTGATGTGCGCTTCTTACCTAATCCTTACTACGTGCCAGAACTGAAACCCCATCCCGGTACTACACCAGCAGTGCGTGATTATGTGCTGCAATGGCCGCTCGCCCAAGAGTTCTTGCGTCGTATAGTCGATTTGATAGAATGGTTGATTCCTTTATACATTAAAGAGGGCAAGAGCAGCTTGGTTATTGCTATCGGTTGTACCGGTGGCCGACACCGCTCTGTGGTTATTGCCAGTCAACTGCGAAAGATTTTAGCAGCAAAACATAGGCTTTATCTTGAGCACCGTGATTTGTACCTTGGGGGTACGCAGTAATGGTTAAGCGGGCACTTAAGTGGTTATATCCCGGTATTGGAATCAAACGTTGGCTAATACTAGCCGCCGCTGGCTTGCTGCTCATCGCCATCGGAGGGGGCTTGCTCTGGGGATGGCAGTTGCTCAACTTCATTGAAGGCCGCCTATTGGTGGCCCTATACGTTCTTGCCGGCAAGTCATATCCACGGGCAATCAGCAGCGGCCTGCTATTTTTCATACTCGGCTTAGTTTGTGTTAGCTATGGTGTGCGTGGAGCTGTGCGAGCCATGATCAGGGTTTTCCTGCCGGAGCAGGAAGAGCAGCTTGTCGACTTGCTATACGAACGCAACTTACTGGCCAGAGCTCCGCGGTTGGTAGTTATTGGTGGGGGAACTGGCATGCCGGTACTCTTGCGCGGCTTAAAAGAGCTCACCAGTAACCTCACCGCGATCGTGACTGTAGCTGATGACGGTGGTAGCTCGGGGCGGTTGCGTGGTGAGCTGGGTATTTTGCCTCCCGGCGATATTCGCAACTGCTTAACTGCCCTAGCAACGACAGAACCTTTATTAGAGCAGCTTTTTCAGCATCGCTTCAATTCCGGATCCGGATTGGATGGCCATTCTTTCGGGAATCTGTTTATCGCGGCCATGTCTGAGATAACAGGCGATTTTGAGGCGGCTGTGAAAGAGTCGAGTAAGGTGCTCGCTGTGCGAGGCCGGGTACTACCGGTTACTCTCGACAATGTTATGCTCTGCGCAGAGTTGGCAGACGGTAGTACTGTCTGCGGCGAAAGCAATATTACGGCTGCTCAAGCTGTTGTAAAGCGAGTGTTTACTGTGCCGGCAGAGATTTCTCCTTTGCCGGAAGCATTGGCTGCTATTGAGGAGGCTGATGCTATCGTGCTAGGGCCGGGTAGCCTATATACGAGCGTCATTCCCAATTTGCTAGTTCCAGGTATCACAGAGGCTATTGCTGCCTCAAGGGCAAGAAAGATTTATGTTTGCAACGTGATGACTCAGCCCGGAGAAACGACCGGTTACACGGCTGCTGACCACCTCAAAGCCATCCTAGACCACTCACGGCCTGATTTGCTGGATTGTGTACTTGTTAATACAGCACCGATTGATCCAGAGATTCTGGCGCGTTACGAGGCGGAAGGAGCGGCAGCTGTTAGTGTCGATACTGAGGCTCTGAAGCAGCTGGGTGTAAGCGTTGCCATTGGCGATATTATTAGCCAAGAGGATTTTGTGCGTCATGATTCTCAGCGTTTGGCCAGAGCCGTTTTCCGTTTAGCATTGCGCTCTACTCTGCGCCAGGGAGGGCGCAGATTTAAGAAACGCTATCTAATCCGCATGAAGGATGTAGAGCTGTAGGACACGGGGACGGAGTTAGTGCCTGCCAAAATAAGGTTTCTGTAGAGACGAATTGTATTGGCCCAGACAGAGGAATGCGCCAGGAAAAGGGCAGTCAGCGCGTGACTGCCCTTTTTTAGGTTGTGTTCTACTATGCTTCAGGTGCATCTAGATAGGCGATCAAGAGCCGCCCGGTAGCTAGCAACGCTTCTTGATGAGTGCGCTCGTGAGCGTGAGAAGCATCTACTCCCGGACCTATTAGACCGGTACGGATGTCGTTACCGGCGCGCAAGGCTGGGCCGGCGTCAGAGCCGTAGAAGGGGAAAATATCAACGGCATAGGGTATGTTGTTCTCCTCTGCCAAACGGGTCAAGCGGCGCCGAATGCCCTGATCGTACGGTCCACCGCCATCCTTGGCACAGATAGATACGGAGAATTCGTTACCACCAAGGCCTGCTCCGATGCAGCCCATATCAACTGCAACAAACTCTGTTGTTTTTGCTGGTGTGCCGTAAGAAGCGCCGTGGCCTACTTCCTCAAAATTAGTGATAAAGAAATGGGTGGTAGCAGCTGGCTGCAGTTGATTCTCTTGATAGTATTTGGCTACTCCAAGCATCACAGCTACACTGGCCTTATCATCTAGGTGACGCGACTTGATGAAGCCGCTAGGTGTAATTTCGGTGCGAGGATCAAGACTAACGAAATCCCCTACGTTGATTCCAAGATTCTCTGTATCAGTTGCAGTGCTTACCTTTTCGTCAAGGCGAATTTCCATATTTGCTTGCACACGCTCTAGCTTGTGCGCATCGGAACCGTACACGTGGCTACTAGCTTTTGTTGTTAAAACTGTTCCAGTATAGGTTTTGCCACAAGCAGTAGTAATTGTCACATGTTCGCCTTCGACTGCCTGCATCATATAGCCACCTAGGCTAACAAATTTCAAGCGTCCACTGCTCTTAACTTCGCTAACCATCGCTCCCAGTGTATCAACGTGTCCAGAAAGTACGCGCTGGCGCTCAT
>DIPA01000095.1:3931-5748 GCA_002427055.1 Firmicutes bacterium UBA5500 | reverse complement strand
AGGCTATAAACCCAACCATCGCGTTTGCGAGAGATCTTCTGACCATGCACGCGTGTTAGGTTAACCGAAGCAAGCCCAACGGCGAAAGCTGAGACAATTGTCATCCACGGGCTGATATGATTCTTAAAAACATCAGGTAATGGCCCGGTAGTAATGGAACTAAGCATGACAATGATGGCAACCACAAAAGTAATTAGCATTGGTACTTCTTTGCGCATGAGTTACACCTCCTTCTGGGTGAAGTAAGATTAGTTGTTAGTTACTTTGTCAGGAGTACGCGAATGAAATCGCTGCCGGAAGTCGACAGAATCGTGCCGAGCACAATCACAGCCATAACGGCCAACTTAATATAGTCCTGCGCTGCGATACCACCCATTTTGACCTTGTCTTGCGATACATAGGCACCGGCTGCAAACAACTCTTCACCGATAATGGTGTAGTCGCAAGCGGCCACGAAGAAAGGCAACTGTGTTGTAGACGCAGTAATGGCGATCTGCATCGCACCGATTTGCGCGCCAGCCTCGGCCAACAGCAGCGACTCACCCATAAACAGACCAGCCATGATGTTAGCTGCAGCTTGTTCACGGTGCAATATGCCGACAACGCCTGAAGTATAGGCATCCTGGTTGCTGGAGATAAAGCGTACCGTGTTTTCCTGATACATATCAGGCTTTCCAGCCGCCACAAAACTCTGCTTCACCGATTCTTGTGCTAGGGGGAAGACGTTTGGCTGGCGGATGGTAACAATTAGCTCTGCACTGTATTTCGCCGATAGATCAGCTACGTAGGTGAGAATCTCCATAGCGGCAAAAGTTTCGGCAGCTTTGTTATCAACGATGTCGCCCAAACCAGGTGTGTAGTGAACTGGCTTTCCCATCTCGGTGGCTCTACCAACGGCCTCTTCCAATGCTTCCAGACCATTGATACGGCGTAGCGTTACCTTAAACTTGCCATTCTTTGATTGAGTCATAATCCAAACAGCAACTACAGAGATAACGATGAACATCCAGAACCCAAAGATATTACCTTCTACTAAACTCATCTGTTTTCACCTCCTCGGTTGAATTAGGTTAGAGGCACTGATCCCACTGTATACAGAATACAGTGCTTCCAATACGATAATTCTTTATGCAAACCTACGTTCCTGCTGCCCTTAAAAAATAAATCTAGCGCCACTCTTGTGTTAAGGAACGCAATACCAGTGGCTATTTGGGACATTCAAGGCACTTCGTTGAACTGTTTGCATCATATAGAAGCAATTTTGTGCGTTTGAAAGGGATAGGTGAGAGCTACGTGGAATAAACAACTAGGGGAGTATGTCTCTCTCATGAATGGTTGGTTTGGGAGGCCAAGGCAAAGGAGTGATGACGCTTGGATCTAACCGCCCTTATCAAACGTGCGGAGAGTTTCTTGCAGAACTTTTACAAAAACCTTTACAATCACCATCGGGCAATCAAACCTAGTATTTCGCTTAACCAAGCCTTTGAGGCTGCCGCTATTTTTGATTTAGAAACCGTGACCGGGCTGCGTAATGAGCTGCAGACTAAGTCGAAAGCCGACCAACTACGTCGGTTATTTGGCTTTATAGCCAGCGGCTTTATACGTCGCCATTTATTGCCGTTCGATCAAAAACTTGCCCGCTATTATGATCAGCTCAGTTGGCCGCACACTTGGGCCGAGCATGATGCCCTAAGCCCAGGCCAGCCGCTGCCAACGCGCCCCAATAACATACTGCTTGCCGAACTAGCCCTGCTTTATGAGGAGCGTTGGCAACAACTGAACACCTTAGTCACCGAACTCGGCTTTGATACCCCACT
>DIPA01000095.1:2797-3825 GCA_002427055.1 Firmicutes bacterium UBA5500 | reverse complement strand
AACTCGGCTTTGATACCCCACTAGGTATTTATGCATTCACAACTGGCTTGGATCCTATTCTGCTCAAACATGCGGCCCAGGCCTACCTTGAGCAAACAACACCAGCCTATTTGCAGGCCTTGGCGTCAATCGAGCAACCTATGGCCGATCGTTGGCAATTAGAAAATTACCTGAGGGGAGAGACCTATCGGGCCCTTTTCCCAGCCGCCGAGCTTGTTCCTGCTATGGAAGATACCTTATATCATCTTGGCCTTGACGTCACTCATCAGCCTAATTTGGCGCTGGAGGTAAATCAAGAGCTGTCGTCACGACTATCTCTGGCCTTTCCGGTGCGCGTGCCGGAAGAAATATACGTCTGTATCAGCCCTGTAGCCGGTATTGACGCCTTTGAAAACATACTTGGCCTAGGTGGCATGGTTATGCCACGCTTGCTGCTGAGCCCTAAGCACGATTGGCTCGACCGCCGGCTTTTCGATCCGGCACTCGATGCCGCGTATGCCGAGTTGTTCACTGGCCTAATGGCAACAGCTACCTGGCGTAACGATATTTTGGGCTCTGCTGCCGCCTCTGATGACTTACAGGCTTTTTGCCGTTTGCGTCAGTTATATCGTCTGCGCCTAGCCGCAGCCCGCGTTTGTTTTGCAGTCGACCGCTGCCTTGGTCGGAATAACTGGGCTACCATTTTTGAGCATGCCTTAGGCGTGAAGCACCCTCCTAGCGCGCAAGTAATCGATATGGGGCATATGCGTAACGCCTTCGATACCTGGCGCGGTATGCAAGTTGGTGCCCGTTTTGCCGGTAGCCTAGCTGACACCTACGGCCCCACTTGGTATCGTCACCCCGATTGCGGCGAGGCCTTGCACAACCTGTTTCAAAGCGGCCCCAGCCGCCTGGAGCACCTTACGGCGCTTTTATCTACACATTGAAAAAACACACATCAAAATTGGAGGCACAAACAATGAAAATCTTACTCACCGGTTACGAACCTTTCGGAGGCGAAACGATCAACCCTGCGCTCGAAGCTGTCA
>DIPA01000095.1:2290-2744 GCA_002427055.1 Firmicutes bacterium UBA5500 | reverse complement strand
GGGCGAGACCATCAACCCTGCGCTGGAAGCTGTCAAACAACTGCATGGGCAAACCATCGGTGGTGCCCAGGTCGTCAGCGCACAACTACCCGTCGTTTGGGACGCTGTTCTACCCAAATTCGTTGCTGCCCTGGAAGAGCATCAACCCGATGTCGTTATTAGTATTGGCCAAGCCGGTGGCCGCGCCAAAATAACCCCCGAATACATCGGCATCAACCTCATGAATGGCAAAGACAACGCTGGAGTTGTTAAAGCAGCCGAGCCGATCGCCCCGGGTGCCCCCGACGGCTATTTCACCACCTTGCCCGTCATGCAAATGGTAGCCGCCATGAACGAGGCCCACATTCCGGCCGCCCTTTCCTATACAGCCGGTACTTACCTCTGCAACTTCATGGCCTATTCCGTGCGTCACCACGTTGTTGCCCACAAGCTCAACATCAAATCATGTTTCATT
>DIPA01000095.1:0-2150 GCA_002427055.1 Firmicutes bacterium UBA5500 | reverse complement strand
ACCCGGCAAACCTGCCAATACTCCCAGCATGCCACTAGAGACCATCGTAGCTGGGCTCAGAGAGTGTATTAAGGTGATAGCAGAAAGCTAGCCTTGGCTTACTCCTAACCAATCGCTAGTGCCATGTTATTTGGCCAAATATACAGCCAAAATTCTCTACGTAAAAGCGAGGCCTCGCCATGGGCCTCGCTTTCATACTTGCACATACTTAGGGTGCCGAATGATAATAAAGGGCCTGCCCCTGCGGATATCTCTGCTGTCGGAGGCTGTAAATATTACTCAAGTGAGAGGTATTTGAAAATACGCGTAGAATATTATTGTTCAAACAAACAAAATCAGTGTATTTGGAACCCCTCTTCCTTATTGTGGAATGTGCGAGCCCCTGACTTAATTATCTAGCGAAAGAAGGCGTGGTCAATGAAGAGTATTAAACAAACAGCTGCTATAGCGATAACAGCCCTCGTATTAGTAGCAACATTTATCTTGAGCCTAGTTACCTTCTCTAAGGCACAAACAGCCTTAACCGGCACGTTACACGAGCTACTTATGTCAAAGTCAGAAGATACTGCCGATCTGGTCGCAACTCAGCTAGATTCTTGGCGCAAGATAGCTGATGGCATTGCACGTAACTTTGATGACAAAGCAAGCAGAGCCAGTCAACGGGCCTACCTGCAGCGTGAAGCGAGTGAGAATAGTTTGCTTTACATCGGCATGTTGCAGAGCGACGGTGCTCTGATTTTGCCTAGCGGAGAAACACTCGATGCTTCCAAGCAGCCATATTATGACGGGTTGATAGCTGGGCAGACAATAATCACCACTCCTTTTAAGCCTGCCACTGACGACAATATGGTCGTCGCAGTTGCTGTACCTGTTACAGCCAGCAACTACATCGGTTTAGTTGGCTTTTTACCTGGTCAAGCTCTCTGTGCAACAATTGCCGACGTCGGGTTCGGTGAAACTGGTTATGCTTACATACTTGATGGTGAAGCAACAACCATCGCACATCCTAACTATGATCTAGTTTTACAGCGAGATAATGACTTGGAAAATGTAAAAGCTGATGCCAGTCTGCAAGAGCTAGTTACTATTCAAAAAGAGATGATTCAAGCTAAGGCTGGCGCAGGGCGCTATGACTATAATGGTAAGAACCGCATGCTTGGCTATGCTCCAATCCCCGGTACCAACTGGTCGCTGGCCTTTGCTGCAGAAACTGGCGAAGTGCTTAACCGTATTGCGTCAATGCGGCAATTCGTTATTGTTTTCTTTTTTATCGTGCTGGCTGCTGCCATTATTAGCGCCACGCTCTTAGGTGGTGCGCTTGCTAGACCAATTGTCCAAGTAACCAAGATAGCCCAAAGCCTAGCCAATTACGACCTAACTACAACGGTGCCTCAGGCTTTGTTGCGGCGTAAGGATGAAGTAGGCCAACTGGCCCAAGCAGTCAACACCACTGTGGCAATGCTGCAGCAATCTCTCGGCGCTATTAGTAGCTCCTCTCAACGGTTGGCGGCTGCCAGTGCCCAGCTAAGCGCCAATGCACAAACAGTAGCGGCAAGCGTGCAGGAATCGATGGCCTCTACCGAGGAAATTGCTGCCGGCATGCAGACTATCTCGGCTGCAACCGAAGAGGTTAACGCATCCAGCCAAGAGATGGCGGCCTCGGTTACTAACTTAGCCGAAAAAGCCGACGACGGCCTCTCCCGCACGCAAGAGATTAAAGGGCGGGCATCCAATCTTTCCAGCGACGCTATCACATCGCAACGAGCGGCAAAACAAATGTATGCCGAAATTCGCGATCAAATGGCTAAGGCCATTGCCGATATGCACGTAGTTAATAATATCAACGAGCTGGCGCAAACCATTTCCTCAATTGCAGCGCAAACTAACCTGCTCTCACTTAACGCCGCCATAGAAGCTGCCCGCGCCGGGGAGGCAGGGAAAGGCTTCGCTGTCGTGGCCGAAGAAGTGCGTAAGCTGGCTGCCCATTCCGGCGAAGCCGTAGCTAACATTGGTGAGCTAACCGAAGAGGTGCAGCAAGCCTCAGAACGCTTGGTGGCATCGTCCAACCACTTGCTCGATTTCATTAACGATACAGTTAACCCCGACTACGAGTTGATTGTAAAAACAGGCGAGCAATATCTCGACGACGC
>DIPA01000044.1:19369-19738 GCA_002427055.1 Firmicutes bacterium UBA5500 | reverse complement strand
CAAAAGATACTATACGAGGAGGATTATGAAATGATAGTGCTCGAAGCGAAAGCGGTCTCCAGGGTATATGGGGGCCGTGGCACTGCCCGCCACCAGGCGCTGGATGGAGTTGACTTACAGGTGAGCGAAGGCGAATTTGTGGGCATTATGGGGCCCTCAGGCAGTGGCAAGACAACGCTACTTAATATACTGGCCACTATTGATGAGCCTACTTCTGGAGTGGTGGAACTCAAAGGTACTAACCCGCGTCTGCTCAAGGGAGACGATTTGGCACTTTTTCGGCGACGCCAACTCGGCTTCGTTTTTCAGGACTATAACCTATTAGACACTCTGAGCATAAGAGATAATATCATTTTACCTTTAGCACTT
>DIPA01000044.1:11167-19212 GCA_002427055.1 Firmicutes bacterium UBA5500 | reverse complement strand
ATCATTTTGCCGTTAGCACTTGATAAGGTGCCTGTGCGGGAGATTATGCAAAAATTGAAGGTAGTGGCCAGTAGTTTTCACATAGAAAATATTCTAGACAAACGTCCCCACCAGACTTCGGGCGGAGAACAACAACGCGCCGCTACGGCTCGTGCTCTTATCCACGAGCCTCTGCTTATTTTGGCTGATGAGCCGACAGGTAACCTCGATTCAAAGGCAGCTAAGGAACTAATGGGGATCTTGAGCAGCCTCAATGCCGAACAGAAAGTGACTATTACTATGGTCACCCATGACCCGTTGGTTGCGAGTTTTTGTCAGCGTATCTTGTTCATTCGTGATGGACGTATCTACACAGAGGTCAGGCGGGGGACCAATCGGCAGGCTTTCTATCAGCAAATATTAGATGTATTGTCGTTAATGGGGGGGAGTAGCCATGACCTTACGTCACTTAGCAATCAGCAACATTAAGGGCAATTGGCACCGCTACCTCGCTTATTTTCTCAGTTGTACCTTTACAGTGCATGTTTTCTACCTCTTCATCAGTTTTGTACTGCACCCAGCAGTCGCTGAAGGCTATATTCTGGGTGGCGCCGCGGAAGGTGTGCGCAGCGGTATGATGGCAGCTGAAGTAGTCATTCTTATCTTCTCGTTCGTTTTCGTCTGGTACTCAACTAGTGCGTTCTTGCGATCACGCAAGAAGGAATTTGGGCTGTTGACCCTATTGGGCATGACCAAACGTCAACAGCGTGCTTTGGTCTGGCTAGAATACACAGCGATTTCAACTTTATCTGTTGCGGTTGGCCTGGCTAGTGGTATACTTTTTTCTAAGCTGTTCTTTATGGCGATGAGTGTTTTGCTAGCAGTTCCCAATCCAATCTACTTTTTTATACCCCCGCTTGCTGTGCAGGGAACTGTGGTTGTTTTTCTGGCCCTTTTCGCGGCACTATCAGTAGTCGCTATCTTTCACCTTCGACAGAGCAGTGTGCGAGAGCTATTAGTAGCCAAGCGGCAGGCGAAGCCGCTACCACGTTGGCGCCCAGGGCTATTTTTCATTGGGGTTTTGCTTATGGGCTGTGGCTATGGCATGGCTTGGGTCACAGACCTTCACAGTTTGCTGCAAAACATGTTTCCCATACTGGGTCTAGTAATCGTGGGTACTTACTTGTTGGTAAGCCAAGGAGGAGTTGCTGTTTGCCAGTGGCTGGAGAAAAGGGGGGGCGTATATTTTCGGGGCACAAACATGATCAGCTTGAATCGCCTCACGTTTCGCTTGCGTGAGAACTCCCGCGTTATCTTCAGCAGTGCCATCCTAATAGCGGTTGTCTGCACCGCCCTAGGTACTTTCAACACGGTTTTGCAGAGCGCTCGTTCCATGGCTTACTCAGATAATGCTTTTGCGGTAATGTCGCGCGTGAACATGCCGATTGAGGACCTATTGGCAACTAATGCAGCGGGCGATGCGGCGTCTGTAGCTCTTGAGCGCCGCTGTGGTGAAAAAGTTGACTGGTGTAGTTTTGAAGGCCTATCTGGCCGGTTGCAGCTAGATGAATGGGGCATGGAAATAGTAGCCGTTGCTGAGCGAGATTACTTGGCGGCCAGGAAAATCGCTCCCCATTTGCCGACAATTGAGCTGGCTCCTGGGCGCGCTGCTTATTTCATAGTGTCTGATCAAACATTAGATACCAACCTACAAGGCGCGTTGTCATTGCGGAGTACACAGTTAGAGTTTGAGCAGATAACTGTGTTTAAGCAGGCGTTACTTAACTACAGAACCGCGTTAGTAGTTACCGATGCGGATTATGAATTATTGGCTGCTGAGAGCGAACTGGACGATAGGCATCAGTACTTTTGCTTTGAATTGCGTAATTGGGAAAAGGTAGCCGATGCGGCAAGTATTGTTTCTGATGCGCTGCCAGATTGCAGGTGGGCTGTCAGTAGGGTGGAGATGTATGCAGCCGTACGCAGCATTGGTGCCTTAACTATGTTCATCGGAGTTTTTGTCAGCTTTCTGTTTTTTGTGGCCAGCGGTAGCCTGCTCTACTTCAAGTTGTTTACTGAGATTGATGTTGACAGGCAACAGTATGCCACACTGCGCGATGTTGGCATTACACGGCGGGAGACCATGTGCATTGTTAACCGTGAACTCGGTGTCTTGTTCTTCTTACCGGTAGCCATTGGAGCTTTGCATATGTCTTTCGCTATGAAAACGCTATCTAATTTGCTGCAGTCGTTCAAAGTAGCCCCTGCAAGCGCCATGGTGGCAGGAATTTATGCTGTTTTGCAGTTAGGTTACTTTCTACTAGCACGCAGTGCCTACTTGCAGCAACTTGAGGTCTCAACTAGCAGCTAGTGCATCTGAAACAGAGATATCTTGTAAAAAGAGGAGAAATTGAATGAAGCGCATTGCCATCGGGGTCTTGCTAGCAATTGTCGTAGTAGCTATCGGCCATTTTTACGGGCCTACAATTTATCGTGTCAGTACAGACCGCCCTACCTTGGAAGCGTATCTTGCTGAGGCCGGGCTTTGGGCACCTCTAGTTTTCGTTGTATTGATGGCTACCCAAGTTGTCGTGGCCCCGCTGCCTGGTTTGGTCGTTGGTCTGGTCGGTGGTTATGTTTTTGGTGCTGCCAGAGGCTTTTTGCTCAATCTGGCTGGTTTTACGCTGGGGGCAATGATTGCTTTTTCTCTTGCCAGGTATTTTGGCAAACCTTTAGTACATCGTTTCTTTGGCGACCGCTACGATTCACTCTTGGCCCGTATCCGTGGTAAGCGTGGTGCCCTGATTATAGCTACCGTGTTTGTTTTCCCCTTTGCCCCAGACGATGTCGTTTGCTTCTTAGCCGCCCTCACACCCATACGTGCGCGACTTTTCGCTGTACTAGTGCTTATCTTTCGCACGCCCGGCTTGTTGGCATCTAGTCTGACCGGCGCTGGGGTAATCGACATGTCGCCAGAGGCGTGGACAGCACTGGGTATAGTTGGCGCGATATTATTGTTAATCGCTTGGCGTAACAAGCAAGCCCTTTTGAGATGGGGCGACCGCATGTTAGATACTATTGGCGGGAACTAGGTTAATCTCGCCAGGTAATGTAAACACTAGGGACGAATGAGCCGCAGCGCGATAGGGGGGACAGATATGCGGCTAAATTTTAAGAGGAATCTTGGTAATACTGATCGCGTTATTCGTCTGGTGCTATCGTTGGCCTTGTTGTTATTACCGTTGATATTACCTATGTCTGGTGGTTGGGCTTTCCTATTGTATGCTATTGGGGTTTTCAGCCTGTTGCAAGCGTACGTTGGCTACTGAATTGGTTATGATCTTTTAGGTTGGTCAACCTACCCAAAACGTGTTGTCTAGGATCTTGCAAGCGCCCTCAAAGCTCCGTATTCATTACGGAGCTTTTTCTTGTCCGTTTTTGGCTATTAGCAGTAAGTAGGCTAGGCGCCAGGCCAGTCTTGGCGCCCCTCCGGGCCTTCGTCTGTAGTGATTACTTTATCTAAATACCTCTTGTTGATTGCCTATGTTATGATAGTGTAGTTACAGCAACAGGAGGTGGCAATTTGCGGGATAAACGCGTTGTAGTGGTAGTAACCTTAGTGGTAGGGTTGCTTGGGATCAGTTGGTACCTAGGTATGCAGTTGAATCAGGCGCAGATGACGCGTGCAGTTTCTTTCGCCGAGTATTACAGCGTCATGCTAAACAGTTTACGTTCCGGAACAGCTTCGTTACAGATGTATTTAGAGACTGCCAACGAGGCATCGCTTTGGCAAGCCAATGCAGAAATTGCAACAGTGGCTAATGTGGCTCGCCCGTTAGCCAGCTTGGTTCCCAAAGGCATGAACGGTCCTTGGTCGCGCTTTATGCGCAACGATTGGGCTATGATCACTAAATCAATCGATAAAGTAAATGATCGCCTACGCTATTTTCGTGCCCGGGGATTGTCCGAGGCCGACTTAAGCTACTTAGAGGCTCTAATAGATCAGCTAGAGGACGTCATTGCGGCCATGGATGCACCGATAGTTGCCGATGGGGCAGCGCCCGGCGTGAGGTTGCGCATGGATGAAGTGGAAAAAATGAGCAAGATGGTGCAGGGCGTAGTAGGTGTAGCTGAAAGTTATCTACTTAATGGTCTTCTACCGGAAGAGGTGCAGGCGGCCAAACTTAGTTGGGAAGACGCAGCACTGGTTGCCCGCGCCAACCTCAGCCTGAATGAAGAAGAATGGCAGCTAGAAGATAAGCAGTCGGCCACTATAGAAATGCGCGTAGGCCGCGATTTCTATAACTTGCGCTTCAAGCCAACTTCGCAGTATGAAGGCGACAAGAAAGGGCTATTGGTCGGCGTACACCGGCAAAATGGAACAGTTGTGTTGACCGAGTGGAAAAAGCCGGTTGCTAAGAATGCAGAACCCGTCAGTCCCGAGCAGCTTGAACTGTGGGCACTTGAGGCGACCGAGTCGTTGCCCGGCACAAAGAGCGTGTTCGAGGTTTATCAACCAAAGGGAGAACACCCCTGGGCGGTTGTCGTGCGTACAGAAAACGACATTCCGGTGCTTACCGATTATGTAGTTGTTAGCTTTGATCAGACCACCGGTGAGCAGCTAAAGTGGGAAAACCATAGTTGGGGAACTAAGCTAAACAACTGGCAAGCGTGGGTGCAAGTAGAAACCACCCTATCTAGCCTGGCTCGGCAGATCAATGTCAAGGATCTTGCCGGTTTTGCCAGTAAAGGTTTAGTAGTGGTACGTTCGCAAGCAACTGACCAACCTACGCTTTGTTATTGGGTTACCTATAGCGATCCGCAAGACACACAAGGGCAGCCCAAAGTAGGTCACTATTTTGTCAATGCCAAGAACGGATTGCTGGAACGAACAGGCTCCGGCTGGTAAAAGCAGCAGGCTTGTATTTATAGGAGAATGTCTAGATGAGTAGTGCAAAAAGCAGCTACCAGGGAATAGATACGCCTGCGCTGCTGATTGACAAAGATATACTTGAGGACAATATCAGGTTCATGCAGAGCAAAGCGCAGGCTCTGGGCATTGCGCTCAGGCCACACACTAAAACACACAAGATGCCTAGTATAGCCAAAATGCAGGTAGCTGCGGGTGCTGCCGGTATTGCTGTTGCCAAAGTAGGCGAAGCAGAGGCTATGGCAGCAGCGGGGCTAACCGACATCTTCATTGCTAACGAGATAGTTGGTGAGCAGAAGCTGGCCCGTATTAGGAAGCTTGGTGAAAGTATAGATATCTCTTTTGGTGTTGACAGCGTGTTTGCGATTAGACAGATTGATAAGGTCTTTGCCGGAGCTAGGAACAAAGCGCACGTATTGGTTGAAATAGAAACGGGTGAGCTGCGCTCCGGCGTGGTAACGACTGAGCAATTCCTAGATCTGCTCGCTGCACTGCACGATAGTGAGCAGATCGAGTTCAGAGGTGTGTTCTCGCACGAAGGCTTTACCTATAAAGCTGCCGACAAGGCGGAATGTCTGCGTCAGTTTGTTGCCTGCCAGGAGAGAACAATGTCCTTTGCCGCTTTGGCCGCACAAAACGGGTTTCCTTGCTTAACCGTCAGCGTTGGTGCAACACCAACAGCCATGCTGGCCACGCATGTTAAGGCAGGCATCACCGAACTACGCCCGGGAACATATGTGCTCATGGACGTGGCTCAAGGGAATGCTATTGGCACCTATGATCGCTGCGCTGCAACCGTGCTCACCACCATAATCAGCAAGCCGACCGCGGAGCGCCTTATTGGTGATGCAGGTGCCAAGGCACTAACACAGCAGACCCGCTCTGCCGGCATTTGCCAGACAGAGGGTTTCGGCTATATCAAAGGCTCTGCTGGGGTCTTTGTTCACGCAGTATACGACGAGCATACAATCATCTATGACAAAGTGCTTAACCGTGAACTAGAAATAGGCGACAAGATTGAGATAATCCCTAACCATATCTGCCCGGTCTGTAATTTGTATGATGAAGCCTATCTGGTTAGTGGCGGCGCAGTGATTGATACACTTAGTGTTGATTGCCGCGGCAAACTGCGGTAACCCCGCATGGCACTCAGCTCAAAGAGAGGAAGCAACCGTTTGGTTGCTTTTTCTTTTCTTGTGCTTGACAAGATCCAGACATTGGTCTATTATGATATTAGCATATACATACCCCTAGGGGTACGGGTATAGGTGGCGGGTGCACAATAGGCAGCATGCACCACCTGTACCCGGGCGGGCTGTAAATGGGTAGATCGCTATGAATGGCAATACTATGCCTAGAGCTGTATAGCAATTTCAAGGAGGGTAAAACATGATTCACGTAACCGATGCCAACTTTAAGCAGGAAGTTTTGGACCATCAGGGGCCGGTACTAGTAGACTTTTGGGCACCTTGGTGCATGCCTTGCCGTATCTTAGGCCCAATTATTGATAAGCTGGCCAACGATTATGCCGGCAAAGTGAAAGTGGTGAAGCTGAACACCGACGAAAATCCTGTCATGTCTGCTAAGTATGAGATCATGGCCATTCCAACCATGATTATCTTCAAGGAAGGCAAACCTGTTCAGAACATCTCGGGCCTGTTGCCTGAGTCTCAGCTCAAGCAGGTGCTCGACCAGATCATCGCGGCTTAGCAATGTCCGAGGACTTGTTTGAGCTAGACAATATCGTGCCGGAGCTAATGCGGCGCCTCAAGCGTATTGAAGGCCAGGCGCGCGGCATTCAAGGTATGCTAGAAGCTGGGCGCGGCTGCGAAGAGATCGTAACCCAAGTGGCAGCTCTCAGGGCCGCTGTGCAGCAAGTCGGGGTAGCAATGGTCGGCTGTCTGCTGGAAAACTCTTTACGCCGTTCCCTGGAAACTGGTGCCGACACCAGCGAAGCCGTGACCAAGGCCAAGAAGTTGTTAAGCAAGCTCTAAGGGGGCGCGACTCATGACAGCAGCCTCAAGCACGGGCTCTGTATTGCCAGGTTATCGTTCAGGTAATGGGCAAGTGAAGTGGCAAGAAATCAAACCGCGCGAGCTAAGTGATTTCTTGGCCCAGGCCGCCATACCCCTAGTTCTGCTCGACGTACGGGAGTCGTACGAATACACCCAAGGCCACATCCAGGGGGCTATTCACATCCCCCTGAACTCGCTCCCAGAGGCCCTGACTGATCTGGATCCGGAGCAGGCGTATGTAACCATCTGCTATAGCGGCAGCAAAGCCCGCCGCGCAGCTGCCATGCTAGCGGAGCACGGCTTCAGCCAAGTCGGCGTGCTGCTGGGCGGCATGGACGCCTGGGAAGGGCCAACTGTGCGTTAGTTTCATAAGAATAAGCCGGAGTAGCCAACTCTTTGGGGTGGTTACTCCGGTTTTTCATGTGCGCAGATACTTGAGAGTTTAGTGCTGTGCCATCTTTTATCGCAAAACACACAATATAATATAATAGACTATACTGAGTGTATTGACAGCATATCCAAAACAAGGTAGGGTTTTAATGAAGAGTCGCAGTGAGAACTTGTTGTTTCTTGGGCAGTAAACAGAAAGACGATGTAAAGGGGTAGATAAATGAACACTAACCAATTGCGTCACCTTGCAGGAGTGCTTTGTTTAGCACTTGTTGCTGCCTTATTGGTCTCGGCCTGCAATTTGCTGCCGAGTAAGCCCTTGGACCCTGCTTCGGTTGTATCGATCAGCGGTGATAACATGCGGGCCTTCATGATTACTGATTCTGGGGAATTATGGGCTACCGGTCTGAATGACTATGGACAACTCGGGCTTGGGCTGGAGGACAAGAGATTAGTTAAAGCCGGGAAGGTCGACCCAAGGTATGAGCACAACTTTGGCTATTTGGCAGCCCCTATTAAAATATCTACCAATGTCAAGCAGGCTGCCATTGCAACCAATGCCGGTGCCTATCTGACTACCAATGGTGAACTATGGGTAATGGGGCATGAGAATGGAATCAAGTATTTCCCTGAGGTGCAGCGTAAACTGCGGAACCATACTAAATATAGCTATAGAGTCGATGTTGTTCGCCCCGTCAAAGTAATGGATGGGGTAAAGAAGGCGGTTGCAG
>DIPA01000044.1:8171-11057 GCA_002427055.1 Firmicutes bacterium UBA5500 | reverse complement strand
GGTAAAGAAGGCGGTTGCAGATCGGCATATACTCATGCTAAAGGAAAATGGTGACCTATTCGGTATCGGTGAGAACTACTGGGCTGAGTTAGGTGGTCAGCAAATGATTGATACACCATTACTCATTGATCAAGGCGTTACGGATGTCTTCATCGGGAATGGTATTACATTCTATGTTAAAGACGATGGACAGCTCTATAGTTGCGGTCGCAACGTTTGGGGAGAACTTGGCTTCGGAGTGCCCATTAAAATAGAGTACTCTCTTGTCGAACTATCACAAGCAGAACGCATGAACTTCCCGCCGCAGCCAATTGCCACAGACGTGCAGAGTGTCTATAGCAGTGATTTCGTTACCCTCATACTCAAAACCGACGGCAAGCTGTATATGCTTGGCAAGAACCTCGAGAACGCTTACCCGGATGGCTCCGAATATAGCACCACGCCACAGCTAATTGCCGAAGACGTCCGCAAAATGGGCATCTCTAACCTAGACTCAGGCAAAGCCATTATAGTTCTTAACAACGATGATAAGTTGATTGGCTGGGGGAGTGGCTTAGCTAGTCTTGGTGTAGAGCTCAGCGCGGGTCAATGGGCTGAGATTATGCTCGATGTTAAGGACTTTTGGACTACGCCCAACCTGTTTGTGCTTTCCCGCGATGGTCGTATGCGAGCAGCTGGACCTGCGGCTGCGCCATTCCAATCGGGGCTCATCAAAGAAAGCAACATCGGCCAATTAGCAGGGTGGACCTGGGACTAAGCGACGATTGTAAACAGCAGGGTAGAAGAGGCAGATGTGTAGCTAGTAGTTAACCACGCAGCTGCCTTTTTATCCTTGCGGTGTTCCGTCTTTTTCTTTGTTGTTCTGCTAGATGCTATGGAAACATGCCTTATAACACTTTGATAAGAACATATCAATAAGCCAGTGATTAATTGTTCAGTTAATATAGTATTATAAATGATTGATGCTTGGGAGCAAGTATAGAGTTTGGGTTATGATTCCTAGTCTAAAATTGCTATAGAATGGGGGTGAGTTGTATTGTTTTGGATCTTTGCGAGGTCCTACAGGAATAACTTACGCCGCTATACCTTTGCCATTATTGCTTTAGCGCTAGCAACAGTAGTTTGCTCACTCGGCCTGTCAGGGGTCAAGCTTATGTCGCAATTATGGCGTTACCCGTTTTTGAAAGAGTCGGGTGGCCATATCATGCTGAAGCAGGCAGGTGGAACAACGTGGGACGTACAGGGGCTGGTGTCGAGAGAAAAGGTCCAAGATTTAGTGAAGTCAGTCTATTCAGAGGGGGAAATTACCTACACGCTGCATGTTCCGAGTCATGTCTGGCGACCCGTTGATCAGAGGAGCTTTCTGGAGCCCGTGGTAGGCCGCTCCGGGGGTCTGGATACCTGGTACCTCAATCCCCCTCTGATTAGCGGTAGAGCGCTCAGCCAAGATAATATCGATGAAGAAGTCTTTTTGCTAGGGATGCTTGGAGCAGTTGACAGCAATTCCTCTATTCCTATTCCTACCCGTATGGCTTCCTATGAGCTTAAGGATGGGCAGGAAGTCTGGAATTTGCTTGGTGCAGATGAGCTAAGACTCGCCATGATTGGAGCGACAGGCGCGCCTGGTCCGGGTTACCTAAGGGGCCATCTGGGGATTGTGCAGCGGTTATCAAACACGCCTGCGGACAGAGTGCATATCGTTGGGATTGCCCTCCAAGGTTTGCAGGCGGAGATTGATGATCGCATCGACACGTTACGTGAGAAGCTCGCATTGGAAATGCCGGAACTTTCGGCCATTACGGTGGATGACTATGGTGAAGTTATCGCAGAAGACCTGGTGCCTCTCAGAGATGCCGCCAGGAAATATACTCCAGTCCTACTTTTAATCTCCTTACAGGTAGTAATAGCTACGGCATTGGCCGTTGTACATAGTAGGCGTCGTGAGCTTTCGATACTGCGGATTATTGGATTTAGCTATCGGAAGATATGGCTATTGTTTACATTGGAATGCCTGCTTTCGTCAGCTTTGGCCTGTGGCTTAGGGTTAATAGGATCAAAAGTAGCTGCCTATTTTCTCTTCGGTTCCAGCGCCGTCAGCCTAATGCCTTTCGTGTCTGCGTTTGTTGCTTCTATATTGGTGTCACTAGTAGTTGGGCGGCGGGCTGTTAGCAACAGTGTGCCCAGCGTGCTGCGAAATGCTTAGTTGGAAATGGGGGATGAGTGTGTCAGAGCCAATTTTGGCGGGGAATGGCATTAGCAAGAGTTATCAGGTAGGAGATAGCCAGACAACAGTTATTGATGAATTTGATATCGCCGTTAGGCCAGAGGAGATAGTAGTCGTGGTGGGGCCGTCGGGTACTGGCAAATCGACCTTACTCTACTTGCTTTCTGGGCTGGAAGAACCAGAGAGGGGGCAGGTGCTGTTCAAGGGGCAGGACATTTATCGTCTCCCTGATGAAAAACGCTCCAGTTTACGCGCCACTAATTTTGGTTTTATCTTTCAGTCGTTCAATTTGATCAATACCATGACGGCACTGGAAAACGTGGAGATTCCGCTGCGCTTAACTAACGCTGAAAAACCGGAACAGCGGGCGCGGGAGCTGTTGGATAGGGTGGGGCTGAGCCATAGGCTACAGCATCGACCGGGGCAACTATCTGGCGGTGAGCAACAGCGGGTATGTATCGCGCGGGCACTTACCCTTAATCCGCGCATTATTTTTGCAGATGAGCCTACGGGCAACCTGGATGCGCGTACAGGAAGCGAGATTATGGACTTGATTAATGAACTGGTAAGGGAACAGGGGGCGGCTTGTCTGCTGGTAACCCATAACAACCAGTGGGCCGAGGTCGCTGACAGGGTTGTGGTGCTGCAGCAGAGTAGTGGGG
>DIPA01000044.1:5257-8083 GCA_002427055.1 Firmicutes bacterium UBA5500 | reverse complement strand
AATGCCAGGGCTGTTCATTCCCGTGCTATGAGCGAGCTTACTTCACAACTGGTGCGTTGGGGTCTGCTGCGAAAGCCGTTGAGAACTCTATTCCTAGTACTTACCGTAATCGGTGCCGTCGCTTCTTTTGCCAGCACCGAGCTGGTTATGGAGGACTTGATGGATCGCACCGTCACCTATTGGCGTACCTATGACTACGATCTGTTTGTGCAAGGGCCGGAGGTGCATCGGCTACAGCCTGAGGTGGCCGCTTTTCCGGGTGTGGCCCGAGTGGAGAAAAATCTTATAATCCCAGTCATCGTAGGATTAAATGAGGTTGAAATAGCCCTAGTCGATGACGATAGCCGTCTATTGCCAATCAACCTGGCAGAGGGGCACCTGCCAGCTGATGAGTTTGAGATTGTTTTGGCTCAGGAAGTGGCCACGCTGAATGAGTTGGCGGTTGGCGATGAGCTTAGCCTAGCGGCCATAGACGATATGGATAACGTGCTGACCTTTACTGTAAGTGGAATTGAAAAAGGTGCGACCAGCCTCGTTACGGAAAGAGGGGCGGAGCGCATTCACCCGCGTTTTCAGGATTATTCCACGCTCATAATCAAGATCGACGGGTCTGTGCCTGCGAGCAAGCTTGAAACCCAGTTGCGGCAGATGCCAGAGGCTTTCAGGGTGAGGAACAATGATCAGTTTATGTACTTTGATGCCTCTTTATCGGTGGCAGAGGTCGTGGTGTATGTGACCAGAGCTTTACTCCTGGCGGTGGGCGTAGTTTGCCTCTACACATTGCTGCATTTGGGGCAGCAGGAGCGCTACTACGAGTTAGGGGTACTAAGGGCCCTAGGTTTCAGCCGACGCAAGATAACGATTACTCTGCTGCTAGAGGGTGCTATTATTCTAGCTGCTGGTATTGTATTGGCCTTAACTCTGGTATCTCTGCTAGCCTTCATTTTCGGTTTGGGAACATGGAATATGGCTGTCGGTCGCTATCTACCCGGTAGCTTGATAGTCTTCCTTTTAGGCTTGTTGGCGGTAGCCTGGACGGCGTGGAGAGCGGCATCGCGCCCTATTACTACGCTGTTTAAGGCTTAGAAATAAAACGGGAGGTGTTTGTTGTGGTATTGAAACCTGGCATGTCGTTAGTTCCGCTGAAAGAAAACAAGGCCATTATGCGGTGAAGCTACTCAGCCACGGAGTGGGGGGGCCCGGTCTGGCGCGGGTGCCGTCCATTTCGCTTATCGTCACGCTGCCAGAGGGTAACAAGTATCGCTGGAAGATGCAGAAGGTTTACTTTTTCCACATCCAGCTAGATAGAATCGTTATCACTACCTACAGAGCTTACCGGCATGAACTGTATTTTTTCTTGCTGGAACAGATGGTAAAGACGGCTCAGGCTTTGGCTACGCTTGGATAAGGCCTAATGCCAGGGGCAGCTGCTACGGTCATTAGATGACCGCGGCAGTTGCCTCTTTTGTTTTTTTCTTCCGTGCTTGCGTTTGGTCACGAGCTGTAGGGGCGGATAGCCCTAATGTAAATTGTCATCTTTAAGGGCAGCAGGATTAATCATTCGGGTAGGGAAATATGATAAGAAGACTAGGACTACATATAAAGGAGGAGTTTCGATATGATCTTTGCCAAACCAGGAAAAGAGAACAGTCAGGAGACTATTCGTCTAGCGGTAGAGCATGCAAGGAAGGCTGGCATTAAGCAGATAGTTGTCGCTTCCAATGCTGGTGCGACTGCTGAACTGCTGCTGCCATACGCAGATGAGTTCGATATTACTGTAGTTGGCCAAGTGTTTGGCTTCCGTGGCGACGGAGAGCCCAATCCTATGACCAGGGAAACGCGAGAGAAACTGCAGGCTGCCGGTATGCAGGTTTTCATCGGTACTCATGCGCTTTCCGGTGCCGAGCGGGGGCTCAGTAACCGCTTCCAGGGAGTCTACCCCGTGGAAATTATCGCCCACACCTTGCGCATGTTTAGCCAGGGTGTCAAAGTTGGGGTTGAGATTAGCGTGATGGCCCTTGATGCAGGCCTGATCCCGGAGAAAACGCCAGTAATCGCTATTGCTGGTAGCGGCCGAGGAGCTGACACTGCCAGTGTGATTATTCCTGCACATGCCCAGCGTATTCTGGAGACCAAGGTTGTAGAGATCATTTGCAAGCCATAATGTTTGTGGTAGCACTTGCGTTACCCCCGGTGAAGGAGAGCACAACATGAGTTCAGACAAACAATTAACTGCGCGGGCGGAGTCTTGGTTCGCGCAGTTGTTGAGTACTTTTAGAGGGCATAATCGCAGCATTTACGCCATCCTAGCCAGCGAAATTCTCTTTGGCACAGCTATTGGCTGGTTTACAATCTACCGTTCCGTCTATATGGTCGCACTAGGGGTAAGCGAGGTACAGGTCGGTGTTATTAGCGCCTTGCTCTTTTGCTCTCAGGCCATAGGGGCTGTGCTAGGTGGCTGGGCAGCCGGACGCTTAGGTAGTAAGCGGGCAATGCAGTTTTTCGATGGCCTCGCTTGGGGTTCCGCAATCGTGCTCTGGTTCCTAGCACAAAACTTTTGGTATTTCGCGGCTGCGGCCTTGTTAAATGGCCTCTTTTACGGCGCCATTCCCAATTGGAACCGCATCGTTGCCGATAATTCGCCACCCGAGCGCCGTCCCACAGTTTATGGTCTAGTGCACCTTTGTTTCCTTGGCTCGGGGCTGTTCGGGCCGGTTGGTGGTTACTTCGTTACGCGTTATGGGTTAATCACCGGTAACCGTGTCATTTATGCGGTTGGCTTTATTATTGTGGGTGCGGCCATTTTGGTGCGGCAGTTGTTTATCC
>DIPA01000044.1:4498-5139 GCA_002427055.1 Firmicutes bacterium UBA5500 | reverse complement strand
ACACTACCGAGAGCGCGCAGGGGGCGGAGCTCTCTTTTGCTCAGGTGCTGCGCTTCATTTGGCATGACTACCGCATCCGGGTGATCATGCTAACTACTGTTTTGAGTAACTATACGCTCATCATCTGGAATAACTATGCCAGCCTTTACATGACCAGCTCGCAGGGGTTGGCGCTTTCAGCAGGGCTTATTTCCGTGTTTCCTCTGCTGAGTTCGCTCAGCATCGCATTGGTGCTTTTACTGATCATTCCGAGGGTGCAAGCAGAACGTTACGTGCAGTTCCTGTTTCTAGGGGCTGTAAGTATGGCCTTGGGCTTGGTACTGTTTCTACTAATTCCTGCTAAGGTGTTTTGGCCGCTGGTCGTCTTCGCGCTCTGTTTTAACGGAGGCAATGCGCTGCTGCAGCCGCTGCGTTCTAGTTTGCAGGCCGACATTGTTGCTTCTGCTATGCTACCCAAGGTCGTTTCTATAGGCTCGGCTTTTGGTTTACTGGCCAGCATTCCTATCGGCCCAATAGCGGGCGCGCTCTACCGAGTGCACCCCCGGCTGCCGTTCTACGTAATCCTGGCTAACCAGGTCTTCATTGCGCTGTTATTCGCCAGCCTACAGCGTGCCACGGGGACGGGGGAAGTGGCACGGGGT
>DIPA01000044.1:2882-4474 GCA_002427055.1 Firmicutes bacterium UBA5500 | reverse complement strand
GTAACTAGTTGACGCCACCAAGGGGATGGCTTTCTCCCCCCACTTTTACTTGACAGGGTCTGGCACGGGGTTGAGATTGACGATCAAATGGCTACAGTATATGATTAATAAATGTGTAAGTCTTTCTACAATAACAGCAGATTAGGGGGCAGATTTATGGCAAAATTTAGGGAGCTATTTGCTCCGAGGGATTTAACCGAAGGTACGCCTTGGAAACGGATTGTCATGTTCGCAATACCGATGTTAATCGGTAATATAGCTCAGCAACTTTATAACACTGCCGACTCTATTATAGTAGGCAAATACGTAGGCGATAACGCTCTGGCCGCCGTCGGCAGCGCATCCCCTATACTGCATCTCTTGTTGGTGTTATTTGTCGGGGTCTCCGTAGGGGCTGGCATAATGGTATCCCAATATTTCGGAGCCAAAGATAGAGAAAAACTTTCTCGGACGATCGGCATTTGTATCACCCTAACTGCTATTGTATCTGTCATTATCATGATTGTTGGTCCTTTAGTCACGCGCCCCATGCTATCCTTACTCAATACGCCAGACTCCATTATTGATTGGTGTGCAGGCTATTTAACAATATTCTTTCTGGGAATTGCCGGCTTTGCCTTCTATAACATACTAGCTGGCATTTTGCGCGGGTTGGGCGATTCGTTATCAGCACTGATGTTCTTGATTATATCCACTATCCTAAATGTAGGACTTGATCTTCTGTTTGTTGCTAAATTCAACATGGGGGTTCCGGGAGTTGCCCTAGCAACCGTAATCGCGCAGGGCATATCGGCGATGCTATGCGCCTGGAAGCTAGTTGGCATGAAAACCGACTTTGATCTCAATTGGCGGATGTTAAAGCTGGACAAAGAGTATGCTTCCCAGCTCATCAAGCTTGGCTTGCCCTCCGGTTTAACGCAGGCGATTTTTTCGCTGTCCATGATAGTCGTGCAATCGTTAACCAATAGTTTTGGGGAGATGTTTATTGCTTGTAATGTCATCGTTATGCGCGTGGACGGGTTTGCAATGATGCCTAACTTCTCCTTTGGCACGGCCATGACCACCTATACGGGGCAAAATATCGGTGCCAAAAGAGTGGATAGGGTTGAAAAGGGGACGAAAGACGGCATTATGATGGCTGTTGGCGTAGCCACGACCTTAACGATCCTAATCTTGCTTTTTGGCAAGACTTTAATAGGCTTCTTCACAGATACCACGGCCTTAATTGATTACAGCATGAATATGATGCGAATTTTGGCGGTTGGCTACATTGCCATGGCCATAACCCAGTGCCTTTCTGGGGTTATGCGAGGTGCCGGCGACACAACGACGCCGATGTGGATTTCACTCATTAACACAGTTGGGCTACGCGTCCCCCTGGCTTACGGTTTGGCCTATTTAACACGAAGCGACGCTTACCCCAACGGCAGGCCAGAATCTTTGTTTGTATCACTACTGCTTACGTGGGTCATCGGCGCAATGATTACTACTTTCTTCTATAAGAAAGGTGCCTGGCGCAAAAAAGGACTCGTTAAGCAAGCTGCGCCAGCGGTGGCTGACTAGGGGCGTGTCAAGGGCGTGTCAAGGGGACG
>DIPA01000044.1:2201-2770 GCA_002427055.1 Firmicutes bacterium UBA5500 | reverse complement strand
GCGTGTCAAGGGGACGGGGTTGCTGACACACATTTGACGAATGCACGTCCCCTCGGCTCAAGTAAGCTGAGCTCAACTGCCCAATTTTGGTTTTCCCGCTCCAAAGTAGTTGGCACCCCACACGCCAACTAGGATAGCTACTGCTCCGACTGCATGGAACCAGTAGAAGGGTTCATTGCGGAAAGCGACGCCGGCGCCTATGGAAACGACGGTGGTCAGGTTGCTGAACACTGCCGACTGCGAGGCTGGCAAGTGCGATAGCGAGTAATTAACTAAGAAAAACGCTAGGACTGAGGAGCCAATACCGAGATAGAGCAAGGCCATAATTATCTGCGGATCGGCCAGGGGGGTGAAAAAGGTGGCTAGATTACCGGCTCGCCAGTGGACTAAGAACGCCAGCGCATTGAAAATGATGGCACCAACCCACATCATGACACAGGTAACTTCCACCGGCGTGAACTTTGCCGATGCGCGCCGCGAGCCAATGTTAAAGAAGGCGGCGGTTATTACAGCCCCCATGATCAGGGCAAGGCCAAGCCAGCGGGTAGCGCCAGCCGTGGCGCTCTGCT
>DIPA01000044.1:0-2136 GCA_002427055.1 Firmicutes bacterium UBA5500 | reverse complement strand
CAGGGTTAGCCCTAGCCACCGGGTAGCGCCGGCCGTTGCGCTTTGCTGCCAGGCAATGAACATTACCCCTGCCACCGAGAGAACGATGAACCCAACTTGTTGCCAGCTAGGGCGCTCACCTAAAAAGACAGCGCTAAGAATGATAACGAATATGGGAATAAGAGCAATCAGCATCCCAGCTTGCGACGAGGTGATGAGGCTGACGCCAAAAGTCTCAAACAAAAAATAGGCGATAGGTTGCAATAGGGCTACCCAGAGCAGCGGCCGCCAGTCTTTGCCCGGGCTGCGTCCCGGTATAAGAGCCAAGTCTACTTTGATCAGGCGCATGGCAATTAGCAGCGAGATAACAATACTAGCCAACAGGAATCGAAAGCCGATCAGTCGCCAAGCATCTAGTTTATCTAAAGCACCTTTGGTGAACATGAAGGAGAGACCGAAAATGGCCGACGAGCCAATTCCGGCCAAATAGGGCTTAGCGCGGCTTAATGTCTGAGTCTTACTGCTTGCTGGCATCCCAGTTATCATCCAAGAACTGCTGAATTTCTACCGTGTAGCCTGCCGGGTCGCGCACGAAGAAGTGATAAAGGTTAAAACGGTCATTGGTTTGAGGCTTTACTTCGGGCATAACGCCGGCTTGGCAAAGGCGCTCGTAGACCACGTCTACCTCATTAGTAATTAAGGTGATTAGTGGGCTTTTATGGGTGTGGCAAACGGTTAGGTGCTCACAAAACCCCAAGTAGCCACCACCGGGCACCGCATAAAGCCGACAAGTCCCTTGGTCAAGGGCCAAGGGTAGGCCTAAAATCTGCGCATAGAACTCGTGGGTCTGTTTAAGGTCAGGTGTGCCATAGAACCCGATAAAACCTTTCCACATAGAATAACCGCCTCCTGCTACCAGCGCGTTTAGCGCTGCGTGTAATTACACTAATTTCAAGATTATAGGTATCGTGATAAAGCAGCCTAGGGTTGTGACCAGTACTCCCAGGGCTGTTTTCTGTCCATCCCAGCCGAAACGGTCCGAAAGGACAATAGAACGCACAAATGTGGGCATACTGGCTAGAATAACAATTAGGGTCTGCATCTCACTGGGCACGGGCAGGATGGAAACGAGCCCTAAAGCCATTAGTGGCGAGATCACCAGCTTACCGATAAACAAAGCGGCGGCTTGTTTGGCTCCGCTAGCAGCACCCAACTTGATTTCCGCCAAGGCAGCGCCGGTTAAGAGCAGCGCCAAGGGTGAAGTGATGCTAGCCATGTTGGCTAGGGAAATGTCTAGAGCTGGGGGTAACCCAAAGTCAGCCATGCCAGCTATTGCACCTACTAGCAGAGCTACAAGTGTTGGGTTAATCACGTGCTTCAGGCTAGCGACAGTGATACGTTTTTCCCCGCTTAGCAAGAACTGCCCAACCGACCAAAGAATGAGGTCTGAGCCGAGCGAGTAGAGCAGTACAACTGCCACCCCTTGAGCACCGAATAGAGCCTGGGCAATGGGTAAAGCCAGATAGATGTTGTTGCCGAACATGCTTAGAAAAGCAAAAAGACGCCTCTCCTGCGGATCAATGCGCCAGATAGCCGCAGACAAGAAGGCTACCAGCCCATTGATCAGGGCTAAGCCGGTGCCAAATAGGAGAGGATAATAGGAAGTTTGCAGCAGTTCCACGGTGATACTGCCGCGCATGGAGTTGAAGACGAGAATAGGTACAGCAAAATAATAAAGCAAGGTGTTTAGACCTTGGCGCAGCGCCGGCGTAATCAACTTTGCGCGTACCAGCAGAGCACCGGTTAGCATGGTTAGTAGTAGTGCGAATAGGTTAGTATAAAGTGTGTCTAGCATCTTTCGCCTCCGGTAATATGTGCTGCTTTCATCATAGCATAGAGCGGGGCGGGGGGACATGATTTGGCGGCAGTTTGATTTGGGGGGGCAGACCTAGGCTGCTACCAAAGCCATCTATGGCGGAGAGAGATGCGGGTTTGTCGGAGGAGCAGTGAGTGCTTAATCAAACAGCGTTTGCCTTTGACAGTGTTGGAAAGTTTGAATATAATAAAAATAATGAACAAACAGGCAAGCATTGTCAATCAGAGGGGAGGTGAGGAGGATGAAAAAATGGTTTGTACTTGGTATGGTGGCATTGTTTC
>DIPA01000062.1 GCA_002427055.1 Firmicutes bacterium UBA5500 | reverse complement strand
GGCGAATTCCATCTTCATGTCGGCTATCAAAGGCAGATACGCTTTGGGCTCGGTTAGGGTTTTGTTCCAAGAATCATCGTAGTAGACATCCTTTACTTCGTCGCAATAGTCTTCGAAGCCGGAGGTATGGGTGAGCAGGTGCTCAATGGTCACCTCCGCGCTCATGTGCGGAAAGGTGCTCGGTAGCACTTCCGTGACGCGGGTAGCTAGCGTGAGTTTGTTCTGCTCGATTAGCTGCAGGGTTGCCACGGCCGTGAAGCCTTTGGCCATTGAGGCGGTAGCGAAACGGGTAGCGGTTTTGTTCGGTATTTGCTTAGCCATATCGGCATAACCGAAAGCCTCGGCCAGGACAGTTTGTCCTTTGATTTCTAGAGAGCAAACGCCAGATATGTCTAATAAACCGAGTTGTCGCTTCAGGTCATTAACATCTATCATTTTACTACCTCGCTTTTCCTTGGAATTGCCATCAGTATTATAAAAGAAGTAAACCGAGGTAGGAAGACTATTATTTCGTTTTATTCATTCTTTACCAAAGAGACTGTGGCCGCAGTTCCCCTTGTCCTATAGCATTTTCTCTGGCAGGCTTTGCTCACGCCCTAGGGCAAAGTAGTGTTCCACCAGCCAAGCACCCCAGGCGCGGTAGTTGGCCCCGTAAAGACTCTCTAGGCGCACAAGGGGGCGTTGGGCAACGACATCTCCGAGAACATAGCTATATATGTAAACAGGGTCGATGCTACGGAAAGAGTCGAGGGCCCAGATAGCAGGGTCACCGAGGTCGAGCCCTAGCGGGCTATAGTGTTTTAGGTAGTGAGCTTCGGCTTGCTCGGGATGCTCCCAGAGGGCTAGCTCGAAGAGGAAGCTTAACGAACAGCGTACGCCTTCTAGGGTCCAGATATCGCGGGCCAATTGCCTTTGTTCGGGACTTAACCAAAGGCGAGCGGCTATTTGCTCCAGCAGGACGGCCATGCTTTCGTCGAAACTGGTTGTCCAGGTCAGGAACAAACCCGAGTTTTTGTTGCAAAGATGAGCTATGGCAGTCCCGAGCTCGTGGCCGAGTATCAGCAGACCACTGAGGCTGGCATTTTCATCAATCAGGATTCTGACGTCTCCCGCTGGCTGTAGGACACCGGTATAACCTGCAAAGCCGGCGGGCTTAGAAACGATGGTGAGACCTTTTTGTAGGGTAGATAAGCCGAGTTTGTGCAATAACGAAGCCGCGAGCTCGGTTTTGTTGTTATCTTTTATGGTTGTGCGGCCTAGAGTCTCGAGGTCGCTAAACCAGGATGACCAACTGATTTGGTATTTCTGTACCAGGGCCTGCGCTCTAGGCAGGTTGGTGTGTAGATATTGCTCGATCAGCGGCAAGACAGTTGCACGCGAGAGGTTTTCACTGGCTAGCGCTAGGTCAACGTAGGAAGCAAAGCCTTGCTCTTGGGCTAACCGTTGACGCAGCTCCAGTAGCTCCAGCACATCGGCACGCATGTTTCTGGCTAGGCTCAGGCGCTCTTCCTGCCAATCGATTAACGCAGTTTCAGTGGCGTAGTTGTCCCAATTGTCTAGGCGGTTGCGTAAAGCAGCTACCGCAGGATGATTTTCAACCTTGCCTTTGCTGATGATGGCCTGCCAGACGGCAGCCTTGCGGCCTTGAAATTGTTCTTGCTGTTGTGCTGCGTCTAGTAGTGCGTAAATAGCGTGGTTCGTTTGATCGAGGTCATGCCCCGCATTGTTAGCATAGTTTTCCCATTGCTGTTTTTGTAGCTGAAAGAAAAGATCTAAGTAGGTTTGTTCAAGGTTTTGTAGCACATTACATTCCCCCTTGCAGATTATTATAGCAGTTAGCGGCAGCCAAGGGGTTATTGCTGTTTATTCACTCAGGCGCATATTTTTGCTACATTAGTTAAAATCCTTTGGTACTTGTGATAATATGCAAGTATAATCAATAAGCGTTAGAATCTGTTGGCTAAACTAGATAGGGCAAAATGAAAGGAGCAAAACAATGTACGACTATATTCTGCGGGGTGGCACTGTTGTTGATGGCACCGGCGGCCCGTCTTACCAAGCTGATGTGGCTATTAAGGATGGGAAGATAGCCAAGATTGCGCAAGCAATTGACTGCGCAGCGAAAGAGGTAATCGATGTTACAGGGTTTGCGGTGGCACCTGGTTTCATCGACATGCATTCTCATTCGGACACTAGTTTCCTAGAGGATAACCGTTGCGAAAGCAGGATTTATCAGGGTGTGACTAGTGAGGTTGCCGGTCAATGTGGGTATACCATTTATCCTTGTCCCGACGATCGGATGGAGAACATGCGTGACTTTGCGGGCAGCGAGCTTACCTATTTTGCCTCGGCTTCGCTCCAGGAATTTATGGATAAGGTCAAGGCCAAAGGCGAGCAGATGAGCACCAACCTAATTCCATTAATCGGGCACGGCGCCCTGCGCTGCGGTGTGATGGGCTATGAGAACCGCAAGGCCACGCCGGAAGAAATTGCTGAGATGCAGCGCTTGCTTGACCGAGATATGCAGGCCGGTGCGTGGGGCGTTTCTTTAGGGCTGGGGTATGCTCCGGGTGTTTCTTCTGATCAGGAAGAACTGAATGCGCTGGGCGAGGTAGTGGCCAAATATGACGGCATTATTCCTTCGCACATGCGTTACCAGAACGATAAAACGCCTACTGCTCTAGAGGAAATGTATGAGATCAACCGTCGGACGGGCGCTCATGTGCACATTTCTCACTTCAAGGCCAGTGGTAAGAAGGCCTGGGGGCGTGCTCCCGAGTTTGTGCAACATGTAGCCGATGCCCGCAAAGCGGGCGTTAACGTTACTGTAGATCTGTATCCTTATACGGCAGCTTCCTCTGGCATCACCAATTCATTCCCTAAGTGGGCTATTCAGGGTGGCTCGGCCAAGGTTATTGAGCGCTTGCTGGGTGAGGAACGGCAGCAAGTTATCGACGAATTAAATGAAGCTTTCAAGACGCAAGCCGATGGTGAAAGCCTGTATATGGTTTCTACCGGTGGACGTTACCCGATTGCTGATGGCAAGAATATTTGGCAGCTCAGCCAGGAACTGGGCCTCAGTATGGCAGACACTATTGCTAAGGTAACGGTTGAAACCGCAGCTCACTGCAGTTGCATCTCGTTCTGTATGAGCCAGGAAGATGTTGACTATATGTTGGCACAGAGCAACTTTGCTATTGGTAGCGATGGCAGCGGTTTGCCAATGGCGGCCAGTGAGAACGAAGGTAAGCCTCATCCTAGACACTTTGGCACTTTCCCGCGTTTCTTGCGTCTCGCACGTGAGAAGGGCTTATGTTCTGTGGAAGATGCAGTTCGTCGTATGACCAAGCTGACCGCCGATATGTTAGGGATGACTGATCGGGGTGTGCTAAAGCCGGGTTTGGTGGCCGACATTACAGTATTTGATCCGGAGCATGTTGCCGATAAGGCGACCTACGACAACCCATTCCAAAAGCCAGTCGGTATCGAGCACGTGTTTATCGCGGGCAAACCAGCCCTGCTGCACGGCCAGCAAACTGAGCAGCGTTTAGGCCAGTTCATTCTTAAACATTAGTAGGTTTAGTTCGCTCCCTGTTATACTTACCATGTGAAGCAACGATGCCGCCGAGGTTTTAAGCCTCGGCGGCACTTTTATTGTGCTCTAGGCAACGTCGCCTTGCTCTTGCTTGGCGCGGGGAAGTACTACTGTGGTCTTGAACAGATCTCCGTCGATCTCAATGTCGAAACTTCCGTTCTGCAGTTCGGTGAGGCTTTTGGCGATAGAGAGCCCTAGCCCCGAGCCTTCACCGTGGCGTGACTCGTCACCCCGTTTGAAGCGTTCCAGCAGTTCACTTGGTTCAATGTTCAGCGGTTCGGCAGAGATATTCTTTAATGTGAGTACGACTTGCTCTGCTTGCTCTGTGACAACGACATAAACGCGAGATTCAGGTAAGGCGTACTTCAAGATGTTCTGCAGCAGGTTCTCCAGTACCCGCCAGAGTAACCGCCCATCGGCCTGCACATAGAGCTTGGTCTCTGGACAACTGACGCGGAAATCGAGTCCTGAGGCTTCGATCTGCTCCGCTAACTCCCCCAAGCCCTGCGTAAGCAGCGCGCCCACATCGAGCTGTTCCAATCGTACAGTCATATTGCCGCTCGCCGCTTTCGCCGCTTCGATCAGGCCCTCAGTTAGGGTCTTGAGGCGCTGCGTTTTCTGATCCAATATGTCCAGATACTTGCTGGCGTGCTCGGAAGCAAGGCCTTCTTGCTTCAGCAGGTCGATGTAGGTGATTAGGGATGTGAGCGGTGTCCGTAAGTCATGTGATACGTTGGTGATCAGCTCAGCCTTCATGCGCTCGGCCTTCACCTCTCGGTCCACAGCCTTACTTAGCCCGTCTGCGATGTTATTGACGCTCTGAGCCAGAGTGGCTAGTTCCTTGTTCCCATCTAAAGGAATGCGGTAGCCGAGCTCCCCACTACGAACACGTTCCGCCCCGGCAGTGATGAGCTGCAGCATAGACACCTTGCGCGAGACGAACAGCAGCATGGCAGCGTTGGTCACGAGCCACAGGCCGATGCCCAATGGGCTGCCTAAGCCACAGATTGCGATCACATTGGCTAGGCCATAGGCTAGTAGTAGCCCGGATAGGCGTATTGCCAAGGGGCCGGCTTGGATAAACGGCCTAACGCTGTTTCTCCAGAATAGCTTTACAGAGGCAAAGGCCCAGTTGAGCACCGCGAAGCACAGTGTGTGCCTAAATAACTCGCCTCGTTTAATCCGTTTGGCCAGCGTGCTGGCATACAGAAGACCAAGCAAGACCATTAAGACCGTGGCCGTCACCCCGAGCACTAAGGTTGGTGTGACTGGTAGTCGCCAATAGGAAGGTAATAACTGCATCATTAGTATGAAATAGAAGTAGGCTACGCCGAGCAGTATGGCGGCTCCCACATCCAGGTAGAGCCCATCAACCCAATGGAGCTGCACCTCGTTACTTTCTGGGTGCCTGCCGGCGCTGAACATGATGTAGCCCAGACCGAGCAAAAACAGCCCGGCACCAGCTAGCACTTGGTAGAAAGCTGTTACGCCCAATGCGCGGTCTTGTCGAAACCCGTCCGCCAGCACAGCGTACTTTTCGGCAGTCATGCCTATGTAGGCGGTGCCGCCGTCTGCCAGTTTATATTTGGCGTGAGCCGGAAGGGCGGCAAAATAGGCATCGAGATCCGCGATTGCTCCGATGTTCTGGAGTGTGTCTCCCCCCGTGATTGGTGCATAGTAGAGATAGCTATTTGGTTCGTCGAGGAACTCCCTGAGAGATCGATAGACCGATAAATCGAGTGCGATCAGATCCTCACGGTTTCTTTGCCACTCCTTTTCTACCTCGGTTTTTCTGGCTTCCAGCTTACTGTCGCGTTCGGCAGTCAATCGGTTGACTTCATCCGTGCTTCCGTTGCTCTCAGCTGCTTC
>DIPA01000096.1:106680-106917 GCA_002427055.1 Firmicutes bacterium UBA5500 | reverse complement strand
GGAGCGCAACCCTAAAAGCATCTTGACAGTAGTGCTCTTACCAGAGCCATTCGGCCCCAGGAATCCAAATACACTTCCCCGCGTTATAGCTAGATTCAAATCACAAACAGCTTGCTTAGCCCCGTAAACCTTGCTCAGCTCTCTAGTTATAATCACACTCATCCTCATCTCGCCCCTTTCTTACACTATCGTCAAATATCACTGCCATTCGCTCTGCGAAAACCTGCTCTAGCTCAT
>DIPA01000096.1:99947-106548 GCA_002427055.1 Firmicutes bacterium UBA5500 | reverse complement strand
CCTTGCCATACCCAGACGTTTGGCTTCCCGCAGTAGGTTATCAAGTGCTTCGCTAATCTTGAGGCGACGCGCAGGTGGGGCAAGAGCTCTAACCTCAGCCACAAAAGTTCCTCTACCGCGCAACGTCTCAATTAATGCTTCCCGCTCTAGCTCCTGATAGGCCCTCGCTATGGTGTTGGGATTGACTGCTAAACGCCCGGCAAGTTCCCGTACTGAAGGTAGTTGATCTCCTTTTTTCAAGACTCCGCCCGCCACCGCCTGCTTAATCTGATTCTGCAGCTGCACGTAAATCGGGATTGGACTGCGGTGATCTAGGTAAAACAGATTCATCACCCCCGCCTCTCATGTTTATGCGTATCAAAGTTATGGTGTCCTAATGCACTAATACACCATAACCTTAATTCCTTTCCTCGCCGGTGTCAAGAGGTAATTGAAGAAAGGCTCCGCACAACCCTCCTTGAGTCCTTAGGTCGCTACAGTTAGAATTACAGTGAGACAGAGGAAAAGGAGCGATAGAAGTTGACAGATACATACAAACTAGTTCCGGCAAACAAGCAAAACACAAGCACTTGGTCGGGAGGCACGACTACCGAGCTAGCTATTTATCCCCCAGGTGCAAACTACTCCAAGCGTGACTTTGCTTGGCGCTTAAGCACAGCTGTTGTCACAGCACCGGAATCTACTTTTACAGCATTACCCGATTGGCATCGCGTGCTAATGGTTCTCTCTGGACAGATGCACCTGAATCATTCTGGGCATCATCAAGTCACACTCTCACCCTTTGAACAGGACAGCTTTCGCGGTAGTTGGCTCACCAAGTGCGCAGGGACTGGTCAAGACTATAATCTGATGCTAGCAGAGGGTTGGCAAGGACGCCTACAAGCTTTGCACCTAGAGACTTCCGGCTCCATCTTGCTGCGCTCACTACCTAATTCGACGGAGGCTTTCTATTGTCTCTGCGGGGGTGCACAAGTTTCGCTGCCGGGAACAAACGAGCTATTAGTTATATCCGGCGATTTCCTGCTGGTAAAGCCAAATCAACTTAGTCGATGCACAGAAATACGCGCTATCCAACCAACAAGACTCATCCGCGCTAGTATTTGGCAGCGAACGAATCAGG
The DNA here is from genome assembly GCA_002427055.1 of Firmicutes bacterium UBA5500. GTDB lineage: Bacteria > Bacillota > UBA994 > UBA5500 > UBA5500 > UBA5500. Next base: position 105,428 of record DIPA01000096.1, on the reverse strand, counting down.
TAACCTACTACCAAAAATGCTAGACAAGGCAGAGCAGCCATAACCAAGGAATTTCCCCCCAACATAACCAGCTCTACCCTCCGCAAATGCCAATTTATAACTCAGCCAAACCATTCCAAATTTATCTGCAAACATAGAGGAGAATTGGCTGTTTTTGTCGAAGCTTTGAGGTAATGCAAGCATTTTGCGATCGAAACTAGGTTGGGGCAGCTCTTGCACTAGGAACGCACCAGCATACAGCATGGCTGCCATGGCTGTAATTTCTTAAGTAAGGGGGAAACCAATTGAAAAGTCTTTGGGCTCGCATACGGGGACAAAAGGTGGCTACGATTATGCAAGATCCGCCACCCATAGTGGACACAGTTACGGCAACTGCAAGCAACACACCTGCCACATCTGATGCGCAACAGTCAGCCACCACAATATTTCAACACGACGTCGCCTATACGCGATTAAAACATGCTGTTTCAGAGTTACAAGGCACCATTAAGCAGCTGGAAATCTGCTTAACGGAAATACAAGAGGGGCAGCAAAAACACGAACTAGGCCTCAGCAAAACCCTTACCACGGTAGAGCTACTCTCAGCAACGACGCAGGAAGTTGCGGCATCGGCAGAAGAGTCGGCCAGCGTTGCCTCACAAGCAGATGCCCTTGCAGTACAAGGCCGGGGTGCTGTTAAAGAAGCACACATCCAAATGGCGCGTATCGCAGAAACAGTGCACAAAACTGGCGATACCGTTATTCAGCTTGGTCAGCGGACGACAGCTATTACGCGTATTGTCGATGTGATCCAGCAAATTGCTAATCAAACCAACCTCCTGTCATTAAACGCCGCTATTGAGGCCGCCAGGGCCGGAGACGCGGGTCGCGGCTTTGCCGTGGTGGCTGGGGAAGTACGCAAGCTCTCTGAACAATCAGCAGCCCAAGCACAACAAATTGCTGGGGTAATAGATGAAATTGGTAAAGAGATCAAGCTGGTTACTAGCCATATGGATGAGAGTCTAGCGGCAGTTGACGCTGGGAATGCGGTGGTTAACCAGGCAGGCCAAGCATTAGAAGATATTGTAGAGGCAGCCGACCAGGTTAGCGAAATGGTGGAACAAATCTCTAACGCCGCAAGCGAACAAGCAGAAGGTAGCCAGCAGATAGTTTTAGTCTCTAATGCACTTGCCGAGTTGGCGGCCACGGTAAGTTATTCAATCGATAAGGCCCTCATGGATGCTGCCCAGCAGCAGGCCGCACTGGAGCAGCTAACTGCATTGACGGGACATCTGGGTGATATTAGCGCTAACTTACCCAGGCAAAGCACAGCAGAAAGGCCGCTACAACGTTATGCTTGGTGCATTGGCAATGACCCCATTACACTTGATCCACAGCTCAGCAATGATATGACTACCACTCATTTGCTAAGCGAGATTTTTGTTGGCTTAACTCGCTTCGGGCCCGACACAGGCATAGTACCCGGGTTAGCGCAAGCTTGGGATTTATCGGCTGATGGCCGCACTTGGACCTTTCAGTTGCGGCGTGGAGCCAAATTCCATAATGGGCGCGAGGTTAAGGCAAGAGACATTAAATATAGCTTGGAGCGTATTTTGCGGCCGGAAACGGGCTCCCCCAACACTTGGTTGGTGGAAATGATCGAAGGCGCCAAAGAAGTGATGTCCGGCCAGACTAGTAATGTGCGCGGCATCACCCTGAGCGGCGATTACACGGTGAAGATTACCCTAGAAAAGCCCTATCATCCTTTCTTAGCTAACCTTGCCTATACAGGCACCAGCATTCTGCCTCAAGAAGTTGTTGAGAGCGGCCATCATCTAACCCACCCCATCGGAGCAGGCCCCTTCCAATTTGTTTCGTATGAGCCGGGGGAAAAGGCGGTGATTAAAGCCTTTACTGAATTCTACAATGGACGCCCCTTTCTCGACGAAGTGGAACTGTTGGTTAAGCTACCTGATGGTCTAACCGACATCGAGGCGCTGAGCACCGGGATGGTAGACCTACTGCAGCTAAATGCTCGCAACCTAGAGTCTGTACAAGGCCACCCGCGATATGGCAAACTTATTCGGCGAGGCCCAGTGCTGCGTACTGCCCATATTGGCCTAAATTGCGGTAAAGGTGGCCCACTAGGCAACCCCCTAGTCCGACAGGCCATCAACCTAGCAATTAACAAACAAGTTGTGATCGACCAGTTTTACAACGGGAATGCCCGTGTCTCAGCCGGCCCGTTGCCTCCCGGCTGCTTAGGCCACGATGAAAACCTGCCCCCCTACCCCTTCGATCTAAATGCTGCCAAGGCTAAGTTACGAGAAGCCGGCTATCCCAATGGCTTACACGAACCCTTGAGCATTCATACACGTGAAGGGAATCAAATGCAACAAAAGCAGGCGGCCTTGTTTCAAGATTGGCTAGGGCAAATTGGCATCCAACTTGAGATTAGGGAACTGCCTTGGGCAGAAATGGTGAGCACAGCTGCTATGCGCCGCTGCGACATGCACATGTTGACCTGGATCGGCGATACTGGCGACCCCGACAACTTCCTCCAGCCACTGTTTAATAGCAGCAACCATGGAGATATGGGCAATCGGACTTTCTTCAGCAATGCCGAAGTCGATACTCTCTTGGAGCAGGGTCAAGCCATTCGAGATCCGAGGCAGCGTAGGAAACACTATGAGAAACTACACCGCTTGATCTCCGAGCAAGCCCCTTGGGTTTTTCTCTGTCATGACGACCAACTACTTGTGACTCAACCGCATGTGCGCGGCTTTTCACTGCATCACCTCGGGATAATTCGCCTGGAAAACGTTTGGCTTGATAGGGACTAGTATGAATTAGAATCAAAACAGGGGAGGTATCCGCAAAGCGGGCACCTCCCCTGTTTCCCTATTCCTTAATACTCTCGGCCAATTGTCTGCCGACTTCCTGCAGTTCTTTGCGAGCAGCCGCGTTCGGTTTCCAACGCATAGCCACTCCATCGGAGATTCGTTTCATGCCTGCTTTGTCAAGGTAACCATTAATGGCCGCTACAGGACCGCCACCCCAACCATCGGAACCAAAAGCAACAGCTTTCTTGCCGGCTAAGCGCAGACCGACTAGGTCGTCGAGCAAAGGAGTGACTGTCGGCAGCAGGCCACGATTGATTGTCGCAGAACCGATAGCCACAGCCTTGGCGCGCAGAATTTCGTCGATAACATCATTGCGGTCTGTAATCGGCAAACGATAGAGCTTATAAGGCACACCGGCTGCCTCCACCCCGCTAGCAATTGCCTCGGCCATGATTTGGGTACTACCCCACATGGTATCGTAGGCAATGACAACCACATCTTCCGCAGGGCCGGTGGACCAGCGCTGGTAAGCTTCCAAGATACGACCAGGATTCTCACGGTGTATCACGCCGTGGCTCGGGCAAATCATCTTAATTGGTAAGCCGAGATCGGCAACTTCCTTCAGTTTCTTAGCTACTAGGGCAGAGAAAGGGTTGAGGATATTGGCGTAGTATTTACTCGCCTCTTCCATCATCTCGTTCACATCTACCTCGTCATCAAAGCGCCCGGAGCTAGCGTAATGCTGTCCGAAAGCATCGTTTGGCATCAATATGGCATCTTCCTTTATGTAGGTGAACATGCTATCAGGCCAATGCAACATAGGTGCTTCCAGGAAAGTAAGCGTGCGCTTACCCAAGCTCAACTCGTCAAACGACTTGACAATGTTGTACTCCCAACCTCCATGAAACTGAGCTTCCAGAAACTCAGACGCCTTCTTGGTGCAGTAGATCTTGGCGTTAGGTGCTGCTGCAACTATTGCCGGCATTGCTCCTGAATGGTCAATCTCACTATGGTTGCAAACAATATAATCAAGCTTGGCAGGGTCAACTATCTCACGAATGTTCTCAAGTAGTTTCTGCGTCACCGGTGTATAGACTGTATCGACTAGAGTAATTTTCTCGTCTACAATCAGATAAGCATTATAGGTAGTTCCGCGATGTGTGCTCAGAGCATGCCCGTGGAAATAGCGCGCATCCCAATCAACAACGCCTACCCAGTAAATGTTCGGTGCAATTTCACGTACATTCAAGCAAATCTCCTCCTTGTGTTAAGCTATAGTAGAGTATTGACCTGCGGCAAATTGACTCTAACGACAGGTCCTACATCTAGTATGCCTAGTTGCCAACAGCTAATCGCAAGGTAACAAACACTGGCTACTAGTTCCCTCTATCATAATACTTCTGCGTTAATAGTAGTCATTCCTGCTAAGCTAGTAAAAATCTCTGCAAGGGAAGCGAAAACATGAAAACAGGCCTCAAGAAAATCGACTTAGCTAAGCAACTCTTTGCTCAACATGGCTACCTTTTCGCCTGCCCCGTGTGCGGTGAACGCATTCGCCTAGACGAGCCCGCTACATTACGCTGCGGTAACTGCCATGCCTTTGATCTGGCCAGACAAGGCTATGTCAACCTATTGACGGGCAAAGTGAAGGCCAGCAAATATGATCAGGCACTCTTCGCCGCACGGCTTGCACTTAATCAGAGCGGGTTTTTCGTTAAGTTGTTAGCTGCTCTAGAGAGCAGCATCAGTACATATGCACCTCAGCGACGTCAGGAGCAGCTGGTTATCTTAGATGCCGGGTGCGGCGAAGGTTCGCATTTGGCATATCTGGTGCAAAGAATACAAGCAGCAGGCCGACCAGCACTTGGCATTGGCCTCGATATAGCTAAAGATGGCATTCGCCTCGCAGCTAGCACATATGCAGACCTGATTTGGTGCGTGGCTGATTTAGCTCGCAGCCCTCTGCGAGCAGCTCAGTGTGACGTTATCCTCAACATACTTTCCCCTGCTAACTACAGCGAGTTCAAGCGCCTAATGCAGCCTGATGGCATAGTGATCAAAGTATTTCCCGGACCAGATTACTTACAAGAACTGCGAACCGCCCTCTATGCAGGTAGTAGCAAAGCAACTTACCAGAAGGAAGATAGTGTGCAACAATTCGGCCAGCAATTCTCCCCACTCTGCACTCAGCATGTCTATTATCGGCAGCAGCTGGCCCAGACTGATCTAGAGTACCTGCTGCAAATGACACCTTTGGCCTGGAATGCCGATGAAGCTACCCTAGAGGCCATACGGCAAACCGGTTTGGAGCAAATCACAGTAGACACAACCATTATGATAGGTAAATAGGCAGCAATTACAAAATACGACCCAGCTATTTGGGCAGGGTCGTATTCTCTGCTATTTTGTTTAGGCCAAGCGCTCAATACGCGCACCCTCTAGGTCAGGCCAAAGCTGCAAGTAGCTCGAACCTACTCCCGCCGCTGCAAAACCTGCTTGCATGGCTTCCCCAACCAAAGGGGCGTTGCGGTTCGGCTCCACCAAAGCTAATAAGGTTGGGCCAGCGCCTGAGATAACAGTAGCCAAAGCGCCTGCAGCTAGGGCACGCTGCTTGACCAACTCAGCTCCCGGAATCAGCTTCACCCGATACGGTTGATGC
>DIPA01000096.1:99527-99841 GCA_002427055.1 Firmicutes bacterium UBA5500 | reverse complement strand
GCAAACGATCGCGCATTGCTTGCTGTAGTAGCCCCAGATCTCCGGCCTGCAGAGCTGCCAATAACAGAGCGACACGAGCAACATTAAAAACTGCATCTTGATGACGGACAGAGTCTGGTAAGGCCTGACGCGCAAGCTGCGTAGATAACTCGAAATCGGGCACGCAAGCGACTAATTGCAGGTCAGAGGGAAAGGGAAAGCTGGCTGTCAGCACTTGAGTCGCGTCAATCGCTGAGACAACTAAGCCTCCCAGCAGAGCAGGGGCTACATTATCCGGATGCCCTTCTAGCTCGGTTGCCATTGCCACTAACAGG
>DIPA01000096.1:98475-99450 GCA_002427055.1 Firmicutes bacterium UBA5500 | reverse complement strand
GGTTGCCATTGCCACTAACTCTGGCCGCTCATAGGGCTCGCCTGCCAGGTAATTGGCCAGCATTAAGCCGGCCACAATGGCTGCCGAACTGCTGCCTAAGCCACGGCTGAGCGGGATAGCATTCTGCATAACTAGAGATAGAGTCGGCACCGGGTACCCTGCCTTGTCCCAGAGATGACAGGCCGCCCGCCAAACCAGGTTACTTTCGTCCTCGGCTAGCACACCTGCACCCTGCCCCTGCACCACAAACTGCCTCGCAGCTGCTGAACGCACGGCTACTTTGTTACATAGATTTAACGCTAAACCCAAACAGTCAAAGCCGGGTCCTAGGTTGGCTGTAGTAGCCGGAACTAACACCTCAAATGCTAACATAACCTTACCCCCAAATGGCCTGCAAGATAGCTTCTTTATTGGCCGCCGTATGGATTGGGGCAGCGGCCCCAGCAATAGCATTTTCGGGATCCTTCAGCCCATTCCCAGTTAACACGCAGACAATGCTGGTCGGCTCCTTAAAGTAACCCCGCTGATAAAGCTTGCGTATACCGGCTAAAGGAGCTGCGGAAGCCGGCTCACAGAAAATGCCTTCGTAGCGCCCCAGCTGACGATATGCAGCTAATATTTCCTCATCGGTAACAGCATCGATTAAGCCGTGCGATTGTTTAGCGGCCTCAACAGCTTGCTGCCAGCTGGCCGGGTTACCGATACGAATGGCGGTAGCCACCGTCTCCGGCTCACGAATCGGCTCGCCCCGCGTAATCGCAGCCGACCCCCAAGCCTCAAAACCTAGCATGCGGGGCCGCGGCAAGCCACTCTCGCGCTCTGCTGCTGCGCAAAAACCCATCCAATAGGCAGTGATGTTTCCCGCATTCCCCACCGGTAAGGCCAAACAATCGGGCACTTGACCTAACTGCTCAATAATCTCCCAAGCTGCCGTCTGCTGGCCCTGCACCCGATAAGGGTTGACAGAGTTAACCA
>DIPA01000096.1:95718-98369 GCA_002427055.1 Firmicutes bacterium UBA5500 | reverse complement strand
TGACAGAGTTAACCAGCACCAGTGGATGCTCCTCCACAATTTGTCGGGCAATCGCCAGAGCTTCATCGAAGTTTCCTGCAATTGAGATTACCTTGGCCCCATAGTGTAAGGCCTGCGAAAGTTTTCCGAGAGCTATCTTCCCCTCTGGAATAAGCACGACACAATCGAGCCCGGCGCGAGCAGCGTAAGCTGCTGCAGAAGCAGACGTGTTCCCTGTCGAGGCGCAAATCACTGCCTTGGCCCCGGCTTCTTTGGCCTTGCTTACAGCCAAGGTCATACCCCTGTCTTTAAAGGAGCCTGTGGGGTTAGCTCCTTCATACTTAGCATAAAGTTTCAGATCGGGGAGCTGCTGCTCAAACCAAGGTAACGGCAAGAGTGGTGTATTACCCTCATGCAAAGTCACTACCGGTGTCTGGTCACTTACCGGTAAACGATCAGCATAGCGACGAATCAGCCCCGGCCACCACCCGAGACGCGGGGTCGGACCTTTTTTATCATTCGGTTGTCTAAACATTTCTCATCTTCTCCTTGCTAGGGGCTGTTGCATACAGCTCCTCTTCGGGGGCTCATGCCCTCTCACTTAGTTATCGCACTGGTATCAACCTCAGGATAAACCAGGAGATACTCTGTTCCGCCCTCATGCAGCAACTTTAGCTTGATAGGTCTTTGCACGCAGGCCAGCACTGCATCCAAGTCGTCTGCCTCGGCCGTGTACCATAAAGTCAGTGGCCCATCGTAGATGAAACCGCGCGTCGGTTGCCGCCTTACCGCAGGCTCATAATCAGGGACATCAACATCACGCGGATACATATCATGCTTGGGGCTAAGAGCTTTCGCCAATAGCATGGAATATCGGGTATAAATGCCAGGGTCATTCAGCAACGACCACCTGCCCCAAGCCAAGTACTGCTGCAGATCCTGATCAAACTCACCGATCCAACGGAAATCTCGCAATGGCTCCGTGCCAATATTGTAAAGCTCGAGGTGAACTTTGCCATTTATGAACTGTGTATCCGGCTCATACTCATCCTGATACTCACTCGCTGACAAAGTAATCGTTGCAGTAACAGCAAACTGCTGACTGTCTTTCGCCGCAACATAGCCATCTGCTGGGAATTGGATTAGGGTACGTCGGTACCGCGAGCTAATCTCACTGGGATGAAAATAGATGATAAGTAGCAACAGCACGAAACTGGTGCCGATGATTATGTCAGTCTTGCGCCTGGCGAAGAACGACTTTTCCTCCATCATCTCTACCCCCTTCTCACTATCCTATGCCCTGCTACCGCTATTGGATGCTCCTGTTCGTAAGTAAGCCCCTATACCAACTCACCCGTAGCCACTAGGACAACCCTACCGCCAACCTGAATGCTGATGTTCTGGCTGGTATCTTCTGCACGTAATAGCAGGAGCGACTCGCGGTTGATTTCATAGCCTTGTTCCACACGCACATCTACCTGGGAGGAACCGAAGTAACGGTGCTTGGCTAAGTAGCCAGCTAGGCAGCCGTTGGCACTACCGGTAGCCGGGTCTTCCGGGATGCCCAGATAATCGGTAAAAACGCGTACGTTGAGATCATTCTCGGGCTGATACGTTTCCGGAGCGAACACGAGCATATTCTTGGCTGCGGTATGTTCCAAGAGCTCGAGTAGCGCTTTGGTATTAGTGCGGCACGCCCTAACTGCGGCCAAATCACGCAAAGGCACAATCACAAAAGGTAACCCAGTGGAAACTTCCTGGCAAGGAAAACGCGAGTCAATCTGAGCGGATTCAAGCCCCAAGACAGGCGCTACCGCAGCCGGATCGAAAATCGCGCCAAACTCAGGCTCCAGTTGCTGCATCCACAGCTCTTCCGGGTGGCCATCTTTATACGTAAAATCCACTCGAATCTGGCCCACCTGGTAATTGAGCATCACCTGCGGCACCGGTTGCTTGATCACTTCCTGCTGAATCAGCCAGGCAGTACCTAGTGTAGGATGGCCTGCAAAGGGTATTTCCTCTCCCGGGGTAAAAATGCGCACATCATAACCGCCAGCTCGTGCTTCCTCCGACAACAGAAAAGTGCTTTCCGAGTAATTCATCTCCCGCGTAATCGTCAGCATTTCTTCACCTGTCAAGCCAGCCGCATCGCGGATTACCGCCAACTGATTCCCTGCATACTTCTTCTCAGCAAACACGTCCAGAATATAAAACCTACGCTGCATAGACATCATCCTTTCTGCAGACTAACATCTTCAAGAAGACTACCGCCTATTGTCATTTTCGGCTAAATTGGCACACTTTCCTCCTTTTCGCTAAGATTAATTTTACCCTTAATATTTATTAGCAGGCCGTTGACTTTTAAAAGCCTTCCTGCTATATTCTTAGTAAGCACTTTAACATTGTAAGGATGTACATTATTATCATTGAGGTGATGAGCGTGAAGGAGAAGTTGTTCAACAAGGATTATACACTACTCTGGCTCGGTTTAGCGGTGTCACAGCTAGGCGCCGGTGCCGCTAGTATTGGCTTGATGTGGTGGATACAAACGACTACCGGCTCAGCCATGTTGTTAGGAACTATGGCCATGGTGCGCACGATTATTGGAGTAGCGCTCAGCCCCCTGGGAGGGGTTATCGCCGACAAGGTTAGTAAGAAAGCTATCATCGTGC
>DIPA01000096.1:94415-95580 GCA_002427055.1 Firmicutes bacterium UBA5500 | reverse complement strand
TTACAGACTTTGTCAACGGCACAATCTACTCGACCCTGGCTTACCTAGTCTATACCGAACAACTCACCTACCCAGTGCTCTTAGTGCTAGTAGCAGGCAGCGCTATCTGCAGTACCTTCTTTAATCCTGCTATTAGTGCCACCGTTCCTCTTCTGGTGAGCAAGCCAAATTTGCCGCGTGCCAACTCGTTGCAGCAAATTACTTCTAATGTAGTATCGATTGTTGGCTATACAGCAGGTGGTATCCTTGTAGCTTTTTTGGGCATACCCCTCTTGTTAGCCGTCAACGGTGTCGCTTTCCTGCTCTCTGCTCTCTCGGAGCTATTCATCAACATACCTAAGCTAGTTTCTGAGGGGAAAGCTAGGTCGGGGCAATTCTTGCAAGATCTTAAGGAAGGCCTAGACTATGCCCGTAAGAAGGGTGTCTTGATGGAGATAATGCGCGTAGCAGCTGTGTTGAATTTTGTGGCTGCACCTATGTTCATTCTACTTCCCAAATATGTGCAGGAACATTTAGGTGCCTCGCCCGCCGTCTACGGCTATCTACTAGCTGCTTTTATGGGGGGCACTCTCTGCGCCAGCCTATTAATTGCCTTCACTAAAGTAGTGGAACGTAATCTATGGCTTGTCATACACTCAATTACCCCACAAGCTGTCGCCATGATTATCGTAGTCTTGCTACCAGCAGAATTGAATGCGATACGCATCCCCCTCTTTCTGCTCATGGGCTTTCTCAACGGCATCGTCAATATCTACTTTGCCGCGATTATTCAACGCACTACTGCGCCTGAGCAAATGGGTCGTGTGTGGGGCCTAATTAACACCATGAGTGGCGGCTTGCAACCGATTTCTCAAGGGCTGACCGGTTTTTTGGGTGATCGCGTCAGCATTCCTATCATCTATATTGTGAGCGGATGCCTGGAAGGGGTATGTGGCCTACGCTTTAGCGCCATTCCCAACTTACACTCATATCTAGCCAGCGAAGATGAACAGGCTGCCAACACTCCCTCTACCGCCCTTAGCTCCGCTGACAATTGAGCACCGCCAAAGATTTCTAGAACCCGGCCTAGCATCTAGGCTGGGTCTTTTTGTCTGCGGTACCTCTTATCACTGAGCACCGTCTACAGCAGTCGGTCATAACATGATATGTAAGGGAGCCATTCCTG
>DIPA01000096.1:85253-94293 GCA_002427055.1 Firmicutes bacterium UBA5500 | reverse complement strand
GGTGGCAGGCCAAATGATCTTGCTCACTGAATACATAGAGCCAGGCGCGCTGGCCTGGTTAAGGCGAAGAATCGAATGCTTTTATAGCCCTAATTTATATACGCGGTTATCTGCGATGTCTCAACAGCTGGTCTTGGCCAAGGGGCTCATTGTACGCAACCAGACACTAGTTACATCCGAGCTGCTTGCTAAAATGCCCCACCTACGTGTCGTCGGTCGCCTAGGTGCGGGGTTAGATAACCTTGACCGTAAGGCTCTTGCCGAACGATGTATTGAGGTGGTTTATGCGCCCGGTCTAAATGCTAACGCGGTCGCCGAAGCCTGCGTGCTTTATATGCTGGCACATAGTAGAAGTCTATTACCTGCCGATCGAGCTGCCCGAGCAGGCTTTTGGCAACGCACGCCCTTTACTGGCCAAGAGCTGCGCGGTAGAGTGGTAGGCATCATTGGGTTAGGCGCAGTCGGGAATCGTTTGGCCACGATTTGCCAAGCTCTTGGCTGCCAAGTGCTGACGACTAATCATGGCCCCTACCGAGGTATAAAGCAAGTAACATTTAACGAACTACTAGCCGAGGCCGACTTTGTCTCGGTTCATGTTCCCTTGACACCCACAACGAAACACCTGATTGGCGCACGAGAGCTCTCGCAGATGAAATATTCCGCTTTACTGATTAACACGTCTCGTGGCGGAGTCATAGATGAAGATGCCCTGTTTGATGCTCTACAGACTAAGCAAATCGCTGGCGCTGCCCTAGACGTAAGAAGACAAGAGCCCCCCTGTGCAGGCGACCGTTTCCATGGGCTAGATAATGTCATCCTGACACCTCATCTTGCGGGGTGGACTATTGAAGCGCAGCGGGCCACCTGTCAGGCAGTGGTAGAAGACGTTTGGCGTGTGTTACAGGGCGAAAGCCCTCTTTACCCCGCACCGCCAATCCTCTAGATTAAAAAACACGCCCGTTAATTGCAAACAGGCGTGCCTTTTATATCAGATAAGAAAGCAAATGAGTTGGCATAAACCGCGGCCTGCATTTCGGCTAGCGTACCGCCTCGTAGCCTAGCTGCCGTGGCAAGTGTGTTTAACAATACTTGAGGTACTACAGCTAGTGTGTATGGCTCACCTAAAGCCCAGGCAACAGCCTCAGTACCATCAGTTTCTGTAAGTAGACGATCTAGCGGTACCTGACGGCAAACCGCTTGTACTGTCTGGTTTGTATGAACATCCGGACCAAGAGTGAAGTAGCAACCCAGCTCAATGTAGCTTGGCAAGTACTTTGCCTCACCGGAATACCAATGCACAACTACCTTGGGTGGCAGGTAACGGCTCAGCCAGTGCAATACCTCTGCCTCTGCGCCTTTGGTATGCAAAACAACCGGTTTACCCAAGGTTACGGCCAATTGTAGCTGGCACAGGAAAGCCTTAAGCTGCACATCGAGTGGCACATCTGTCCAGACAGTATCTAAACCAATCTCGCCAACAATCGGGACTTTCTGTAGGCAGTCCTCGAGCACTCGCGGGTTAAAGTCGGCAGCACGCCACGGGTGCAGGCCGCACGTAGGGATAATGCGCTGCGAGGTCTTGGCGAGGTCAAATACTCTAGCACATTCCTCCGGGTGCGTCGCAGTAACCAACTGCCACACGCCTCTCTGTGCTAGCTCTGTTGCTTGCTCCTGCTGCGCAAGACTAATATGGGTATGAGCATCAACTAGTCGCATCTTAGCCGTTTAGCAACATCTCGCGCATGACCTCAAACATTGCTACAACGTCTTGCTCATGAATCATCTCATAAGGGCTATGTGTATAGCGGGCCGGGAAAGTAAACACCGCTGTCGGAACGCCCATACGAATCAAGGAATCACCGTCCGTGGCGAATCCGTGGAACACAGCATGTTGCACCGGCTGCTCCAGGCGCTCAGCGGCGGCAACTAACCTATCCGCTACCTTCTCGCTGTAATGAATACGTGCGTCCTTATGAGTAATGATTGGCCCCCCGCCTAGTGCGGTGGGCATATAACTGCTTTTCACAGTAGGAATATCGCCAACAAGTCCAATTTCTAGGGCTATCGCCAAGTCAAAATCTACTTCATTGACTAAGTTCCACGAGCCACCCATGCCGACTTCCTCTTCAATAGTAGCGGCAAAATAGAGTTCGTACTCTAGCTGTTTGCCCTTTAAGTCGCGCGCTAACTGGGTCATCAGTGCTAAGCCAACACGGTCATCCATTGCCTTGCCCACAATATGGTGGCCAAGACGCTTAGTTTCAGCCGCGAAAATAACTTGACTACCGGGACGAATGCCACGAGCTTCTACTTCTGCGCGGCTAGATAGGCCGAGATCGAGGAAAAAGTCATCCCAACCTATCGTATCCTTTGCACGCTGAGCAGCCGAACGCACATGCCCACTGGCAACTCCAACCTGACCGGGATGATATCCATCTTTCCCTCTAACCAAGACAGGCTGACCTATGTAAGCAGTGTTCGGAGGAACAGACGCCTCGCTCCCTCCGGTTCCGTGTGTTAGCCAGCAGAAACCATCATCAGTTATGCTCTTAACCAGAAAGTTAATTTGGTCTAGATGTGCAGTTATCAGCAGTTTAGGGCCACTGCCCCCTACCTTAGCGAACACATTGCCCACTTTGTTCTGCCATACGCGCTCGCAGAGCGGCGTCCAATCGGCTACCATACGTGCCGCAACCAAGTCTTCGTGACCTACGGGGCCCGGAATCTCTGTGTATTCTTTAATCAGATCAAAAAACATGCTGCTCCTCCTTTTATGTTAGAAACGTTGATGGAAAGTTCCACGCCATAAAGACAAATCCTGCCCAACCCTTCAAAGTTATGCTTCCCATCCCTTAGCACTCTGTAACTAAGGGAGGCAGCCATATCATTGCAACTGCCTAATCAGAAAATACGTCCGTCCCCTAGCTCGTCCCCGACCTCATGGCTCACTAATATCCCATATCACGCAGCAAAGCCGCTAAGACGCGCAGGCGTTCGCCAATTAGCTCATCATCGCGGCTAATGCAGTCACGCAATAGCTTAATGTCTTCATCGAGCAGAGCGTTATCCGTACAAACTGCTACTGTCATCGCATCTCCTTGTACTGGAATACGTGCTATTATAGGCTTGTCTGGATCATACAGTTTTTCAAAGCGGTAAGCTTCGCGAAAATGTAGCCTAGCCTGACAGACCAAAAGAGCCAGATCAAGCACTCGATGCAAAGGCAGCTCTTCCGATTGGCGTGACCAGCGCTCACCGCTATGGCGCCAAACCTTAGCAGAGATATCTACCTTACCACGATCGTTCCATTGCGCTAACCCCATTGAAAGACCCTTAGCATCTGAGTCGTAAGCATTTCTGCCATCAACGTTTTCGTAGTTCTCAACCACTAACACCGGCTTGTGTTGTAAACTAGTTGGTATTTTCATCATTCCAGCCTCCAAATTAGTAACTTACTAAAGTACTAAATCAGTATATCCAGTCCTCAGTCGGCGGTCAACCCTTTCAAAGCTGTGGTTTCGATCCCTCCGCCGTGAAATATCAGACATGGCACATCCCTCGGCATACCGTCAGTTACCCCGGAAAGTTGATGCTACCCAGCAAGCAGGATAGCCCGCGGCAGTTGTAGAAGAACTTTAAGAAAGGGGGCTATCGTCTTGATACTGAAAACTTTCTCTGACGACCAAAGTAATCCCTCCGAACTATCAACACACATTTTGCTAGTAGACGATGAGTATGATCTGCTGCGCGCATTGAGCGCTACCTTAACCCGCGCAGGTTGGCAAGTCACTACTGCCAGTGATGGGCAACAAGCTTTGCATGTTTTCCGTAGAATTTCGCCTAATCTCATCATCCTTGATTTAATGCTCCCTGTACTCGATGGCTGGGAAGTCTGTCGAGAGGTGCGTAAGACATCTGACGTACCTATTATCATGCTTACCGCACGCGATGATAGTGTAGACAAGATTTTGGGTCTTGAGCTGGGCGCTGACGATTATGTTACCAAACCCTTTGATAGCCGCGAATTAATCGCCCGCATTCGTGCCATCTTGCGGCGGGCCAATCGCACCTATACCGGCACAACTCTGCGACTAGCCGACATTGAAATTAACCTGGAATCGCAAACCGTTAGCCGCGATGGTAAACAGACTGTGCTGACTCCAACAGAATTTGACCTGCTTGTGCACCTAGCACGCCACCCGGGACGTGTCTTTTCCCGCGAAGATCTATTGGAGCAAGTCTGGGGTTACGATTTCCCCGGTGATCTGCGCACTGTGGACGTGCATGTCCGTAGATTGCGACTCAAGGTTGAACAAGATCCAGCGCACCCTACACTGATTCGCACCCGCTTCGGAGTTGGCTATGTCTTGGTACCATAAACTGGACCGCCACATACCAACCCGTAGTTTGCGTTGGCAATTAGGGATGAGCTATGCGACCCTAGCTCTTGTTGTCACTGCGCTCTTAACTGGCCTTGCTTTACGCATTGGCAGCAACATTAGCTTGGCCGCTGAACAAAGGCAGGCTCTGGTTGCGGTTAGCGGTGCCGCCACTGCTTTCCGCGAAGCGCTTGCTAACCCGACAGCTGACCTAAGCCAGGTGGCGCGCCAACAGAGCTTCGCCAGCAATGGGCGCGTGCTTTGGTTAAATGATGATGGCACTGTACGTCTAGATGCTTTCGCAGAAGCCGCATTAGGCGGCACTAAGCTTGACCTCCCGCAGGAACTCGCGCAGCCTACCGAACCAATTGCTCGCGCTTATGCAGCGTCCAGCGGTTGGGTTATCTATGCCGTTGCGCCAGTCTCTACCCCGTTTCAGCCAGCTAGTTTGGTTGTTTTGGCGCAAGACATCAGTCATATTCAGCATGATCTAGCCCAACTCCGCGCCACACTCTGGCTACTAGGGGGCCTATTAGCCTGTGGGTTTGCAGCCTTAGGTTTTCTCTATGCCCGTTCCGTTACCCGCCCCTTAGGGCAACTTACAGCAGCCGTGCAACAAATGCAGGCCGGCAACTTGGCGCAAAAGGTGGTGCCGGAAGGTAGCGAGGAGCTACGCCAATTAGCCACTACCTTTAACACCATGGCCACTAATGTGGCTTCCCTCGACGAAGAACGGCGTGCTTTTGTGGCCAACGCAGCCCATGAATTGCGCACACCATTAGCTGCACTGCAAGCCCTAGCCTATGAAATGCAGGAAAATATAGCTCCTCAGACGTCTGAACTTGCTGCTTTTGTGCGCCAAACAGAACGCTTAGGGCGTACAGTTGACAATCTACTCACTTTGGCCCGCTTGGATAACCCCGACATCAAACCGCGCATGATCCCAATTAGAGTGCGCAATCTACTGGCTGAAGTTTTTTGGGTAATGCGCCCGGTGGCTGCTAAGCGCTCCATCGAGCTTATCTTTCCAGACGAACTAGAAAACGAACCCTGGGTGTTAGGTGACCCCGACTGGTTACACCTGGCCTTAGTAAATATCTTGGGTAACTCGGTCCGCTATTGCGCGCCCCACGGCGGGGCGCGCGTAGGCGTAATCTGCACTAGTAATACAGTAGCAATCAAAGTCGCTGACTCTGGACCGGGTGTCCCGCGCGAAGCTTTAAGCGAATTGGGACAACGTTTTTACCGAGTTTCCAGCGCCCGCGAGCATAGCAGTGGCGGTTCTGGACTGGGACTGGCCATCGTGCGCGAGATAGTTGAACTGCATAGTGGCCAACTCGCTTTTGCTTCACCACCAGGTGCAGGACTTATCGTAACAGTAACTCTTGCCACCGTACCTGAGCCAGAAGATGAACTGTAACACCGTCGTCATAAGTAGTCACGGCTTTGTAATAGCTACATGCTATAACTGAATCAGGAGGTGTAGCAGATGGAAAATAGTAGCGTGTTGTCTAGTCGACTAATTGCGCTCGCAGGAGGCTTGTTACTAATTACTGCCATAACATGGCTAAATTGGCCCCAGGCGCTACCCAAAACCAATCTGACATTAGCGCAGTATCCTGACAATCTGGTTAACAACGTGCCTGAAGAACCAAAGCAGCCGGTGATGCCAGAAGACGCTGTAGGCAATCAAGGGGACCTGGCTTTCGTCTGGCAGGACCAGCTTTATGTTGCTGAGGCAGTGAACGGCAGTGTGCGTGCCTTGAGTGATTCAGGGCGGGCGATAGCACCAGCCTGGTCTCACGATGGCGAATGGCTAGCCTATATCCGCATCACAGATACTGAGACCAATAGAGGTCCCCTGTGGCTGGTACGCCGCGACGGTAGCGAGGCCCATGAAGTACAAGGCTTGCCCGGACCTCTATGGTACGTTAGTTTTGAGTGGTCCCCTACGGCTAATCAGTTAGCGGTAGCTGTACATGGCAATGGGCTCTGGCTAGTGCCGACAACGGGCAAACCAGAGCAACTTGATCCTGCTCCGTGGCTATATCGGCCAGCCTGGTCACCGGATGGCCGTTACATTGCCTACAATTTTTGCCTGAGTGGAGATACTCCGAAGAGCGATGGAGACCACGACATCCTGTGCGTTATGGATATAAAGCAGAGACAGCGCCATGACCTAGTACAAACCAATGATGCCGGTGTGCGCGTACTCGGCTGGTGGCCCGATGGCAACGGAATTCTCTATTGGGAAGTACCCGCCCACGGCGGTTCTGTCGCGACCGATGGGATTATGATTCAAAGTGTATCTTTAGCCTATACGCAGATAAAGGGCCAACCAATCGTAACGGCAGCTAATGCCGACCCTGTGGGCACAGTGCTAAAAAGGGCAGATGCTAAAAGTCCGCAGCCAGTAGAATTAGTTACAACCCTGCCGAAGCTCCATTGGACTAAGTTCACCCACGAAGGTAAACTGCTGGCGGTCATGGGTTTTGGGCGAATTGCTTGGGCCGAAAAACAGCTAGTTCTGGTCGACCCCAAAACCGGCAAAGTCGAGCAACTACCCCCACCAGCCGGACACACCGCACTCGACCCGGATATCTATGACGCTGATAGGCGCATTGCTTTTGTTGCCGCACCCGACCTCGGCTTCGATGTTTGGGGATTGACTGAAGAGGAGTCCGCCGACTGGCAGGCAAAACGTACCCTCTGGGTACGCGACCAAAATGGGCAACTGCGCGAATTGACCCAAGCAGGTGGCGATATCTACGGACCAACCTGGTCGGATAACGGGAAACAAATCCGCTATTTCTCCCATGAAGCCCTCTGGACAATTGCCGCCGACAACCAATCTGCTCCGCAGAAGATTATTGACCTTGGCCCATGCGAAGCCAATGGCATTTACGGTGCTATCGACTACAATACCTATTTCGCTTGGTATGGGCGCTAGCAACTCGAATACGCAGCCAACCGCGACCCAAAGAAAATGTTTCTGGTGGCGAATGATAAAAAAGGCCAGTCCCCGCGTCTCCCCCGATCTTGCGCCCGCGTTGTTGACTCGAGTCGTTCGTCATGGTAATCTTAGTAATAAAGGCAATGATGGGGAATACATGTTTCGTGAAGGTTAAGAGAGCTGGCCATCTGGTGCAAGGCTGGTACCAATCACATTCATGTTCCCACCCCTGAGTCGGTGGTGATGAGCCATCCGGTTTTCTACCGTTACCGAGAACTAAAGCGGGCTGGCCTATAACTGGGCTTAGCCAAGCAGGGTGGTACCACGGGCACAGGCCCCGTCCCTTTTTAAGGGCGGGGTTTTTATTATCTAAAGGAGTGATTTTGATGGCAGACGAAAAGAAAGGTTTCGTGCAGGAAATTACACCGCAAGCGGAAGATTTCTCCCGCTGGTATCTGGACACTATTCAAAAAGCCGACCTAATGGATTATTCACCTGTTCGCGGCTGCATCGTTTTCAAACCCGATGGCTACGAGCTATGGGAGCGTATTCAAGCCGGGCTTGATCGCCGTTTCAAGGAGACCGGGCACCGCAACGCCTACTTCCCCATGCTCATTCCCGAAAGCTTCTTTCAGAAAGAGAAGGAGCACGTGGAAGGTTTTAACCCCGAGCTACCATGGGTCACTGAGGCCGGTGGCGAGAAGCTAGAAGAACGCTTGGCCGTCCGCCCCACATCGGAAACGATGATCGGCCACATGTATAGCCAGTGGATTCAAAGCTATCGTGACCTACCGGTGCTGATCAACCAGTGGGCCAACGTCTTCCGCTGGGAAAAACGCACTATGCCGTTTCTACGCACTTCTGAGTTTCTCTGGCAAGAAGGGCACACCGCCCATGCAACTGAGGAAGAAGCCCGTGCGGAAACAAAGCAAATGCTCGACGTTTATGCCGAGTTCGTCGAAACCGAATTAGCCATTCCCGTGTTCAAGGGACAGAAAACGGCATCGGAGCGCTTTGCCGGCGCCGTAGATACCTATTCCATCGAAGCGATGATGAAGGATGGCAAGGCCCTGCAATCGGCCACCTCGCATTACCTGGGGCAAAATTTCGCCAAGGGCTTTGAGATTAAGTTCTTAGACAAAGACAATACTCAAAAATACGTTTATACAACCAGCTGGGGCGCCTCCACACGTCTAATCGGTGCTCTGATTATGACCCACGGCGACGACCACGGACTTGCCCTGCCACCGACTATGGCACCGGTGCAAGTAATCATGATTCCGGTTGGTCCGCCTAAACTACGCGACCAAGTAATGGAGAAATTTGATCCTCTCTTCGCCGCCCTCAAGGCTGCCGGCGTACGTGTCAAAGCCGACTTAAGCGAAGCAACACCAGGTTGGAAGTTCAACGAATGGGAAATGCGCGGTGTACCCCTGCGCCTAGAGCTGGGACCGCGTGATGTGAAGAACAATCAGTGCGTATTAGCTCGGCGCGACACCGGGGAAAAGACCAGCGTCAGCCTCGATGATGCGACCACCCGCGTACCAGAGCTACTCCAAGAAATTCAGCGGAACATGTTTGAGAAGGCAGTTGCCTTCCGCGACCAGCATCTACACCTTGATTTGGATACTTTGGCCGACCTAGAACAACACATTGCAGCCAAGACAGCGGCCAACGAACCAACTGGCTGGGCATTGTTAGGCTGGTG
>DIPA01000096.1:84559-85133 GCA_002427055.1 Firmicutes bacterium UBA5500 | reverse complement strand
AGGCTTGTGAAGCCAAGATTAAAGAAGCGACTAAGTTCACGTCTCGTAATATCCCCTTCAACCCGCCGGCGCACAAGCATACCTGCTCCGTGTGCGGCAAAGAGGCCAAACACACTGTCTGGTTTGCAAGGGCATACTAACACTCTAAAGGCGTACCATTCGGTGCGCCTTTTTCTTTGAACAACTACTTCGATGAGCATGATCAATGCCACCACCATACTCGCGCACACTTTACCCCCACAGGCACACAGAATCACTGCCAACCCTCACACACCAGATCACGCCTGTAACCGCTTACCACCTTGGATAAGGCATTCCTCCGCTGACAGAAGTCTTGCCACGTCAATACTAGCATATGACTTAAACAGAAAGCAGCAAAGCAAGCCTCTGGATTTTTATATGACTATTATAAAATTATCCATAATATTTTCTGGGCAGGAAGGATTTACCGCTCATGTGATAGAACACTTTAAGCTGAAGGGGGTGAATAATGGGTTTCTTTTTAGTTTTGCAACGACTTCACGATTTGTCATAAACCAATGAATGAAATGGAGGTAAAATAATGAACAAACGG
>DIPA01000096.1:84140-84467 GCA_002427055.1 Firmicutes bacterium UBA5500 | reverse complement strand
GAGGTAAAATAATGAACAAACGGTTGCTAGCATTCCTATTGCTATCGTGTTTGGTAGCCTCAGTTGTAGTAGGGTGCACACCTAAAAAGCCCGGGAAGGTGCTTAAGGGTGAAATTGTCTATGGTATGGTTGGCGACCCCGTTATTTTCAACCCCATCCTAGCTACAGATACACCGTCTGGAAATATCAATACTCGTGTCTACCAAGGTCTTGTGCGCTCCAATGAGAAGCTAGAAATGGTCCCTTACTTAGCTAAGAGCATTACTTACTCGGATGATGGTAAAACATGGACAGTGAAGTTAAACGAGGGCGTTAAGTGGCACGATG
>DIPA01000096.1:72616-84037 GCA_002427055.1 Firmicutes bacterium UBA5500 | reverse complement strand
GAGGGCGTTAAGTGGCACGATGGCGAGCCTTTTACCGCTGAAGACGTGAAATTCACGTACGATACCATCATGCACCCCGATTACACCGGCGTGCGCAAGAGTAACTTCAGTTCAGTGGAGAGTGTTGAAATCACCGGCGAATTGGACCTAATACTGCACCTCAAGAAACCTGATGCTTCTTTGCTCTCTAAATTAAACATAGGCATTATCCCTAAGCACATTTTTGGCGAAATCGAAGTAGCCAAGCTTAGGGAACACCCTGCTAATATGGAGCCCATAGGAACTGGCCCTTACAAGTGGGGCGAGTGGGCTAAAGGTCAATACATTGCCTTAGTAGCCAATGAAGACTACTGGGGCGAGGGGCCTTGGATTCAGCAGGTACGTTATAAATTCTACCAAGATAATCAAGTTATGCTATCTGCTTTTGAAGCTGGCGAGATAGACTATATGGGATCCATACCACCCGACGATGTAGAGCGTGTGAAAACTGCATTAGAGTCGGACTACCACTTCTACAACTTTCCAGCCAATGGTTACACCTACTTCGGCCTAATGCAAACCCACCCCATCCTAGGAGAAAAAGCTATACGTCAGGCCCTCGCCTATGGCCTAGACCGGCAAAAGATAGTTGACACCATTTACCAAGGCTATGCAACTGTACTCAACACCAATATGCCGCCCATTTCTTGGGCCTATAAAGAGGGGCTCAACAACTACGCTTATAACAAACAGAAAGCTATTCAGCTTCTGGAAGAGGCCGGCTGGGATAAAGTCGGTAGTGACGGAATTCGCCTGAAAGATGGCAAACCTCTCAGCTTTACCCTAGTCACTGCTAGTGGCAACACTCAGTATGAAGCGGTGCTGGCCGTGACACAGGAACAATGGAAAGAGATTGGCGTCGATGTTAAGGTCGAGTACTACGAGTGGAGCGTCTTGGTTGAGAAGTATCTGGACGCTGGGAAATTTGAAGCCTACATGCTTGCTTGGAGCCTCGGGCTTGACCCAGACTGCTACTTGTTCTGGCACTCAAGCGCAGGGTATGACGAAGAAGGCTTACTACAAGGCTTTAATGACTGCGCCTATTACAACGACCGTATGGATGAGCTCTTGGAACAAGGTCGTGTGACCATGGATCAAGAAGAGCGTAAGAAAATCTATGGAGAAGTTCAAACCATGCTTAATGAAGACTTACCCAACCTCTTCCTCTATACGCAAAACTTTGTAACCGGCATGCACAAGAAATTCGGGGGCGTCGTCATGTCGCCGATCGGTCCAATCTTCCCAGAACTCTGGTATATAGAAGAAGGCAAATAGGCTAACCGCGGCAAGGTAATTAGGTTTGCTGCGTTACTCAACAAAGCAAGAATGGGGGGAGCCTCCTCCCATTCTTGCTATTGCCTAACTGAAAGGAGGATTGGTGTGTTACGTTACCTAAGGCGCCGCTTGTTGCAGATGCTGATCATCTTGGTTGGCATTTCCCTGGTTTCATTTTCTATCATGCACATTGCACCAGGCTCTCCCGTAGATTTACTTGTTGAGAGAAATGCCCCTCAAAGCGAAAAAGACCGTATTGCTCATATTTATGGCTTGGACAAGCCGATTTACGTGCAATACTTCAAGTGGCTCGGGTTGGTCATTCGAGGCGATTTCGGTCGTTCATTCATCAGTGGAGAACCAGTGCTAAAAATGATACTCGATCGCCTACCCTATACTCTTTACCTGAACTTAGTTGTAGCCATTGTCATTTACTTGCTGGCGATCCCAATAGGAGTAATCTCAGCGCTGAAACAATACTCATGGGTCGATCATGCTGTAACCCTGTTCGCTTTTATCGGTCAGGCTATGCCTACCTTCTGGCTGGCTATGTTGCTTATCTATTTTGTAGCCATTCCTGTTCCCTGGCTACGCACTAGCGGCTTAGCTACATATGGAGTAAATGTTCATACGACACCTTTTCTTGAAGTAGTAATTGATCGCTTGCGTTATTTAATCCTGCCTGCCTCAGTCATGATTTTCACAAGCATCGCAGGCTTAGCTCGCTATATGCGCTCTAGTATGCTGGAAGTAATCCGACAAGACTACGTGCGTACTGCCCGTGCCAAAGGGATGTCCGAACACACCGTTAACTTTAAGCACGCCTTACGCAATGCCCTACTGCCTATCGTCACCTTACTCGGTTTTGAGCTACCTATTCTTTTTTCGGGATCATTTATTCTGGAGGTCATTTTCTCTTGGCCTGGCTTAGGGTTAGTAGCTATGCGTGCCATCGGGCAGCGCGATTACATGGTAATAATGGCTTTTAACACAATTGGCGCCACGTTGACAGTTATAGGGACTTTCTTAGCCGACCTACTCTATGTCGCTGTCGACCCACGTATTCGCTATGACTAGGAGGGTAAAAAATGAGCACAAGAATTGATACAAATCCTAAACTAACCCAAACAGTCAGCCCGCGCAACGAGGCTACCTACCTGCAGATGGTCTGGCGCAGGTTCAAGCGACACAAGTTGGCTGTAGCTAGCCTGATTGTCCTAGGTTGCCTCTATCTAATTGCTATTTTTGCCCCCCTCTTGTCTACGCATGATTACCGTGCTGTCGAACCGGAGATTAGATTACAAGCTCCCTCTAGCGAGCATTGGTTTGGAACTGATGATGTCGGACGCGATATTTACAGCCGCATCTTACATGGGGCCCGCATTAGCTTAAGCGTTGGTTTTGTGGCAGCCGGCTTTGCAGTACTCGTGGGGACTATCGTCGGAGCGCTGGCCGGTTATTTTGGTGGAGTCATCGATGACATTCTGATGCGCATTACAGAGATATTCATGGCCTTCCCCACCTTCTTCTTGCTAATTACCGTTGTCAGCCTCTTGCCGCGTAGCATCTTCAACATCATGATTGTCATCGGCCTTACTTCTTGGCCGGGCCTGGCACGTATGGTGCGGGCCGAGTTTCTCTCGCTGCGCGAACAAGATTTCACTGAGGCTGCTCGGGCCATTGGGGCCAGCGATCGCCGCATTATCTTCCGGCACATCTTACCGAATGCCATGGCACCCATCATCGTTAGCACATCCCTCCGCATAGGAGGAGCTATTTTGTCAGAATCAGGGCTTAGTTTCTTGGGTCTAGGAGTACAAGAACCCTTCCCTAGCTGGGGCAACATCCTCAACCGAGGACGGAACTTTTTGCGCTACGCACCCTGGATTACTATGGCGCCCGGGCTTTTCATTTTCATTACAGTACTCTGCTTTAACTTCATCGGCGACGGCTTGCGCGATGCTTTAGATCCGCGCCTCAAGCAATAGGCGGGGGGGTAAGAAGAAATGCAAAGTAAAGAACTGTTGCTTGACGTTCAAGGTCTCCGCACTAGCTTCTATACCAGCGAAGGCTGTGTTACGCCCGTTGATCGAGTGAGTTTTCAAGTTGGAATCGGAGAAACGGTGGCCATGGTAGGCGAAAGTGGCTGTGGCAAAACACAGACTGCTCTATCTGTCATGCGCTTAATTCCTAGCCCTCCCGGGGCCATAGAGGCAGGCACGGTTTACTTCGAGGGGCAGGATTTGCTAAAACTCAGCAAAAAGGAAATGGAAAACGTGCGTGGCAACAAGATAGGCATGATTTTTCAGGAGCCGATGACCAGCCTCAACCCTGTTTTCACCATTGGCATGCAGCTTTGCGAACCTTTACTTAAGCACCGCAATCTGGCAAAGTCGGACGCAGAGGCTCAAGCAGTTAGACTACTGCATTTAGTTGGTATTCCGGAACCTGAGAAAAGGCTGGCAGCCTACCCCCATCATCTATCTGGCGGTATGCGCCAGCGCGTGATGATCGCTATGGCTTTGGCCTGCAACCCAAGCCTACTTATCGCCGACGAACCAACCACAGCTCTTGATGTGACAATTCAGGCACAGATACTCGATCTGCTGCGCAGATTACGGCATGAGTTAAAGATGGCGATCTTACTTATCACCCACGATCTTGGCGTGGTTGCGGAAATGGCATCACGTGTATTGGTAATGTACGCTGGCCGTATCGTCGAAGAAGCCGACGTTTACCAGTTATTTAGCACCCCATCGCATCCCTACACTATGGGATTACTGGCGTCTATTCCACGCCTAGATGAAAGGCCGGAACGCCTACATCAAATTGCCGGTACAGTGCCCAATTTACTGGAATTACCGAAGGGGTGCCGCTTTGCCCCTCGCTGTGCTTACGCCCAAGAGAAGTGCTTTATCCAGGAACCGGAGCTGACTCCTACGTCTGAACCGGGACGACGCGTGGCCTGCTGGTACCCATTACTGCCTGAATTGAAGGAGGTGCAGGCCTGATGGTCGCTACTAATGAAGTGCTGCTTGAGGTGAACAACCTCGTTAAACACCATCTTCAGCGCAGTAGTTTCCTCAGTCGGGGCACTAGCGCCTATGTGCATGCTGTAGATGACGTTAGTTTCAAAGTACATCGTGGTGAAACGCTAGGGCTTGTCGGAGAAAGTGGCTGTGGCAAAACAACTCTGGCTAAAACAATCCTCTGCTTACAGCCGGCAACTTCCGGCGAAGTGCTTTTTGAAGGCCAAAACATCCTACAGCTGAGGCCTAAGCAACTACGCCCTTTGCGTCAGAAGATGCAGTTGATCTTCCAAGACCCCTACTCATCGCTTAACCCACGCATGACCGTGGGAGAAATAATAGCTGAGCCCTTGCTTGTGCATAACATCTGCTCTCGCAATGAGCGGCAGAAACGAGCGCAAAAGCTGCTAGATGTTGTTGGGCTGGCTCCCTATCATTATCGCCGTTACCCCCACGAGTTTAGCGGCGGGCAGCGACAGCGCATAGGCATCGCCCGCGCACTAGCTCTGCGACCTCAGCTGATAGTCTGCGATGAGCCGGTCTCAGCTCTCGACGTATCCATTCAGTCACAGGTACTTAACCTGCTGGAAGATCTGCAAAAAGAATTCGGGTTAACTTACCTGTTTATTGCCCATAACCTATCGGTAGTTAAACATATCTCTGATCGGGTTGCCGTCATGTATCTAGGGAAAATTGTTGAGCTGACAACCGGTAACAACTTGTACCAAACTCCCTTACACCCTTATACTAAGGCGCTACTTTCGGCCATCCCGCAGCCCGACCCACAGCGCAAGAAAGAGCATATTATACTGCAGGGCGACGTACCCAGCCCGGTTAATCCACCTGGCGGATGTCGCTTCCACACCCGTTGCCCGCGGGCTCTGCCGATCTGCAGCCAAAAAGATCCCTCTTTCAGAGAGATCCGCCCAGGACACTTCGTGGCCTGCCACAACCTCGACCTCTAGGACAGGGGGACGGAGTTTTAGCCTGCAATTAATTCCTAAAAAAGCGAGGGCTCACCTTTCAATGGGTGAGCCCTCGCACATAGCTTCGGTTATTTTGTCGGTTTAATACGGCCCTCAACAGAGCCCCGCAATACACCAGTCGCCTTCACGTAGTCAATCAAGACTTCCTTTAGTGGCAACCCGGTATCAATACCACCAACTCCTGCGGCGAATGCTTCAAAGCCATCGCCGCCTTCAGCCAGGAAGTCGTTGGTAGCTACAGTATATACTGCCTTATCATCTAACTTCACTCCGTTAACCTTTACCTCAACTAGCCGCTCATAAGCAGGCTTCTCTGGATCAAAGGTAAGTGTTAAGCCAGATACGTGCAAGAAGCCGCCGTTCTGCTCCGGATAGAGCCGTAGAGCGTGCTCAAGCGCTTCTTTGATCTGTGCACCGGTTAGTTGGACGGTATACAACGTATTTTCGAAAGGCAACACAGTTACAATGTCAGCGACGGTTAGGTCACCAGCCGCAACGCTTGCCCGAATGCCGCCTCCATTGGTAACAGCGATATCGGCACCAGTAGCATCACGCATGACATCGGTAATCAGGTTACCAAGGTCGGTTTCGCGCGTACGCACGTTAGCCCGCTCACCATCCATAGCCTTAGGCGCCTGCCCTACTAGGGCTGACAACTCCGCTTCAACTTTCTTGCTCACCTCAGCCGCCAGTTTGCTCGTACGAGGTGATGCAGGGACATCCTCCGTGTAGGGAATAGCCATGCTGACAACGTCAACTACTCTGCCCTCATGAATAATCACTTGCTCACGGCCCAAGATCTTACCCCATTCACCACTCTGGGTAACAAAGGTGCCGTTCACTTGCTCTGCCTCAAGCAACTCAGTATGACTATGACCACCAACAATCAAGTCTATCCCTGCTACCTGCTCAGCTAGCTCTCTATCAGCCGCATCACCTAGGTGGGTAAGAGCTATGAGCACATCAACTTCGGGCCGTAGTTCAGCAACAATAGCCTTGGCTTCCTCAAGAGGATCAGCGAAGGTCAACCCGACCACGTTTTTGGGATGCGTGGCTGTAACTGTTTCAGGAGTTGTCAGGCCAACTATCCCCACCTTCAAGTCACCGAACTCGCGGATTACCCAAGGAGTAAGCAGTCTGGCGGCCTCATCGCCTTCGCCCTTATAAACGTTAGCCGATACCAGATCAAAAGCAGCATCTTTGCTTAGCTCGAGCATCCATTCCTGACCATAATTAAAGTCATGGTTACCGGAGCTCATCACGTCGACACCGACACTGTTCATAGCATTTACAACTGAGGCACCTTTGAAGAATAAGGCTTCGTTGGTGCCATGCCATGCATCGCCCGCATCAAGCATTAACGTATAGGGGTTTTCGCGGCGAGCTTCCTCCACCAGGGTAGCAATCTTCTCCCAGCCGAAAACGCTATTAGCCGGGTCGCTCAAAATGCGTCCGTGAGTATCATTGGTATGCACGACTGTAATGGTGGTACTAATCGCTTCCGCTAGAGCGTGCAAAAACTGTCCCCTACTCACAGTGGCACCAGGCGTCAACTTAAGCTTCAGACCACCCGCCCGCTCAGCTATAGCGCACGTTTCTGCGGCCGTCAGGTGCTTATCTGGGTAAACCTTACCATTGTCTGGTACCAGGGCACCATTAGTAACAGCGGTTTGCAATACAGCTCTGGCCCAATGACCCTTAGGAATATCCTTAATCTCTGTGGTTATGGCTGGTATTCTCCAGTCAAGGGCGCGCTGCAAGAAAGCAGCCACCTCCGCCGTGGTTATGGCTCGATCTAGTTCTAACCCCTTAGCGTCACCGAGCAGCACCCCTTCTTGCTGCAACCAGTTAATGTGGTATGTATACTCTACATCAGCTGCCTGCAGTAAACCGGGGAATGGCATTAACAACAACAGCAGGGTTAGGAAAAGTGCAGATATCCGTCGCATACTTGTTCTCAATCCTCTTCCTCCTTCGCTATACTTTCTGACTAGCAACGAAACGTATGTACATCGGCCGCAGCCTAACAGACGTAACTATTGCCAAGTCAATATTCACTTCTACATATATACATTTATTCCTCCAATGATTACCTCTAAACCTCAGGACAGGGGGACGGGGTTTTGAGACTGCTGATAAAGGTCGTGGTCCTACTCGCGCGCTTGTGGCCTAGTTCACTGGAGGTAGGTGCTTAGCCATCGCCGGGAGCGGCCAAAACTCGCCTAAGCTCAAACAGTTGGCCTCTCCTAGTCGTCGATGTCTAAGCACCCTTTATTAGAGGCCCCAATGCGCTTTACGCAGGACCAACGACCTTCCCCTGGACTGCGAGGGACTTCTTCAGTGGTCTCGGACGGAGTTTTAGCCTGCAATTAATTCCCCTGAGCACCAAGGGCCCACCCTTTACGGATGAACCCTTGCTTCCTCATCTCTGCTCTTTCGCTGCCGATTCCTGTAGACTGACTTTATGTACTCCTGCAAACAGCGAACTGTAATTTCGCCGCTCATCAAATGTCCCCCTTTGTAGCCCCAAATTGCATGTACCAAAATAGCGCTTGCTCATTCTTCTCAGCGAGATTCCCATATAGCATGACATCAACACCTCCGAGCTGAAAGCCACACTTTTCATAAAACCTACAGGCAACGAGGTTGATGTCTTGGGTTTCCAACATCAGGCCTGGCATTCCCCCGGCCTTAGCCCATTCTATAGCTGAAGCCAGCAGTTGCTTGCCAATACCCCTATTACGGTAATCCTTAGCCACGCTAATGTCCTCGATTAGGCCGTACCGGTTCCAGTTCCGTTTCAGGCGAATCTGGCCCACGCACTGGCGGTCGAGATATGCTAGGAAAACACACCGATCCGGGCTGTTTATGTAGTGGCTGTAATCCAGCTGTTCATCTGGATAGCGCTTTTCATAAGGTGTTGGGAACATTTCTTCTGTCCACATCCACTGGCCATCTGCAAAAGCCGCCTTCACCCGACCAATAACCAAGAACGGCTGGTTAGGTTTGTTGTTTACCGCGCCAAGCTGCCCCCAAGTCAGTGGCCTGATCTGGACCGAACTATCTATCGTCAATTCTGCATCGTGCTGCACATTGGTCAAGTCCTTGAGCTGGTGGCAGTAAACGATTTCTGGGTCGTCTTCATCCAACTGGTCAATCCAGCCACAGCGCTCAAAACCACATTTCTCAAGCAGTTTCTGCATTGGCAAGTTCGAGGCGTTGGTTGAGGTAAACAAGCTTTCTGTCTCGCATTGTTCCTGTATAACGCGGAGCAGCATCTTGCCAAGCCCCTTACGTCGGTGCTCTTGCTTGACAATCAGTAGCTCAAGAAAGTGTCTGCCATAGAAGTGGCTGCTCAGCAGGCCAAAAGCCGCTATTTCCTCTTTGACTGTTATTATGTAGACTAAGCCGTCTGCAACCCCCTGGCGAATCTGCTCTGCCCTGCATCTTGAGCCAATAACACTCTCATCCAGACTGATAATCTGCTCACGCTGAGATAACGTGGCCTGTTGTATGCGAACGCCGCGCTGTTCTTCCATGAAATCGCCTCCCGTATAGTATGTTCGACGACTGCCATAAGTCAAGTTTCTAGTTTTCTAATGGCACGCTATAGGGCAGAGCAAGACCCACTATTTGCCTGAGCCAAGTGTACGTCCCCGCGGTCCCCGTAGTTCTTCGCCTGAGCTTCGAAAAGTCGGCGATACAAGTTATCGCCTGCCATGAGATTCTGGTGGGTGTCAAAGGCTGCAACCCGCCCCCGGTCAATAACCAAGATCTTGTCACAAAAGACTGAGGAACTCATGCGATGCGAAATGAAAATGGCGGTTCTCCCCTCAGTTAAGGTGGAAAAATGACGATAGACTTCGCTTTCTGCCAGCGGGTCGAGCGCTGCGGTCGGCTCATCAAGAATCAGCAGATCGCTTTGCTTCAGCATGGCGCGCGCAATGGCCAGCTTCTGTTTCTCTCCGCCGGAGCATTCTATAGCATCATCCCGCAAACTCTTATCAAGATAGCTGTCCAGCTGTCGTGGAAAACTACGAACTACGTCGCCCACGCCTGCTTCGTCCAGGACCCGGAAAAGTACAGCATCTGTGTCACACCGCCCCGCTGGATCAAGGTTTTCACGCAAAGTGAAGGGAAAGAACTTGAAATCCTGGAAGACCGCCGATAAGCGCGCTATGTACTGCGCGTAATCGTATGCTTGTATAGGTACGCCATTATAGAGGATCTCGCCACTGTCTGGCTCAAAAAGGCGACAGAGCAACTTGACAATAGTGGTTTTGCCTGCGTTGTTCAGGCCGACAATAGAAATATGTTCCCCTCTCTGGATCGCAAAGCTGACATTCTCAAGAACTAAGCGTTCGCTTCCAGGGTAGCGGAAGGAGACGTCGCAAAATACCAGGCTTTCGAAATCGGGAACCTCCTGCTTGCCGCTTTTCACCGCACTATCGGGAATCGCCATGAAGGTAGCGAAAGGTTCTAGCATACCGAGCGCCTGTGCGACCTGAAACACCGCTTGACCGGTATTAAAAACGGCACTAGAAAACTGTAGGGAAATACCGACGTAGAAAGTGAAATCACCAATTCCAATTTGACTTCTGGCACTTCTGCCAAGAACACGCAGCGTTGCATACGCCATCGCCACGAAGGCAGTAAGGTATTGTAGGACTGCCTGACCGCTACTGGTTCTAGCGTCTAGCATGCGCATGCGCCATAGCCAGTGGCTTGTTCCATTGTTTAATGCCCGGATGCGGTCGTCCATTAGCTGGTGCATGCCAAAGATGCGGAATTCTTTCTGCAAATCAGGCCGAAAGGTCTTATTAATGAAGTAGTTGTAAACGCGGTTGATCGGGATAAGCTGCTGCATCATCTTCTGCATCTGGGCCAGTGCGCCGATGGAGAGGGCAGTCGACAGAATGGTCAGCAGCAAAATTACAAGAAACAGAGGCAAGCTAAAACGAATTAGCAGCGTAGTCACTCCCAGCAGGGTCAGGATGCCGGTAGCCCCTTGCATGCCTGAAAGAAAGAATTGCTGCAGTGCCCCGTAGTTGGTCAGAGCAAATTGACCGCGCTCCTTTAGGTCAAGGAGTTGCGGATCTTCCAGATTAGCATAATCGATGCGAGAAATCTTCTCTGCCAAAGTCAGAACGAATTGCTGGGTGAGCAATTCATTTTGCCTGTCTTGGCGGTTGCCTATCGTTTTATTTAGCTGTAGGAGTGCTAACTTCCCTGAAACAATCAAGGCGATGAGCAGCAGAAAGCGCTGGGTATCATAGCCCTGCTGATACGCATCAATCAGCCACTTAGGTATAGCAGCTGTGAACAACACCTGTACCGCACCAAGCACCGCACCCAGCAGAAGCCACAGGAAAATGGCCGGTTGCAGCTGCCAGATCAATCCAAGAAAGTCTTGAAAAATCCGCCCTTTTGCCATGGGCTGACAGGTTGCTTCTTGCCTAGTCTTAGTCATTGCTCCCAACCTCCTTCAGCTGATAATACTTACTCTGCTCACGGAACATTTCAGCATAGAGTCCATTTTGCATCATCAACTCTTCATGTGTGCCACGCTCAGCAATGGTTCCTCCGTCTAGTAACATGATCTCATCACAAAAACGTGTGCTGGCCAACCGATGCGAGATAAATATAGCTGTTCTATCTTCCATCAACTGATTGAATTCCTGATAGATCTTCTCTTCCGCCAAGGCATCGAGTGCCGCCGTCGGTTCATCCATAATCATAATTCTAGCTTCGGTCCGATAGAGGGCCCGGGCGATCATCAGCTTCTGATTCTCTCCGCCGGAAAAGACGATGCCATCGGGCTCGACGATTTTCAGCACCTGGGTATCCATGCCTTGCGGTAAGGAAGCAACTTTTTCCCAAAGACCGGCTCGCTGCAAACATTGCTCAACGAGTTGACGGTCAAATCCCTGCAGCGCGGCCGCAACATTCTGTGCAATGCTCACGGCAATCGGTTCAACTTCCTGAAAAACGACGGTAAAAAGCCGTTTGAGGTCACTCAACGAAAAATCCAGGTAATCGATACCATTCACCAGAATACGTCCTCTATCCGGACGATAAAGACCTGTCAGAAG
>DIPA01000096.1:69882-72526 GCA_002427055.1 Firmicutes bacterium UBA5500 | reverse complement strand
AAAGACCTGTCAGAAGCTTAATCAAGGTCGTTTTGCCGGCACCGTTAATCCCAACCAGCGCCAGCTTCTTGCCTGCTTCCAAATGGAAGCTGAGATGCTCCAGGACATTCTTATCGCTGTTAGGATAGCAAAAAGATACGTCTTCAAATGTAATGGAAGGTGGCGTATCGGTTTGGAAACAGTTCTCGCTCGATGCGCTGATCAGAGGTGTTTCGAAAAAGCCGTACATCGTTTGCACATCCCTGAACTCTCGCAGCACAAAGCTAAGATCATTACCAAGCCGCATAATAATCAGCGTCAATGAGGCCAATGCCGTCAGATATAGAACAAAGAGATCCAGAGGCATCCCCGCCTGTACGCGACGTAGTAATACGAAGAAAGCGAAGGCGTCTCCCGCAATCAACGCGAATGCGCGCAAGAAATTAACCCGGGTATCAACGCCGATATAGTATTTTAGCAGCTCATCAAGTCGCTCGATCTCGGCCTTGCAATAACGCGAAATCAAGGCAGTCATACCAAACAGGCGAGTATCCTTGCCATAGGCAAAATCCGTCGCCCTCTCACCATAAACGCGGTTTCTGCGGCGGCAAGAACTCAACTCCTCCCGCCGTTTATCCCTGTAACTTACGACCAGCTTCGCGGCGTAAAGATGAGCCGCAATAGCGGCGATTAAGAATAAGAGCAGCCAAGGAGAAAGCGTCATCATCACTAGCGACAACGCCAGCCAAGCCGCTAGGTCGGAGGTGATTGGGAAAAGCTTATGGTAAATGCCCTCGAAGCCCTGATTATTAGCTTGCAGGGCCACCATGGCCGCCTCCGCTTCATCCATAAATTCCGGGTTCTCATAATACTTGAGGTCCATCGTCATTACCCGCGTGACCAGATTGGTCATCTCTGTCATCCGAATTGCATTCAAGGCCGGGTAACTCCTAGCCTCGCTTTGCGTTTGCACCACTTTGCAGAAACAGGCGATGATAGCATAGCCCGCAATAATGTAGAGAATGCGACGCAGATCGGAAGCACCATCGGACAAAAGCCGAGTGATAAAGCGCATGGCATACACTTCAATCACGGCCAAGGTTCCGCCAGCCGTTGCATAAAGCGCCAGTTGCAGCCACTGCGTGCGGCCAATGGCCGAGGCCATCTTGCGCCGCGCCTGGGCAGCAGGACAGTCGTGAATGTACTTTCGCATCAAATCCCCTCCCTAAACATAAGCCCTAGTGACAAACGGTTATGACCTTGCGTCATCTTGCCCATTAGTTGATCTACCAGCCAAGTCCTTGAGAGCATTAGCCAGTTTTATTAATTCAGTGGACCTAACCGAATAATACGATCTACGCCCTTTAATGGTGTAGTCAACCAAATCTTCACGCATCAGCGAAGCCATATGATGTGACAAGGTGGAGGAGGTCAAATTCAGCTGATCCGCTAATTCTTTGGTGTAGCAACTGTGGTCCGACAGAAGATGTAGAATCTCAAAGCGGGTGGGGTCACTAATGGCCTTTAGCTGCGCCAAAAACACGTCCTGTTGGCGGGCAGCCTGCTGCTTCAAGGACACCAACGGCTGGTACAAAAGACCTAATGAGAGTTCCTTCCGCAGACGCTGATCGACCGTAATGCGCAAACTGGCTCCATTGTAATCAACTGCAGAGGGGAAAATTATCAGGGGCTTATCCCACTGAAATTCGGCCTCATCCAACTGCAGGAAATCACCCACAGCCTCCTGAAATAGTCTCTTCCCTCCCTTCGCTGCCGCTGCTTTGAGGAAATCCTGCAGATATGGGTCAACAGCCGGTAGTTCCTGGCGCAGAATCGCCTCCAACTCGCTCAGAAAACCCCGTATCCTGCCAAAAAGCTGGGAGCTATCCTGTATCAGTCGTAGGCAGAACAGTTTCTGGTGGTCCGCTAAGCTACTCGCCTCAACTATGCGAAAGGCTTCCTCAAAAGGCAAATCCCGAGCCATCACCTGCTCAACTTCTGCCTGCGTCGGCCATGCACCGTCAGCGTTGACACCCAACTGGTAAATCCCCAAGCGGATTGCTTGTTGGAAAGAAGCGTACGAAAAGTCTTGAATAGATGTCGCATCGCACGTCCGAAGTAAACCCTGCAAGATTCCCGTCTCGCCTTCTTGACACAGGAACAGTGGGCGCAAATCCTCTAACCTAACTGCCAGCGGTTCTGCCAAGGCAAGTATCCTTTCCAAGAAACACTTATAATCCGCGAATCGCGTTTCAGCGTCTACCCCATCTTGCATGAAGAGCTGACGTCGTTCAACCAAATGCACTGCTTCACCCGCGTTGCGTTGAAAAAGCAGCATGGCAAGCGCTACAGCTTCAAATAGATAGTTGTAATTTTCACAGACATCAACTCGCATCGTCACCCCTCCCATCTAACGTAAATTTAGAATTATTGTACCATCTATGATTGGCAGCTGTCAATCATAGATGGTACCTACTAGTCTTTGCGCAAAGAAAAAAGCCCTACGTCAGTACACCTGACCTAGAGCTTGTCAACTATTGTTGCTCGCCTTTATCTTCTTCCGGCCTATTGGCTTCAGCCCCCTCCCATGCAACTAGCTTCTGCTTAGCATCATCAAGGGCTTTGGTCAACTGTCGCACTTGGCCGCGGGCCTTACCACCCTTCT
>DIPA01000096.1:67666-69786 GCA_002427055.1 Firmicutes bacterium UBA5500 | reverse complement strand
AAACCCAACCAATAAGCAGGCCAAGAAACAGGGAAGCTAAAATGACCAGCGCTTGGACGGTAGTAAACGACCAAGACAAGAAGCTAACCGAGACCACTTGCGAGTTCTGCACCGCAAATATAACTGCCGCAAATAACAACACGAATATCAATATTATCATCGTTACCCTCCTTGCTCTGGCGCCCCCAACATTAGCTTACTTTGCTGCACTTAATCCTATGGAGTTAAGATCTACCTCCAATACCCCCTGCTGCCCCGTGTTCAGACTCTTGATAATTCGCCCCTCATAGAAAACATAACAACCACCGTTAGCCCGAGAGTCGTCATCAACAAAGCTATTCACTAGGAGAACAGGAGCATTGAGGGGTTCAACCTGCTGCACATAATCTGCTAATTGATTAGTAGTCCAGTCTTCTACTGAGAAATCTACATACAACGGCCAAAGAACAACATCTGGCTCCAAGCGCCGCATTGCCTCGATATTTTCCTCATTCCACAAATCCCCGCAGATAGCTGTAGAAAACTGCAACCCGTCATACCGGAAAAGGTGGAAACCATTGCCCTCTTGATAATCCGCCGTGGCGATAGGTTCCTTCCATCCGCCTGATATCCTGCGATATAGATCTATTATCTCCCCGTTATTATTAACAACTAGGTTACTACTATAGAGGATTCCCTGGCCATTTTCAATGAAACCGAAGGACAATGCACAGCCATACCTCTTGGCCAATGACGTAATTCTTTGGATGGGGGCGCTATGAATCCCTACTGCCCTTGTCTTATCAATCTCATAATTCCACGACAAGCCTTCAAATCCTTGTAGGAAACTCTCCCCAAAGCACAACAAGTCACAATTTCTATTTTGCTTAATATATGTCTCCATCACCATTATCTGATGGTCGATGTCATTGTCTTTCATTAAGGCCGATACTAATCCGATGACCATTGATTATCTCTCCTTTCCCTATCACTAAACTTCACTAGCTCCTTTGTAAGCCAAGCGGTGTTCCTCGGATCTAGATGGATATCCCGCGAAGAATGCACGTTGGGTACATAGAAGCTCTTGCCCAGCAATGAGGGATTGCCAAAAATGACTGCCGCCGCTCCCTCGCGCCGAAAACTCATGTGATCAGAAGGCATATTGCTAGCGCCAGTCCAATAATTATACCGCCGATCGATTGCCCCGATAAATTACATCCTACCACCCTGCCGATCAACCCGCCCAAGAAATCCCGCCCGATGGTATCGTAATGCGCCAACAGCAGCACATCGTCATCGGGGCTTTTGGTAACTACATTTTGTGACTTGAACACGCGCCCACCAGTAATCACTTCCGCTTCCCAGCCCAAGTCCGCCAACTCATCCAGAAGGAAGGCGCGAAAAGCCTGTTTCTGCTTTCGTGTATAACGTGCTGGGAATTCCGCGCTGATGCGCTTTACCAAGGAATTGATGTATTGTATTGTCCTCATCCCCCTCTCTCCTTATAAGACCACCCCACCGCGTCAACCGCCTCGCCGCATGTACCCCAACCCAGGTACTCCTCTCTTGGCAGGTACACCGCAGAAGCAGCTATAACTGCTTTATCATCTTATGAGAAACAATCTCATATCCAAGCCTCTGATTCAGCTGAACCATATTCCTGTTACGAGCACTGACTGTGGTGACGATCTTCTTAGCACTTGTTTCTGCTTTCGCCCAGTTTTCAAGCATCAGCTTCAGTTTTGTCGCTATCCCTTGCCCTCTGTACTGAGGGTTGGTCCATAGAGAGAAGATATTAAGAACTGCTTTCTCCTGCTCATGTACTTCAGCCCATACAAAAGCGATTATCTCACCGTTCTTCTCCGCTACAAGGCAGGCGATCTCTCCTGTTTTGTGCTTCTCTGCCAATCGTGCAGATGATTGTTCAACTGCTCCAGGCTCTACTACATAATCATCTATCCAAGCGGCCGGTAACGACTCATGCACTTCTGCCATGAATCTAAACGCTGCCGGATCTTCCCGTCCTAGTTTCCTGATAGCATAATCAACCATACGTCGTAACCACCCTTCACTTTCCTTAACCTATTTGGCCAGCTGCCGGAAGCTCTATTTCTTCTATGGCGTGACGCACGAAATATACG
>DIPA01000096.1:66992-67543 GCA_002427055.1 Firmicutes bacterium UBA5500 | reverse complement strand
TGACGCACGAAATATACGGTTGTTTTCACGTGTTCACCTCCGTGTTCGTCGAGGCAGTAAGTTCCAATAGCTCATGACGTATAACAACACAGCAAGAACCAGAGCTACAGGGATACCTACAATCCAGCATTTTTGCCTACTGATAGTTCCTCACCGCTCCCTAAGTAAAGAATCCAGTTGACTCACGCCCTTGTTCATTTTTCATGGCGGACTCTTCACATTTTCCCAGATAGACTCGCAGCCCAATGCTGCTTAGCGTAACTTCATAGAATAGGTTAAACACGTATCTGTTTTCCTAAATCCCAGCTTCTCAAACAGATGAAGCGCAACCATATTGTCCTTCCCTACCATGACCATCAGTTCATCAGTTCCATTGTCAAAAGCGTGCTGTAGCGCTTTGTTAATCAAGGCTGTCCCATAGCCTTGATTTCGCTTATCCTCTACTACATCTAAGAAATAAATCTCTTCCATCGTTCTCGTAAGTTTACTAGTGACTACTGATCCTATTACCTTAGCTTGCTTTACGGCAATAAAGATATCAAACTTATCCA
>DIPA01000096.1:66056-66933 GCA_002427055.1 Firmicutes bacterium UBA5500 | reverse complement strand
ATCCAAAGCCTTGAGCAATCTTTCTCCTGTCCAATATGCATCCCAATGAGCCTCATTATGAGTCTCCACAAAACTTTTATGGTATTCTTCATTCAGCTCGATAATATTAGCGTTGTCAGCCACATTCTCATACGCAATGCTACTTAATCTTAGTTCATAATCATAATCTAATAGCTCCGCTCCAATTGACTTCATAAAATCTACTGCCTGCTCATTCTCCTTAGGATAGGCTGCATCAAACCGATATCCCCTGTAATTATTTCTCAGGTATGCATAAAACTCCTTCGCTATAGCTTCATAGTTATCATCTGCGAAAACTCCACCTATAGCCTCTAAATACATGTCCTCTGGCTCGACTAGTATAGCCAATACGCCCAAGATATTAGTGTCATCTGTTGATACCAGTAATTCATCATTAGGATGGCTGCTCATTTTTTCAAATTGAGCTACTATGCTGTCGTAATCAGTGGGAAATGCCTTACATTTGTGTTGTGGAATTGAATTAAGCCCATATGCATACTTTGCGACGCGTTCTAAATCGTGTCTTGCTACACCTGCAATCATCCTTACACCTCATTAAGTACAGATTTCCCGCGTTCAGCGGAAGCAGTGAACCTACAGCTAAACCGCGAGATCCACCCACACCCCGCTTGTGCCTATATTGGTATTCGCTACTTTATTGGAATTCCCTACCTAATTCGGCCAAAAGCCCCCTAATGCTTATCTAGAGTTGATTAAGCGAATCCTATAGTGAAGATGCTAAAGCATGAGCGTATTTTGATGCGCCTTGGGGAGGGAGCAAACAATGTGGCAGGGTAACTTCTGGTTTGCCTTTTTGCTGACACTATTGGCAGGTTCAGCAGCCGGGCTAGGCGGA
>DIPA01000096.1:65520-65946 GCA_002427055.1 Firmicutes bacterium UBA5500 | reverse complement strand
AGCCATAGCCTTATCGAGCAAAAAAACAAACACCCGCTTCCTAGCGGGTGCCTTGGGGTTTTCGGCTGGAGTGATGATTTATGTTGCATTTGTTGAGCTGCTACCTAAAGGGCGAGGAGCGCTCACCGCGACCAAAGGCATGGTTGCTGGGTCATGGCTCGCGGCTGGAGCTTTCTTTGCAGGGATAATTGTCATTGGTCTGATCGATCTTCTTGTTCCCAAGTCAACTAACCCGCATCACAACATGTCTTACTCAGATAGTATCAAGTGCGATGAGATGCCTAGCGACGCTAAGGATGGCCTGGCCCGTATGGGGCTAGTGGCAGCCCTGGCCATTGGAGTTCACAACTTTCCAGAAGGCTTAGCTACCTTTGCTTCGGCGCTGCAAGATCGCAACCTGGGCATTGCTATCACCATAGCTGTAGC
>DIPA01000096.1:65025-65397 GCA_002427055.1 Firmicutes bacterium UBA5500 | reverse complement strand
ATTCACAACGTTCCGGAAGGAATTGCCGTAGCAGTGCCTCTTTTCTATGCTACCAAGAATAAGCGCAAAGCCCTGGGCTACGCACTGCTCTCTGGTATGTCGGAACCTATTGGTGCTCTGGTCGGATACCTGCTATTGGCCCCTTACTTTAGCGACATGGTACTAGGCTTTCTATTTGCTTTCGTAGCCGGAACCATGATCTTTCTTTCTCTGGACGAACTACTACCAGCAGCACGAGCCTACGATAAGGAGCACGCTGCCATCTATGGATTAGTGGCTGGCATGGCAGTGATGGCAGTCAGCCTGTTGCTATTTGTGAAGTAGGCCGGGAGACCGCTCCACAAGCGCACGAGCATGACCACGACCTTTATC